>NZ_JBRYHT010000002.1:0-380612 GCF_053309355.1 Citrobacter freundii complex sp. 2025EL-00176 | reverse complement strand
TGTCACTTGTGGAGAACGGCAGCCCGCTGCATAAATCTACACTACAGGTTGTTAACCTAAGGCCTGATACGGCATGCGGGCTGCATGGCAGAAAGAACTGGCCGGTTCTCTCTGCACAGAAAGGATAATACAAGGCCCGATAAGCGAAACGCCATCAGGCCCTGTTCCTGTCAGCATGCCGGATGGCGGCGTTGGACGCCTTATCCGGCCTACAGGAAGCGGTTAATCAACACTGGCGGTGGTATGGACCATATAGTTCACATCCACGCCCGGACCGAGTTTAAAGCTGTTGGTGATCGGGTTGTAATGCAGGCCGGTCATATGACGCTCTTTCAGCACCGTCTGATCTACCCACTGTAATAACTCTGCCGGCTTAATAAATTTTTTCACATCATGCGTGCCTTTCGGCACCATGCGCAAAATATATTCCGCTCCGACCACGGCCATCAGCCAGGATTTACCGTTGCGGTTAAGCGTGGAGAAAAACACTTCGCCGCCCGGTTTGACCAGCCTGGCGCAGGCGCTGACCACCGACTGCGGATCCGGCACGTGCTCCAGCATTTCCATGCAGGTGACAACGTCATATTGGTGCGCATGTTTTTCCGCGTGCTCTTCGACGGTTTCCTGGACGTACTCGACCTGGATACCGCTTTCCAGCGCATGCAGTTTTGCTACCTGTAACGGTTCAAAGCCCATATCCAGGCCCGTGACGGTTGCGCCTTCGCGCGCCATACTTTCCGCCAGAATGCCGCCGCCGCAGCCGACGTCGAGTACCTTTTTACCAAACAGACCGCCTGAGCGCTCTGTGATGTAGCCCAGACGTAGTGGGTTAATGCGGTGCAGTGGCTTAAATTCACCCTCAAGGTCCCACCAGCGTGACGCGACTGCTTCAAACTTGGCAATTTCTTCATGGTCAACGTTGTGACTTACCGGGGGTTTTTCGGCATTCATTGGGGCTTCTACTCCTAAATTAGCAATGCAAATGAGTATATCAGCCTGACGGGATGAATAAAGCCTCTGTCAGGGGGAATCCATTTACCTGAATCTGTGCGAATGTGTTATAATTTGCGACCTTTGAATCCGGGATACAGTAGAGGGATAGCGGTTAGATGAGCGACCTTGCGAGAGAAATTACACCGGTCAACATTGAGGAAGAGCTGAAGAGCTCATATCTGGATTATGCGATGTCGGTCATTGTTGGCCGTGCGCTGCCAGACGTCCGAGATGGCCTGAAACCGGTTCACCGTCGCGTACTTTACGCCATGAACGTATTGGGCAACGACTGGAATAAAGCCTATAAAAAATCTGCCCGTGTCGTTGGTGACGTAATCGGTAAATACCACCCGCATGGTGATACCGCCGTTTACGACACCATTGTTCGTATGGCGCAGCCATTCTCCTTGCGTTACATGCTGGTAGATGGTCAGGGTAACTTTGGTTCTGTCGATGGCGACTCCGCAGCGGCGATGCGTTATACGGAAATCCGTATGTCGAAAATCGCCCATGAGCTGATGGCTGACCTGGAAAAAGAAACGGTTGATTTCGTCGATAACTACGACGGCACCGAACAAATTCCTGACGTCATGCCGACCAAAATTCCTAACCTGCTGGTGAACGGCTCGTCCGGTATCGCGGTAGGTATGGCGACCAACATTCCGCCGCACAACCTGACGGAAGTGATCAACGGCTGTCTGGCATACATTGACGATGAAGACATCAGCATTGAAGGGCTGATGGAACATATTCCGGGTCCGGACTTCCCGACCGCCGCGATCATCAATGGTCGTCGCGGTATCGAAGAAGCCTACCGTACCGGTCGTGGCAAAGTGTACATTCGCGCCCGCGCGGAAGTCGAAGCCGATGCCAAAACCGGCCGTGAAACCATCATCGTCCATGAAATTCCGTATCAGGTGAACAAAGCGCGCCTGATCGAGAAAATCGCCGAGCTGGTAAAAGACAAACGCGTTGAAGGTATCAGCGCGCTGCGTGACGAGTCTGACAAAGACGGTATGCGCATCGTGATTGAAGTGAAACGCGACGCGGTCGGGGAAGTGGTTCTGAACAACCTTTACTCCCAGACCCAACTGCAGGTTTCTTTCGGTATCAACATGGTTGCGCTGCACCATGGTCAGCCGAAGATCATGAACCTGAAAGATATTATTGCCGCGTTTGTACGTCACCGTCGTGAAGTCGTAACGCGCCGTACTATCTTTGAACTGCGTAAAGCTCGCGACCGTGCGCATATCCTTGAAGCACTGGCGATTGCGCTGGCGAACATTGACCCCATCATCGAACTGATCCGTCGCGCGCCGACCCCGGCAGAAGCGAAAGCAGCGCTGGTGGCGCGTTCGTGGGAGCTGGGTAACGTGTCCGCCATGCTGGAACGTGCCGGTGATGACGCCGCGCGTCCTGAGTGGCTGGAGCCGGAATTTGGCGTGCGTGACGGTCAGTATTATCTGACTGAACAGCAGGCCCAGGCGATTCTGGATCTGCGTTTGCAGAAACTGACCGGCCTTGAGCATGAAAAACTGCTCGACGAATACAAAGAGCTGCTGGAGCAGATCGCTGAACTGCTGCACATTTTGGGCAGCGCCGATCGTCTGATGGAAGTTATCCGTGAAGAGATGGAGCTGATTCGCGAGCAATTCGGCGACGAACGTCGTACCGAAATCACCGCCAACAGCGCTGACATCAACATCGAAGATCTGATTAGCCAGGAAGATGTTGTCGTGACCTTGTCTCATCAGGGCTACGTGAAATATCAGCCGTTAACCGATTACGAAGCACAGCGTCGTGGCGGTAAAGGTAAATCAGCAGCACGTATTAAAGAAGAAGACTTTATTGACCGCCTGCTGGTAGCTAACACCCATGACACGATCCTCTGCTTCTCCAGCCGTGGTCGTTTGTACTGGATGAAGGTTTATCAGCTGCCGGAAGCCAGCCGTGGCGCGCGTGGACGTCCAATCGTCAACCTGCTGCCGTTGGAAGCGAACGAACGCATCACCGCAATTCTGCCGGTACGCGAGAACGAAGAAGGTGTGAACGTCTTCATGGCGACCGCCAGCGGTACGGTGAAGAAAACCGCGCTGACCGAGTTCAGCCGTCCGCGTTCTGCCGGTATCATTGCGGTTAACCTGAACGAAGGCGACGAACTGATTGGCGTTGACCTGACGTCCGGTAGTGACGAAGTCATGCTGTTCTCTGCCGCGGGTAAAGTGGTGCGCTTCAAAGAAGATGCCGTTCGTGCGATGGGTCGTACCGCGACCGGCGTACGTGGTATCAAGCTGGCAGGCGAAGACAAAGTCGTTTCTCTGATTATTCCGCGCGGCGAAGGCGCTATCCTGACCGTGACGCAAAACGGCTACGGTAAGCGTACCGCGGCAGAAGAGTATCCGACCAAGTCTCGTGCGACTCAGGGCGTTATCTCCATCAAAGTTACCGAGCGCAACGGCTCTGTTGTTGGCGCGGTGCAGGTTGAAGATACCGACCAGATCATGATGATCACCGATGCAGGTACGCTGGTGCGTACTCGCGTGTCGGAAATCAGCGTGGTAGGGCGTAACACCCAGGGTGTGATCCTCATCCGTACTGCGGAAGATGAAAACGTCGTGGGTCTGCAACGCGTAGCTGAGCCGGTTGATGATGAAGAACTCGACTCCATCGACGGAAGTGCCGCTGAGGGCGACGAGGATATCGCGCCTGAAGCAGAAACTGATGATGATGCAGCGGACGACGCTGACGAGTAATTGAGATGTTATGAAAAGGGCCGGAGAAATCCGGCCCTTTTTTTAATTCATGCGTTCCACAATCATTGCGATTCCCTGACCGCCGCCGATGCACAGCGTGGCAAGCCCAAGCGTTTGATCGCGCGCCTGTAGCGCATGCAGCAGCGTAACCAGAATTCGTGCGCCGCTGGCGCCAATAGGATGTCCCAGCGCAATGGCCCCTCCGTTGACGTTAACCTTTTGCGGATCGAACCCCAGCGTTTTGCCGACGGCAAGAAACTGCGCGGCAAATGCCTCGTTGGCTTCGATAAGATCGATATCGGACAGCTGCAGCCCGCTCAGCTGTAGCGCTTTTTGCGTGGCCGGAACCGGCCCCATCCCCATCATCGCCGGTGCCACGCCGCCGCTGGCCCAGGCTTTGATCCGCGCCAGCGGTTTTAGCCCTGCCGCCAGTGCCGCTGACTCTTCCATTACCACTAATGCCGCAGCACCGTCGTTGATCCCCGAAGCGTTGCCTGCGGTGACGGTTCCTGTTTTATCGAAAGCCGGGCGCAAGGCGGCGAGGCCTTCCGCCGTCGAGTCAGCTTTGGGAAACTCGTCGCGCTCAAAGATGATGGTTTTTTTACGGGACGACACGCTGACGGGCACGATTTCAGCCTGGAATGCGCCGGACGCGATTGCGGCCACGGCTTTACGCTGTGACTGCAGTGCCAGTTCATCCTGCATTTCGCGGCTGATGCCGTACTCTTTAGCGACATTTTCTGCGGTGATCCCCATGTGGTATCCATGCTCGGCACAAATCAGACCGTCGCGCAGAATAACGTCGGACAATTGCCCATCACCAAGACGATATCCCCAGCGCGCTTTTGCGTCTAACAGGTAGGGGGCCTGGCTCATGTTTTCCATCCCTCCCGCCACGATCGCCTGTGCTTGCCCTGCTTTGATTGCAAGGGCGGCAAGCGCCACGCTTTTCAGACCCGAGCCGCACACTTTGTTGACGGTAAAGCCGCAAACGGTGTCAGACAGGCCGCTTTTTAACAATGCCTGACGCGCCGGATTTTGTCCGAGTCCTGACTGCAACACATTGCCCATAATCACCTCGTCCACGCGTCGAGGGTCAAGGTGAGCACGCTCAAGGGCGGCTCTAATGACGGTTGCTCCAAGCTCGACGGCACCCGTCGTTGCCAGTGCGCCGTTAAAACTGCCGATTGCGGTACGTGCCGCGCTGACGATGACACAGTTTTTCATTTTCAGTTCCTTTTAATAAGTTGTTGCCGTCAGAACACGGTCAATCCAATAACAAAAATGACACCGGAGAAGAGCAGGGCGGTGATGCAATACCCCATAATGTCGCGCACGCCCAGCCCGGCGATGGCCAGCGCAGGTAGCGCCCAGAATGGTTGTGCCATGTTCATCCACTGCTCCCCGTAGGCGATGGCCATCACTGATTTGCCAAGATCGGCACCCAGCGCCTGCGCCGCAGGCATGACGAATGGTCCCTGAATAACCCAATGGCCGCCGCCGGATGGAACGGCAAAGTTAATCAGCGCTGAACTGAAGAACGTCATCAGCGGGAAGGTATCTTTGTTGGCGACGTTAATGAAAAACTCGGTAATAAGACCACCGAGACCGGAGTGCTCCATCATCAACTGAATACCGGCGTAGAAGGGGAATTGCACCAGAATCCCGGCGGTGCTACGTGCGGCAGCGCTGACGGCGCGCATATAGGCCATCGGTGTTTTATGCAGCAGCAGACCGGCAATCATAAACATCAGGTTGACGGTATTGATGGTGATGTTGAAACCTTTCTCGGCAAAGTAGATGCCCAGATAGGCAATACCTAATGCACCGATGATCAGTGCCAGAATGCGGCTTTCTTCCAGTTTTTCCGATGGCGGCGCGTCTGGCGGCAGCTTCTTCTGAAAATCAGCTTCTTCCAGTAATAGTTTCGGATCGATGCTCACCACATCTGCAGGTTTTGGCGTCATCATGCGCGTGATGAACGGCATTACCACAATCAGCGCCACGGTGATGAAGATATTGAAGCCGGTGAACAGGGTATCCGCGACGGGAATTAACCCTGCTACGTGCTCCACCGGGTTGCCAGGCGTTGCCGCCAGCAAAGGCATTGAACCGGAAAAACCACCGCCCCAGGTCAGGAAGCCAATGTAGGCGCAGGCAATCAGTAACGGATAATCGGAACCCGGTACCCGACGAGCGACTTCGCGGGCGAACATCGCCCCGACCACCAGACCGAATCCCCAGTTGATAACGCAGGCAACCGAACCAAAAAAAGTGACCAGCATTACGCCCTGAGCAGGGGTTTTGGCGGCGGATGCCGCCGTACGTAGCAGGCTTTTCACCGGCCCGGAGCTGGCTAACGCATGGCCGGTCACGATGATCAGCGCCATCTGCATACCAAACGCCAGCAGGTTCCAGAAACCGTCACCCCAGAATTTCACCATGCTGATGGGCGTCTGTGGCGTTAACCATAGCGCGATGCCGAAAGTCAGCAATGTTAACAACATGGCGAAAATCAGCGGATCGGGCAGCCAGCGGCTGACCACCCGTGTCATAAAGCGAGCGATGCGGCCAATCATGCGTCACCTCGTACGATGAGCAGATCGTCGGCAATAGCAAACTGCGCTTCGGTTTTTTCACGCAGCGTGGCGATATCACATCCTTCGACAATTTCAGTCAGCCACATTTTGCCGTCAATAAAGCGGAATACGGCAAGTTCAGTGACCAGCATGTGCACAGCATGCTGCGCGGTGAGCGGCATGGTGCATTGGCGCAGGATTTTCGCTGAGCCGTCTTTCGCACAATGCTCCATAGCGATAATGACTTTCCGTGCACCGGTCACCAGATCCATCGCGCCACCCATGCCAGGCACCATTTTCCCCGGGACCACCCAGTTGGCAAGGTTAGCCTGCTCATCCACCTGTAACCCACCCAGCACACAGGCATCAACGTGACCGCCGCGAATCAACGCGAACGACATGGCGCTATCAAACATCGCCGCACCTGGTAAAATACCGCACGGTTGGCCGCCCGCGTTTACCAGATCAGGATGCGCGGTGGTCACGGGGCCCAGTCCCAGAAAACCATTCTCAGATTGCAGCGTAATGTGAATATCTGCAGGCAAGTAGTTGGCTACCATGGTTGGCAGGCCAATACCTAAGTTGACGATATCGCCATCGCGAAGCTCTTGCGCCACCCGGCGCGCAATACGTTGTTTAGCATCCATGATTAGCTCTCCTGTGGAATGACGATATGGTCGATAACGGCGCCGGGGGTAACAATCTGGTCAGGCTGCAGCTCGCCTGTTTCAACCATTTCATCAGGTTCAACCAGCGTGATGTCAGCGGCGAGAGCAATCAGAGGGTTAAAGTTTCGGGCGCTGAGCTGGTAGGTGAGGTTGCCAAGCATGTCAGAGCGATGGGCGCGAATAAGCGCTAAATCGGCGCGCAATGGGCGTTCAAGCAGCCAGGTTTTGCCCTCGAGCGTCATGGTCTGCTTACCATCTTCCACGATGGTGCCAACGCCGGTAGGCGTCAGAAAACCACCAAGACCCGCGCCGCCGCAGCGTATTTGCTCGATCAGGGTACCTTGCGGAACCAACTGTACGTCCATCTCGCCGGCAATCATGCGACGACCGGTTTCCGGGTTGGTACCAATGTGCGAGGCAATCACTTTGCTCACCCGCCCATTGACGATCAATGGCCCGATACCGGTATCGACAAATGCAGTATCGTTAGCAATCAACGTCAGATCTCTGACGCCGGATTCCAGCAGGGCTTCAACCAGGCGAGGCGGTGTGCCAACCCCCATAAAACCACCGACCATGATGGTCATGCCGTCACGAAAGAAGCTTGCAGCGTCTTGTAAGGTAATCAGTTTTGTTTTCATTATGTTTCCCTTTTGCATACTCCATGTTGGGTACGCTCAGGGAAGTGCAAGCAGGATGCCAGGATGATTAAAAAGACACGTTAATCTTTATCGTTTTGAATTTATTGATTTATTTATATGTTTTTGACGAGGTGGTAAAGCGAGGGGCTATGCAGAATTTTGCGCAGTGTGCAAAATTCTGCATAGCAAATTTGCGTCTCAGGAACCCGAAGGGTCGATGCCGTACTCTTGTAATTTATACATCAGGGCGCGTCGGCTAATTCCCAGCATCAACGCCGTGCGGGTGCGATTGCCATCCTGACTGTTGAGGACTTCGAGGATAATGCGTTTTTCCTCACGCTTAATCTCTTCTTTCAGATTGCGCTCCCCGGAGTGAGTCGGTTTTGTCTCTGTCGTGGCGCTCACCGGGTTGCGGAAAGCGTCGGGGAGATCGTCGGCAAAAATTATCGCGCCAGTATTCATAATGACGGCCCGTTCGATGACGTTTGACAGTTCACGAATGTTACCCGGCCAGGGCCAGGCGGTGAGCATCGACATTGCCGTCGGGTCGATCTCGATAATATCGCGCTGATTTTCAGCGCTGAATTTTTGTAAAAAGTGGTTGGCGAGTAAGGCAATGTCTTCACGACGCTCGCGTAAGGGAGGCAAAGTTAAATGGATAACGTTGAGCCGGTAAAAAAGGTCTTCGCGAAACGTTCCTTCCTTCACCATGGTTTGCAGGCAGCGGTTGGTGGCGGCAACGATACGAATATCAACGCGAATGGTCTGGTGCCCGCCGATGCGTTCAAACTCTCTCTCCTGCAAAATACGCAGCAGTTTGGCCTGCAACACCAGCGGCATCTCACCAATTTCATCAAGCAACAGCGTTCCCTGATGAGCGCGCTCGAACAATCCCTGACGCAACGTCTGTGCCCCGGTGAAAGCGCCTTTTTCGTGACCAAATAGCTCGCTTTCCAGCAGCGACTCCGGCAGAGCCGCACAGTTAACTTTGATAAAGGGGCCATTGGCGCGTTTGCTGTTGTAGTGAATGGCGCGGGCGATCAGCTCTTTTCCTGTGCCGCTTTCACCGCTTATCAGGACACTGGCCTGTGAGAGGGCGATTTTCGCCGTGTCTTTACAGATATCCATCATACGCGGACTGTTGGTCAGAATATGCCCCCACTGCCAGCTGGTGCTCAAGGCTTTGTGTAGATTGCGGATTTCCTGTTTCATCTCCTGCAGTTGCAATGCGCGTTGAATCACCATGCTTAGCTCGTCGAGATCAAAAGGTTTAATCACGTAATCAAATGCGCCGCTACGTAGCGCTTCTACTGCGGTTTCGACTTCGGCGTAAGCGGTCATCAGAATGACGGGGATCCGTGGTTGTTGCGCGCGCATCACTTTCAGCGCGTCGATGCCGTCCATCTCCGGCATGCGAATATCCATCAGCACGACGTCTGGCTGCGTTTCGCTAAACAGGCTCAGCGCGGCTTTCCCGTCGCTGGCGCAATGCGTTTCATGCCCTTGCAGGGAAAATGCGGTGGCAAGCATACGGCGAACATTTTCTTCATCATCAACGATGAGAATACGGTATGTCGTTTTCATTCTGACGGATTTCCCTGCGGGTTAAGAGGTAAAATCAGGGTGAATATTGCCCCACAGCCGGGTTGGCTGGTGACGTGGATATCCCCCTGATGCGCATTGATGATGCGCTGGCTCAGCGCCAGTCCAAGACCAGTGCCTGACGCTTTTGTCGTAAAAAAGGGATCGAATATTTTCTTCTGGATGGCGAGATCGATACCATTGCCATTATCTTCAATCATCACGGCCTGTTGTGAGGCCGAGTATTGCCAGGTGCGAATGCGAATTTCGCCTCGCGCAGCGATCGCCTGTACCGCATTGATTAAAATGTTGAGGATCACCTGCTTGAGGAGTTCGCGATCGGCGACGATCGGCGGCAGGCTGGGATCTAATTCCGTGGTAAAACCAATCCGTGCCTGAAGGCCGGCGGTTTGCACCAGGATTAGCGTTTCTTCAATTAACGCATTGAGCTGAATCTGCTGCCACTGGCTTTGTCGCGGGCGTGAAAAATCTAACAGTTGTTGAATAACTTTATTGATGGAATCAATTTCGTTAAGCACAACAGATAAATACTCCTGATGTTCGGGCAGGGAGGTTTGCTGGCGGATGATCTGGACGTAGCCACGAATTGCGGTCAGCGGGTTTCGCACTTCATGCGCGACCCCGGCCATCAGTTCACCCAGAGTGGCGAGCCTTTCGGTTTGCGCCAACCGACGCTGGGTCTCTTTCCGGGCGGTTAAATCGGAGAAAATAACCAGTGCGCCAATCAGTTCGCCGTGTGCGTTATGGATCCGACTGGTGGTAACACTTATCTCAATGGTGCGTTCTCGTCCCGGAAAGCTAATCTCCTGAGCCACGTGCTCAGTACCGTGCTCGAGAGTATCCAGTACCGGGCTATGAAACTGCGTGTTGGCAAACAGCGTCGCATAGGACTGTCCGACCAGCTCATGCAGCGTGTAGCCAGTTATCTGTTCTGCCGCCGGGTTCATGGTGGTGACGTCGCCTTGTCTGTCGATGGCGATCACACCATCTGCGGCATTTTCAATAATCAGATCGTTGAGGGTTTTGGTTTCCCGTAGCGTTTGCGCCAGCGCATTCACGCTACGGCTGATTTGTCCCAACTCGCCGGGAAGTTCAGGCAGTCGGGCGGGCGTTTTTTGTGCCAGCGTTGAGAGCCCATCAGTGATGATGTCGATATTCGCACTGAGTCGACGTGAAAAATGCACGATCAGCAGCAGACTAAAGATGAGCCCGGTAACCAGTATGGCAATTATTCTGACGTCCATTCTCCAGGCCTGCTGGCGGATATCTTCGGTTAGCTCATTGGCCCAGATATACCCAATAACCTCTCCCTGGCGCTCTATTGGGATCATGGAGTTGAGTATGTCGCCGCGAACCTGTCGTCCTGAATAGACCACTGGCGCATTACTACTCATCACTTCGCGTCCCGGATGATCGTCGGTGATAGTGATACCTACATTGCTCTGATACAGCGCAGAGGGCGCGTAGGTGATAATGGCATCCAGCGCTTTGTGATAATACCCTGCGCCAACGCCGGGAAATGCCCGGGTAATTCGCTCGGTAACGGGGGCTAACTCATGATTAAGCGCCCGAATGCGCGCTTCGCGCGGCAGGTTATCGTAGTCATTAAAGCTGTCGCCCAGTGCATCGTTTAGCAGAGCTATGACTGATGACAGTTTTTTCTCTTTTTCAGATAAGACTGCTGAACGGCCTTCAGTTTCTACGATATAACCTATGGATATCGTCGGAATGATGACCATCAGAATGGCCATCATGATCATTTGGTTGCGTAATCGTCGTGGGTATAACCGACGAGCCAGCCATCTCAGGTCGCGCATTCTGACATCCGTGCAGTGTTTTTCAGGCAAACGACGATTATCACGGGTTAAGACAATGGTTTCAGAGCGGTGTATCATATTCCCGTAAAGAGAGGGCATTGCGACGCCGGACATTTACCGCTACCTTAACCACACTCTATTAATGCCCTGAGGCGGAGCTTCGCCCCTTTGAAATACCTTGCTTCCGTTCATTCAACCCTAAAAGTCTCACGCTACCTGTTCAGAGCGTTGGCGCTCCTGATCTGGTGTCTGATCGCTTTTGCCTCCGTGTTCTACATTGTGAACGCGCTGCACCAGAGAGAGTCTGAGATCCATCAGGAGCTTAACCTCAGCTCCGATCAGGCCCAGCGTTATATCCAGCGCACATCGGATGTTATTAAAGAGCTTAAATATATTGCCGAGAATCGCTTAACGGCGGAAAACGGCGTGATGTCGCTGCGGGCGCGGGATGACAAAACCGTCGTACCCAATTTTGAGCCGCTGTTTGCCGACTCCGACTGTTCGGTGATGGGCAATGCCTGGCGAGGTTCTCTGGAGTCGCTGGCGTGGTTTATGCGCTACTGGCGTGACAATTTTTCTGCTGCCTATGATTTGAATCGCGTATTCCTGATCGGCAGCGACAATCTCTGTATGGCGAATTTTGGTCTGCGTGAGATGCCCGTCGAACGTGACCAGGCCCTGAAAGCGCTGCATGAGCGCATTATTAAGTATCGTAATGCGCCGCAGGATGAAAACGGTAATAACCTGTTCTGGATTAGCCAGGGGCCGCGTCCTGGCGTGGGCTATTTCTATGCTCTGACGCCGGTTTATCTTGCCAACCGTCTGCAGGCGCTGCTGGGCGTGGAACAACCTATTCGCATGGAGAACTTTTTCACGCCGGGCAGTTTGCCGATGGGGGTGACCATTCTCGATGAAAATGGTCATGCGCTGATTTCGCTCACCGGCCCTGAGGGTAATGTTAAGGCTGAACCACGCTGGATGCAGGAGCGTTCCTGGTTTGGCTATACGCCGGGTTTTCGCGATCTGGTGCTGAAGAAAAATCTGCCGCCGTCATCGCTGAGCATTGTGTACTCGGTTCCGGTTGATCTGGTGCTGGAGCGGATCCGCATGATGATCCTGAATGCTATCCTGCTGAATGTGCTGGTCGGCGCGGCTTTATTTATGCTCACGCGTATGTATGAGCGGCGTATTTTTATTCCTGCGGAAAGCGATGCTCAGCGCCTGGAGGAACACGAGCAATTTAACCGTAAAATCGTGGCTTCCGCGCCGGTGGGGATTTGTATTTTGCGCACGCTGGATGGTATTAACATCCTGAGTAATGAACTGGCGCATACCTATCTGAACATGCTGACGCATGAAGACCGGCAACGGTTAACGCAAATCATCTGCGGCCAGCAGGTCAATTTTGTCGATGTGCTGACCAGTAACAATACCAATCTGCAAATCAGCTTTGTGCATTCGCGCTATCGCAATGAAAACGTGGCAATTTGCGTCCTGGTTGACGTCAGCGCGCGCGTTAAAATGGAAGAGTCGTTGCAGGAGATGGCCCAGGCGGCGGAGCAGGCGAGTCAGTCCAAATCGATGTTCCTTGCGACGGTGAGCCATGAGCTGCGTACACCGCTGTATGGCATTATCGGTAACCTCGATTTGTTGCAAACCAAAGAGTTACCCAACGGAGTGGATCGCCTGGTGACGGCGATGAATAACTCTTCCAGCCTGCTGTTGAAAATTATCAGCGATATTCTCGATTTCTCGAAAATCGAATCTGAACAGTTGAAGATTGAACCGCGCGAGTTCTCACCGCGTGAAGTGATGAGCCACATTACAGCAAACTATCTGCCGCTGGTGGTGCGTAAGCAGTTGGGATTGTACTGTTTTATTGACCCGGATGTGCCCGTCGCGTTGAATGGCGATCCTATGCGTTTACAGCAGGTGATCTCTAATCTGCTGAGTAACGCGATCAAGTTTACCGATACCGGCTGCATTGTGCTGCATGTGCAGTGTGACGGCGATTATCTCAGTATCCGTGTGCGTGATACCGGGGTGGGTATCCCCGCCAAAGAAGTGGTCCGTTTGTTCGATCCTTTCTTCCAGGTAGGCACTGGCGTACAACGTAATTTCCAGGGAACCGGGCTCGGTCTGGCTATCTGTGAAAAACTGATCAGCATGATGGATGGCGATATTTCCGTTGATTCAGAACCGGGAATGGGCAGCCAGTTTACGCTACGTATTCCTCTTTATGGCGCCCAGTATCCACAGAAAAAAGGTGTAGAGGGACTGGCTGGTACCCGTTGCTGGCTGGCGGTGCGTAACGCATCGCTGTATCGCTTTGTCGAATCCAGCCTGACGCGTAACGGGGTGACGGTGCTGCGTTATGAGGGGCAGCGCCCGGATGCTGATGATTTGCTGGTTGCCGACGATGTGCTGGAACAGGCGTGGCAAGGACGTGCTGCGGTAATTTTCTGCCGTCGCCATATTGGGATTCCATTGGAAAGGGGGCCAGGGGAGTGGGTGCACAGCGTAGCGTCACCGCACGAACTGCCCGCGCTGCTGGCGCATATTTACAGCGTTGATCTGGGGAGTGAAGAACTTTCCACGGCGCTACCCGCCCCGGATAAAGTCGGTGCGACCAACGATGACATGATGATACTGGTGGTCGACGATCATCCTATCAACCGGCGTTTACTGGCCGATCAACTGGGATCGTTGGGATATCAGTGTAAAACGGCGAATGACGGTGTTGATGCACTCAATGTACTGAGTAAAAACCATATCGACATCGTGCTGAGCGACGTCAATATGCCAAATATGGATGGTTATCGCCTGACGCAGCGTATCCGTCAGTTAGGCTTAACGTTGCCGGTTGTGGGCGTGACGGCAAACGCGCTGGCTGAAGAGAAGCAACGTTGTCTGGAGTCCGGTATGGATAGCTGTCTTTCCAAGCCAGTGACATTAGATGTATTGAAGCAAACGCTGACGGTCTATGCGGAAAGAGTGAGGAAGGCGCGGGGATAAGAGATGCCTTATCAGGCCTACGGAACAACCTGTTCGTAGGCCTGATAAACGCAGTGCCATCAGGGCAGTTAATTACTCTTTATCTGAAGGACTCAGCGTCACGGAAGAGAGGTAATTCAACAGCGCGATATCGTTTTCTACACCGAGTTTCATCATCGCCGATTTTTTCTGGCTGCTGATGGTTTTAATACTGCGGTTGAGCTTTTTGGCAATTTCCGTAACCAGGAAACCTTCGGCAAACAGACGCAGAACTTCGCTCTCTTTCGGTGACAGACGTTTGTCGCCATAGCCACTGGCGCTGATTTTTTCCAGCAGACGAGAAACGCTTTCCGGGGTAAATTTCTTGCCCTTTTGCAGTGCAGCCAGCGCTTTCGGCAGGTCTGTTGGCGCGCCTTGCTTCAGAACAATCCCTTCAATATCGAGATCCAGTACCGCGCTCAGAATGGCCGGGTTATTGTTCATGGTCAGCACAATAATCGACAGGCTCGGGAAATGGCGCTTGATGTATTTAATTAACGTGATCCCATCACCGTATTTATCTCCCGGCATGGAAAGGTCGGTAATCAACACATGAGCATCTAACTTAGGCAAATTGTTGATCAGTGCTGTGGAGTCTTCAAATTCGCCGACAACATTAACCCACTCGATCTGTTCAAGTGATTTACGAATACCGAACAGTACAATCGGGTGGTCATCGGCAATAATTACGTTCATAGTGTTCATGTATTGGGCTACCTTGCTACAGCAAGCTCTTGACGTATGCGTCAATGTCGCTGATGTATTTTTCTATACCTGGAGCATCTTTCTCTTGAATAAGATGTTCCAGCGCTTCACATAACTGCTTGCCGGGTACCAGATTAAGCATGGCAAACACGCCTTTCAGGCGATGAGCCGTTTGGGCTAACGCAGCGAAATCACTGATTGCTGCCTCAGTATACAACCTCTTAACATCATCCGGTACTGTGTCTACAAAGAGTGCATAGTAACCGCTGGCATGAAGTTCAGCGTTTTCATCTCCGCCGAGGGGGAGCTCCTGGAGCTCTTCTTGTGCCAACTGCTCTTCTATCAGCTCGAGGACAGCTTCCTGCATAGCATTGCTCATATTAAAGTTGACGCGCAGCTGACCGGGGCCAATTTTCCGTACGCCAGACTCATCATCGCTTAAAAGCAAGCCCGAGGCAGTAAGATTAGACGGATTATCTGTTAAAAAGAGATCATATTCTTGACTATTCAACCGTTCATCGGGCGTGATGCAGGTTGCCCCCCAGTTTTCCAGTTGACGTAATACAATGCTCCGTACGTCATTAGAGGTCACATCAACCATCACGCAGACGTCATCTAACAGGCGCTCTTCACTATCAGCATGTTGATCGTGCAGCGGCATTTTAACATGGACTATATAACGTGTTCCAAGCTCTTCCCGCGCTTTAATGTTCAGGTGTCCACCCAGCTTACGGGCTAACTGATCGCACAGCCAAAACGTTAACGGGTTGGCTTTGCCATAACGATCGCCTTGGGTGTCATTAATGAACGGGAAATGCAGGTTATCAACTTCCTGCAACGTGACGCCTTCCCCGGTATCCAGAATGCGGAAGGTCAGACGTTCAGCCTCCGATTCATCCTGGTCGACTTCCAGCGTGATTTTACCAATTTGCGTGGTGGTTACCGCATATTGAATCAGCAGCAGCAAAATACGGCGCAGGGCATCGCGGTCGCCACGGCGTTCGTCATGAGCGCTAAGGTGATTTTTAATCAGTAGCTGCAGCCCTTTACGCCTAATAGCCGGCAACACCTCCGGGACCACATCGTCAATCAACGCCTGCACGGAAAACAGCGTCGATTCACCTTTCCACGCGTCGCTTTCCAGCAAGTTAGCCAACTGGATTTCATCCACCATACGAACCAAAACGTCAGCCTGATTTGCCAGTTTTTGGCTGTCGGGGGTATTGAGCGCGGCGGCATTAGCAGCCAGTGTTTTAGCGGGGTCTTTCAGCGCATTACCAATATTCTGCATAAAGGCCGCGCGGGCCTGCTGGTTTTTCTCATACAGTCGCTGTGCTTGCTTCAACTTCTTATTAACCAGCACTTCGCGGTCCTGGTCACGAATGATAAAGATCTGCGTTCGCGATGAGATCTGACTGCGAAATAGCCTGATTTCATACAGTTCATTATTGATCGTGGCTTGAATGACGCCCTGATGCTGTTCCGCCATATTGGTAATGTTTTGCAGATTTAAATGCGGCAGCAGGTGGTCGGCAATTTTATTGCTAATTACCGTGCGGTTGGCTTCTTGATCGTGCACCAGTAATCCCAGCGGCAACAGGGAAACAATTTCTTCATTGATCGCACGCAGGATCCGCAGTTCATTATTCGCCGCAAGATTTGGCGCCACTTCCGTGGAACGGGCAGGAAGGTGACGAAAGGTGGTATAACCAAACAGCGCCAGGGCCAGCAACGCGATGTTCAGTAACAGCGGTAGTAGAATGTTCTGCAGCGTATCGAGTAGCAATGAGCCAAACGGAACCTGCCAGACCAGCCGCATATCCGTTGAGTCCAGCGCCGATGAGATCTCAATTTTGCTGTTGTTGAAGCTAATACTGACGCTGTCAGGCGACTCTTTTTCATTAACATGTTCAGTCGTTGAGCTGGCATCAGGTACCAGATGGAAACTGTCCAGCGGCATGCCGGCAGGGATCAGGTCATTAATCGGCAGGTCAAAGGCGACAACTGTTGCCAGATGTCCCGGCTGATTAAAGGTCGTGCGTAGCGTGAAGTAATGTCCGTTTTGCCAGACCAGACGGCGCAGCGATGAGAAGCTTTCACGCTCATCCAGCGCATTGGCCTGCTGCAGCATTTCAGCGCGACGGGAGTCGACAATATTACCGATCGTCGATTCCTTAAAGCCGGAAGTGAGATCTTTCAGCGGCAATGTTGAGATAAGGATCAGGCTATTGTCCTGACCATTGAGGTAATACATTGACCATGGGACATTTTCCGCGCCCCATAGCGTATCCAGATAGGTTGAGATACGTTGGGTCATCTCCAGCGTAGAGCTGTCATGCGAGCCGAAAATCAGCGCCTCGGTCTTTCTGCGAGGTTTCTCAAGATAGTAGACGTCTTGCTTCAGGCGAGTTTCCTGCAGCCCTTCTGCGCCAGGCGAGCTGGCCGTGGCGGCGATATTGTCATAAATTTGCCAGGTCACGTATCGCCAGGTATCGACCCTTTTATGAATAGCATGAGTGATATCGACAATCTGATAGCTCTTATCCTTTAGCCAGGTATTGACGGCGCTCTGGACCATGACGCCCATCATCACCAACAGCACCACGATCAGTAATAAGAAGTAACGGGTAATATTTCCCGGTAGTAGGGAAAATCGGGTAGAAGCCGTTGTGTCAGACTGACTCATTCGTGTTTATGACCTGTTAAACGACGCGAAACATGAAGGGGCAGTATAAAGGGTAATGTATGAATTGCCATACCTGGAGCATGCCACAGAGTTTGTATTGTCTGCGCCGCATTTTGCTGAAACCACGATGATGCAAAGATGTACAGCGAATAATAGCGGGTACAAATATTTTGTAGTGAATGTATACATTTAGCATTAAATAACAAGAAATTAATAATAAGATTTATTTCTGTTCTCGACATGACGGGATGGTTAATAGTCGTGATAGTTGTTCATCGGTAGCACAGAACAGTCAGTTTTGTGTAAAGAAGAGTAAAAAAAAACCGAACGCAGAGCATTCGGTTGAAATAGGGGTAAACAGACATTCATGAATGAATGACGGTAATAAATAAAGTTAATGATGATAGCGAGTCTATTTTAGTTGCGAGTGAAGATTTTTTTTTATCATTCAGTGCTATGGTTGTGATTTGTTTAAATTATTGATTTTTATTTATTTTATAATAATTCTTGACTATTCGTGCTTATTCTCTCCATTTTCTTAATTAAAAAAAGTTCCCTTTTGTTAATATTTTGAAACATCTACATGGATAAATGAAACATCTTTAAAGTATTAGTATCATATTCGTGTTGGATTATTCTGTGTTTTTGCGGAGAATGAAGTTGCCGACTGGTTAATGAGGGTTAGCCAGTGAGCAGTGGCATAAAAAAGCAATAAAGGCATATAACAGAGGGTTAATAACATGAAAGTTAAAGTACTGTCCCTCCTGGTACCGGCTCTGCTGGTAGCAGGCGCAGCAAATGCGGCTGAAATTTACAACAAAGACGGCAACAAATTAGACCTGTACGGTAAAGTCGATGGTCTGCACTATTTCTCTGATGACTCTACTAAAGATGGTGATCAGACCTATATGCGTATCGGCTTCAAAGGCGAAACCCAGGTTAACGACCAACTGACCGGTTACGGCCAGTGGGAATACCAGATTCAGGGTAACTCCTCTGAAAACGAAAACAACTCCTGGACCCGTGTGGCGTTTGCTGGTCTGAAATTCGCTGATGTAGGTTCTTTCGACTACGGTCGTAACTACGGCGTGGTTTACGATGTAACGTCCTGGACCGACGTTCTGCCAGAATTCGGCGGCGACACTTACGGTTCTGACAACTTCATGCAGCAGCGTGGTAACGGCTTCGCGACCTACCGTAACACCGATTTCTTCGGTCTGGTTGATGGCCTGAACTTTGCCATTCAGTATCAGGGCAAAAACGGTAGCCCGGAAGGCGAAGGTATGACTGGTGTGACCGGCAACGGTCGTGAGGCACTGCGTCAGAACGGCGACGGCGTTGGTGGATCCATCACTTATGATATCGGTGAAGGCTTCGCGCTGGGTACTGCAGTTACCAGCTCTAAACGTACTGACGAGCAGAACAAGCTGAACTTCGGTACCGGCGATCGTGCTGAAACTTACACCGGTGGTCTGAAATACGACGCGAATAATGTGTACCTGGCAGCACAGTACACCCAGACCTACAACGCAACGCGTGCGGGTAACTTGGGCTGGGCGAACAAAGCACAGAACTTCGAAGCCGTTGCGCAGTACCAGTTCGACTTCGGTCTGCGTCCGTCCGTGGCTTACCTGCAGTCTAAAGGTAAAGACCTGGGCCGTGGCTATGGCGACGAAGATATCCTGAAATATGTTGATGTTGGCGCAACCTACTACTTCAACAAAAACATGTCCACCTATGTTGATTACAAAATCAACCTGCTGGATGACAATGATTTCACCCAACGTGCCGGTATCTCTACCGATGATATCGTAGCACTGGGCCTGGTTTACCAGTTCTAATCTGCGTTCATGTTGTTAAAAGGCCCTGCGGGGCCTTTTTTAATGCTTTTTTTCCGCCGTACAAACAACGATTTTTGGTGTACTCTTGCGCCCGTTCGCATGAGGATAATTACGTATGGAAATGAATTTTTATCGCGCAGCGCTAATAGCTGTGACGATCTTTTTTGTCGGGTGCGATGAAGCTCCGAAACCGGCTCAGGCCACACAACCCGCCACCGTTCTGGAAGGTAAAACGATGGGCACCTTCTGGCGGGTCAGCGCGGTGGGCGTGGATGGCAAACGCGCCAGAGAATTGCAGGCGAAGATCCAGACTCAGCTTGATGCTGACGATCAGCTTCTTTCGACCTATAAAAATGAATCTGCCCTGATGCGCTTTAATCTGTCGAAAAGCCTGTCGCCGTGGCCGGTTAATGACGCGATGGCGGATATCGTCACGTCGGCGCTGCGAATTGGCGCGAAAACCGATGGGGCGATGGATATCACCGTGGGACCGTTGGTCAACCTGTGGGGTTTTGGTCCGGATCAGCAACCCGTGCACATTCCCACTCAGGCGCAAATTGACGCCGCAAAAGCGCAAACCGGACTTTCACATCTGAAGGTAGTGAATGAGGCACAACGTAACTACCTGCAAAAAGACTTGCCGGATCTGTATGTGGATCTGTCTACCGTTGGTGAAGGTTATGCCGCCGATCATCTGGCACGACTGATGGAGCAAGAGGGGATCGCCCGTTATCTGGTTTCCGTTGGCGGTGCGCTAAACAGTCGAGGTATGAATGCGGAAGGACATCCATGGCGGGTGGCGATCCAGAAACCAACCGATCGTGAAAACGCAGTGCAAGCGGTTGTCGACATTAACGGGCACGGCATCAGCACCTCCGGTAGCTACCGAAACTATTACGAGCTGGACGGTAAACGCCTGTCGCATGTTATCGATCCGCAAACCGGTCGTCCGATCGAACATAATCTGGTGTCTGTGACGGTGATAGCCCCTACAGCGCTGGAAGCTGATGGCTGGGATACCGGTTTGATGGTGCTCGGCCCGGAAAAAGCCAAAGAGGTGGTGCGTCGTGAAGGGCTGGCGGTGTATATGATTGTGAAAGAGGGGCAAGGGTTTAAAACCTGGATGTCGCCGCAGTTTAAAAGCTTTCTGCTCAGCGAAAAAAATTAAAAAGCAAGATTGCGGGTTTTTATACCTGGCTATCAGGACACACTGAGGCTAAGCGCTATGCTTAACAAAGGAGTCCATAATGAAAAGTCGTTTACGCATAACTGATGATGACCGTTGGCAGTCTGTTGTGGATCGTGATGCTGACGCCGACGGTCAGTTTGTTTTCGCCGTCCACACCACCGGTATTTTCTGCCGTCCGTCCTGTCGGGCGAAGCATGCGCTGCGCAAAAATGTCAGTTTCTTTGCTGATGCCCAGCAGGCGCAGGACGCCGGGTTTCGGCCCTGTAAACGCTGTCAGCCGGATAAAGACAGTGCGCAGCAGCATCGGCTGGACAAAATAGCCCACGCCTGTCAGTTGCTGGAGCAGGAGTCGCCCCTCACGCTGGATGACCTGGCGCAGCAGGTGGCGATGAGCCCGTATCATTTACACCGCCTGTTTAAAGCCACGACGGGCATGACCCCGAAAGCGTGGCAGCAGTCCTGGCGCGCTCGTCGTCTGCGCGATGCCCTGGCAAAAGGGGCGCCAGTAACCCAGGCAATTCTGAACGCCGGATTCCCCGACAGCAGCAGCTATTACCGACAGGCGGATCAGGCGTTAGGCATGACCGCCAGGCAATTTCGCAAAGGCGGCGACAACGTTTCTGTGCGCTATACCCTGACAGATTGCGCCCTGGGTCGTTGCCTGGTGGCGGAAAGCGAACGCGGTATCTGCGCGATCTTGCTGGGTGATGATGATGCTACCTTGGTTGCGGAACTGCATGAGCTGTTTCCCGCCGCTCAGGATGAAGCAGCCGATGCCGATTTCCAGCAGCATGTGCGTGAAGTCATCGCCGTGATTAATACGCGCAATACGCCGCTGTCACTGCCGCTGGACATACGCGGGACCGCATTCCAGCTGCAGGTGTGGCAGGCGCTGCGCGCAATCCCATGTGGTAAGACGGTTAGCTACCAGCAGTTAGCCAGCGCCATCGGCAAACCGAAAGCGGTACGCGCGGTGGCCAGCGCCTGCGGAGCCAACAAGCTGGCGATTGTCATCCCGTGTCATCGGGTGATCCGCAATGATGGTGCGCTTTCGGGCTATCGCTGGGGGATTGCGCGCAAGGCGAAGTTACTGCAACGAGAAACCACTGGGGAGGAAACGTAATGCTTGATCTCTTTGCGGATGAGAAACCCTGGCAGGAACCGCTGGCATCCGGCGCGGTAATTTTGCGACGTTTTGCCTTTGAGTCCGCACCGTCTTTACTGCAAGCGATCGCGGCTGTCGCCAGACGGTCGCCGTTTCGCCAGATGGTGACGCCCGGCGGTTACACGATGTCGGTGGCGATGACCAACTGTGGCCATTTGGGCTGGACGACGGATCAACATGGCTACCTTTATTCTCCGTTTGACCCGCTATCCGGTACGCCCTGGCCGCCGATGCCGGATACTTTCGCGGACCTGTGCCAGCAGGCGTCATCCGCAGCAGGCTATGCCGATTTTCAACCCGATGCCTGCCTGATTAACCGCTACACGCCAGGGGCGAAACTGTCATTACATCAGGATAAAGACGAACCAGACCTGCGGGCGCCTATCGTTTCTGTCTCACTGGGATTACCGGCCATCTTTCAGTTTGGCGGTTTGCGCCGTAATGACCCTTTAAAGCGTTTACTGCTGGAGCATGGCGATGTTGTGGTATGGGGTGGGAATTCGCGGCTGTTTTATCATGGGATCCAGCCGCTTAAGACAGGGTATCATCCGTTAACCGGTGACTGCCGTTACAATCTGACGTTTCGCCAGGCTGGTAAAAAAGAATAAAAATAAGAATTATTATTGCTGTCGGCAAAGAGATGTTTAAACTGCGGGCTGTTATTACTTGCCCGGGTTGTTTGCATGGAACTTTTACTTCTTGTCTGGCGGCAGTATCGCTGGCCATTTATCAGCGTCATGGCACTCAGCCTCGCCAGCGCTGCGTTGGGAATTGGGCTGATTGCGTTTATTAACCAGCGCCTGATTGAAACGGTCGACACCACGTTGATGGTGCTGCCGGAGTTTCTTGGCCTGCTGCTGTTGTTGATGATTGTTACCCTTGGCTCACAGCTGGCGTTAACCATGCTGGGACACCACTTTGTTTACCGCCTGCGTAGCGAATTTATCAAGCGTATTCTGGACACCCACGTCGAGCGTATCGAACAGCTTGGCAGCGCCTCGTTGCTGGCCGGTTTAACCAGCGATATCCGCAACATCACCATCGCTTTTGTCCGTCTGCCTGAGCTGGTGCAAGGGATTATCCTCACCATCGGGTCGGCGGCGTATCTGGCGATGCTATCAACCAAAATGCTGCTGGTGACGGCAATCTGGATGGCAATCACCATCTGGGGCGGGTTTGTACTGGTCGCGCGGGTATATAAACATATGGCGACCCTGCGCGAAACAGAAGACAAATTGTACAACGATTACCAGACGGTGCTGGAAGGGCGCAAAGAGTTGACGCTCAACCGCGAGCGCGCCGAGCATATCTTTAATCAATTATACGTCCCGGATGCCAAAGAGTATCGTCACCATATTATCCGCGCCGATACCTTCCACCTCAGTGCAGTAAACTGGTCGAACATTATGATGCTGGGCGCCATTGGCCTGGTGTTCTGGATGGCTAACAGTCTGGGCTGGGCGGATACCGCCGTGGCGGCGACCTATTCGCTGACGCTGTTATTCCTGCGTACGCCGCTGCTCTCTGCCGTTGGCGCACTGCCGACGCTGCTCACCGCACAGGTCGCATTTAACAAGCTGAATAAGTTTTCACTGGCGCCCTTTAAGGCCGAATTCCCGCGCCCAACTGCGTTTCCGGACTGGCAAACGCTGGAGCTGCGTAACGTGGTCTTCCACTATCAGGATAACGCGTTCTCTGTCGGGCCGGTAAATCTGACTATTCGTCGCGGGGAACTGATCTTCCTGATTGGCGGCAATGGTAGCGGGAAATCCACACTGGCTATGTTACTGACCGGATTGTATCAGCCGCAGTCAGGCGAGATCCTGCTCGACGGCAAAGCGGTTGCTGTCGAAAAACCAGAGGACTATCGCAAGCTGTTCTCCGCCGTGTTTACCGACGTCTGGCTGTTCGACAAACTGCTCGGTCCGGAAGGTAAAGAGGCCGATCCGGCGCTGGTGGCGAAGTGGCTTGAACATCTGAAGATGGGTCACAAGCTTGAGCTGAACGATGGGCGTATTCTCAATCTCAAGCTGTCGAAAGGGCAGAAAAAACGCGTGGCGCTGCTGCTGGCGCTGGCGGAGGAGCGCGACATTATTCTGCTGGATGAATGGGCTGCCGATCAGGACCCTCACTTCCGCCGTGAGTTCTATCAGGTGTTATTGCCGCTGATGCAGGAAATGGGTAAAACCATCTTCGCTATTAGCCATGACGATCACTATTTTATTCACGCCGATCGTCTGTTGGAGATGCGTAACGGACAGTTAAGTGAATTAGTGGGCGATGAGCGTGATGCCGCCTCGCGTGATGCCGTCGCTCGTACTGCGTAATCCCAGCAACCGCCGGTTTTTTATCCGCCCGGCGGTTCCGTTTATTGTTATTTACATAAATCGGCATCATGATTAATGATATTTCATATCATGGATTTATGATTAATGTCCGCATTCAACAAAAACAGCGCCAGACTGCGTGATGAAGAGCGTGCGCGCCTCATCTGGCTGCTGACCACTGATAAAGCCATTATTTCCACGCTGTTGGGCAAGCTTACCCTGGCTGAGCAATATGACGTCGGTACCTTAGCCGACGATATTGCTGAGGTAGGGGCGCTGGTGGCGCACCTGCCGCCGCCGGATCTGGCCGATACCCTCGAAGCATTACCCTCTGAAGAGCGCCACGCCCTGTGGCGGCTGGTCGAAAATGAAAAACGCGGTAACGTCTTGCTTGAGGCGTCAGAAAACGTCTGGGACGACCTGATTGATGAGATGAGCGACCGCGAGCTGCTGGATGCGCTGCAATATCTCGATATCGATGAACAGATTTACCTGGTCCAGCATCTGCCGCGTAATCTCACAGGCCGTCTGCTGGCAACGTTACCCGCAGAGGAGCGGGCGCGCGTGCGCCAGGTGTTGCACTACGAGAAGAATCGCGTCGGTGCGATTATGGAGTTCGAAGTCATCACCGTGCGCCCGGACGTGACGCTGGAAGTGGTGCAGCGCTATTTACGGCGGCTCGGCAGGATGCCGGAGAACACCGATAAACTTTTCGTGACCGATCGTAATAAGGTGCTGGTCGGCGAACTGACGCTAACCTGTATCCTGCTCAATGATGTGCAGCGTAAAGTCTGCGAAGTGATGGAAAATGACCCGCTCACCTTTTCCCCGGAAGACATTGCCGAAAACGCCGCGCGTACGTTCGAACGTGACAACCTGGTCAGTGCCGCGGTGGTTGATCCTGCCGGTAAGTTGATGGGCCGTTTGACCATCGATGAGATCGTGGATGTGGTATACGAAGAAACCGATACCGATCTGCGTCGAATGGGGGGCTTGAGCGCTGAAGAGGATGTGTTTGCTCCGGTTACCAAAGCGGTAAAAACCCGCTGGGCATGGTTGGCCATTAATCTCTGTACCGCCTTTATCGCCTCGCGGGTCATTGATGGCTTTGAACATACGATCTCGCAACTGGTGGCGCTGGCTTCGCTGATGCCGATTGTGGCAGGGATCGGCGGCAATACCGGAAATCAAACTATCACCATGATCGTTCGCGCGCTGGCGCTACAAAATATTCAGCCGGGAAACCTGACGTTTTTGATCCTGCGTGAGATGGGCGTGGCGCTGGTAAATGGCCTCGTCTGGGGTGGGATTATGGGCGGCATTACCTGGTGGCTGTACGATGATATGGCGCTCGGCGGCGTGATGACTCTGGCGATGATGCTTAATCTGCTGATGGCGGCGTTGATGGGGGTGATTATTCCCATGACCATGGTGAAGCTCGGGCGCGACCCGGCGGTCGGCTCAAGCGTCATGATTACGGCAATTACCGACACCGGCGGTTTCTTTATTTTTCTCGGTCTGGCAACGCTGTTTCTGATGTAGCCGCGCGTTTACGTCTGACGATGCGCGGCAGGATGAGCATGGTCATCACTCCGGCAACCACGCCAATCGCCAGGTTGCCGGTAGAGACCGTTGCGCCGACGGTTATCAGCATGACCAGTGTTTCAGTGGCGGGGATTTTGGTCAGCGTGGTGGGCTGAATGCTGTGCCAACTGAAGGTTTTCACCGCCACAATCACCATAATTCCCGCCAGCACCGACATGGGTATTTTCGCCATGACTTCGCTCAACGCGGTGACTAACAGCAGCAATACAAGCCCGGCGGCAATCGTCGAAATGCGGCTGCGTCCTTTGCCCATCTCGACGTTAACGATGGTTTGACCAATCATCGCGCATCCGGCAATACCGCCATAAAATCCGGCCAGAATATTGGCTATCCCCAATCCAGCGCTCTCTCTATTCTTATTCGACGGTGTCACCGTCAGGTCATCCACCAGACGGGCGGTTAACAGCGATTCCATCAAACCGACAAAAGCGATGCTCAGCGCACAGGGCCAGATAATGGCCAATGTTTGCAGGTTGAGCGGCACTAACAGCTGCGTTATTCCCGGAAGTCCACCGCTCATTGAACCTTCATCACCGACGGTTGGTAACAGTTGTCCGCTGCTTACAGTGAATACCGTCAGCAGCACGATGGCGATAAGCGGCGCGGGGATTGTTTTAATAAACCGTGGAACCCACAGCACAATCAGCAGTGTCAGGACAAACAGTCCCCAGATTAGCGGGCTTTTACCCCAAAAATGCGGGACCTGAGCAAAGAAAATCAAAATGCCCAAGGCGTTGACAAAGCCGGTCATGACGGCTGTAGGAATGAATCGCATCAGACGCGCCATCCCTGATACGCCAAACAGGATCTGGATAATCCCAGCCAGCGCCACCGCAGGCAGAATGTACTGCACGCCGTGTTGATGCACCATCGGACCAATCACCAGCGCAACCGATCCTGCAGCAGCCGTAACCATTGCCGGACGGCCACCTAAAAAAGACATGGCCAGGCACAACACGACGGAAGCGATCAGGCTGACTTTAGGGTCGACGCCCGCAATAACGGAAAAAGAGATCACTTCCGGGATCAGCGCCAGGGCGGTTACCACCCCCGCCAGCGTTTCACGTACCAGCAGGCGGGGTTGTCGCAGTACGGTGCGGGTGCTCTGTTCTGTCACAGCAGAGGAGGAGTGTGTTGCAGACATAGTAACTCTCAGGTCAGAAAGGGCCTGATAACAGCAGACCGACAGGCATCCGTGCGGTGAATAGCAAAGCGCAGCATAGTACGCGTCTGACGGGCGGGTTTCCAGAAGTGATTGTCAATAACCGTATAAATTATCAACGTATTAATAACATTTTTAAAATTAAAATATAATTTATAAACAATATTTAATTATTTTTACTTAAGTGTTACCGTTAGTGCCGCTCGATTTTCACCTGCATTAAAAGCAAAAAGCGATACTAAAAGTAAGGCATTAACATTATGAAAAAAGTGACTGCCATGCTCTTCACCATGGCTGTAGGGCTGAACGTTGTCTCTATGGCAGCAAAAGCGAAAGCGGCGGAAGAGCAGGAAACGGATGTACTGTTGATTGGCGGCGGTATCATGAGCGCCACGCTGGGAACCTATTTACAGGAGCTGGAGCCACAATGGTCAATGACCATGGTCGAGCGACTGGATGGCGTCGCTCAGGAAAGTTCGAACGGCTGGAACAACGCCGGAACCGGCCACTCCGCACTGATGGAGCTGAACTACACGCCTAAAAAGGCCGACGGTAGCATCAGCATTGAAAAGGCAGTCGAAATCAACGAAGCCTTCCAGATTTCCCGTCAGTTTTGGGCTTATCAGGTTAATAATGGCGTGATGCATGAACCACGCTCATTTATCACTACCGTCCCGCATATGAGTTTTGTCTGGGGCGACGAGAACGTGAATTTCCTGCGCGCCCGTTACACCGCACTGCAGCAGAGCACCTTATTCCGTGGTATGCGTTATTCCGAAGATCACGCGCAGATTAAAGAGTGGGCGCCGCTGGTTATGGAAGGTCGCGATCCGAAACAGAAAGTTGCGGCAACGCGTACCGAGATTGGTACCGACGTTAACTATGGTGAAATCACGCGCCAACTGATTGCCTCGTTGCAGAAAAAGCCCAATTTTGCGCTGCAGCTCAGTACCGAAGTGCGTGGCTTTAAACGCAATGCGGACAATAGCTGGACCGTCACGGTTGCCGATCTCAAAAACAACGAAGCGGAACATGATATCAAGGCGAAGTTTGTCTTTATCGGTGCCGGTGGCGCTGCGCTGAAGCTGTTGCAGGAAACCGACATTCCAGAAGCAAAAGGCTATGCCGGATTCCCGGTTGGCGGCCAGTTCCTGGTGGCGGAAAACCCGGACGTGGTAAATAGCCACCTGGCGAAAGTATATGGTCAGGCCTCTGTGGGCGCGCCGCCGATGTCCGTACCGCACATCGATACCCGTATCCTCGATGGCAAACGCGTCGTGCTGTTTGGGCCATTCGCGACATTCTCCACTAAGTTCCTGAAAAACGGTTCGTTGTGGGATCTGCTCAGCTCGACCACGACGTCGAACTTTATGCCGATGGTCAACGTAGGCCTGGATAACTTCGATCTGGTGAAATATCTGGTAAGCCAGGTGATGCTGAGCGATGACGACCGTTTTGCCGCACTGCAAGAATACTATCCGCAGGCGAAAAAAGAAGACTGGCGTTTATGGCAGGCGGGTCAGCGTGTGCAGATCATTAAAAGTGATGCAGAGAAGGGCGGCGTGCTACGTCTGGGAACCGAAGTCGTCAGCGATAAAGAAGGTACGATTGCTGCGCTGCTGGGCGCTTCGCCTGGTGCGTCAACCGCGGCACCGATCATGCTGCATCTGATGGAAAAAGTGTTTAAAGATAAAGTCGCCAGCCCCGAGTGGCAGGCGAAGCTGAAAACGATTATTCCGTCTTATGGTACTAAGCTGAACGGAAACGTTGAGGCGACTGAACAAGAGCTGCAATACACCAGCGAAGTTCTGGGTCTGAAATACGACAAGCCGCAGGTTGCCGATGAAGCGCCAAAACCGCAGCTGAAACCTCAGGCTCAACCGCAGCCTGAGCAGAAAGCTGTGGCGGATATTGCGCTGTAAATAAAATGCCGGATAAGCGCAGCGCTTATCCGGCCTGGTTCATGCGTCTGTAGGCCGGATAAGGCAGTACGCCGCCATCCGGCACATTCTCACTTATCGCGCGATTGCGTCCTGAATCTTCTCTTCCGCTTTCCAGATACGGTATTTCACTTCCACGTTTTCCGGGGTGTAGACCACAATCGGCAGCTTGCTGTTGTAGCGCAGCATGCCGTCATCACCCAGATACGCGGTAATAAATTTCTTCTCTTTCTTACCGTCCGGGCAGGCCATCATGGTTGAAACCGGAGAGGTGACTTTGTCGAAAACATAGTAGTCGTATCCCCAACCTTCCAGCGTTTTGCTGTCCAGCTCTCCGCCCAGGCGGTGCTGGTTACAGTCAACTTCCAGCGTTTGTCCGATCAGCAGTTCTACTTTCAGAGTAGATTCATCTTTCTCAGGGGTAAGCTGGATAACCTGGCGCTTCATACCCTTTTCCGCTTGAGGATAAGGGGCGACTTTTTCCAGCGGCTGTGCGCCGGTATCGTTACTGGCAGCCCAGGCAGAGGTGCTGGCAAAGGCGGCGAAAAGTACGGCAGGGACAATTGTCTTCATCTTATTGTTCACAGTGTTTCCTTTCTTCTGTCTTATGAACGAGTCTGGGGCAGGTTAACATATTCGTATTATCTATTAATCTAGATTTACTTATATTTTAAGTTAGTTTTTGATTAGTTTAGGTTCGGTGTAGTGATATGTTCTAAGATTTATCTTAATAGTAAGATAATTCTCTTGTTGCTTTGTTCGCTATATACTTCATTATATAACTCATTGAAATGTGAGCAAAAGCGCATTTTTTCCCGTCAACTCAACACTCTTTTGATCCGGCAACAGCATTTACCCCGATCGGGGTATGCTCCTCTTACACATCCTGAAATATCTTACGACTAAAAATAACTACTCATAAATAGTGCAGTTTTTTATGTCGTTCAACCCGCCGAGGGTGAGCGTCATTATGGAAGGACAATGTCATGGTTGATCTATCCCGTCGAGGCATGTTGACAGGCAGTTGGCGTAACGCCAACGCAGGGATTCGTCCGCCGTGGAGCAAGGAAGACTCTCACTTTCTGACCCATTGCCTCCGTTGTGACGCCTGCATCCAGGCGTGTGAAACCGACATCCTGCAGCGAGGCCAGGGTGGTTATCCGAGCGTAAATTTCAAACACGGCGAGTGCAGCTTTTGTTATGCCTGCGCAGAGGCCTGTCCCGAATCACTTTTTCTTCCGCGCCACACCAGGGCATGGGATCTGAATTTTACGATCGGGGAAGACTGTCTCGCACACCAGTCAGTTGAGTGTCATCGCTGTCAGGATAGCTGTGAACCTATGGCCATAACCTTTCGCCCCACGCTGTCCGGTATTTATCAGCCACAGCTCGACAATCAGGCTTGTAACGGATGCGGCGCGTGTGTCGCTATTTGCCCGGTATCAGCCATTAATGCGGAGTACAACCATGGACAGTAACTGGCAGGTCTGCAGCCTGGTCGTTCAGGCCAAAAGTCAGCATATCAATGATATCGCCACGCAGTTGCGTTCATTTCCGGGTTGCGAAGTTGCACTTAGCGATGTGGAAAGCGGCCAGCTCATTGTGGTGGTGGAAGCAGAGCAAAGTGAAACGTTAATGAAAACTATTGAGTCAGTGCGCAACGTTGCGGGCGTGCTGGCGGTGTCGCTGGTTTATCACCAGCAGGATGAGCAAGGTGAGGAAACACCATGAAACTCAGTCGTCGTAGCTTTATGAAAGCTAACGCCGTTGCGGCCGCTGCGGCGGCTGCCGGGTTAAGCGTGCCGGGCGTAGCCCGCGCGGTAGTCGGTCAGCAAGAAGCCATCAAATGGGACAAAGCCCCGTGCCGTTTCTGCGGGACGGGCTGTGGCGTATTGGTCGGGACGCAGCAAGGGCGTGTTGTGGCATGCCAGGGCGACCCGGATGCGCCGGTTAACCGTGGACTTAACTGCATCAAAGGTTACTTCCTGCCGAAAATCATGTACGGAAAAGACCGTTTAACACAGCCGATGCTGCGTATGAAGGACGGTAAGTATCACAAAGAAGGCGAATTCACCCCGATTAGCTGGGAACAGGCCTTTGACGTGATGGAAGAGAAATTCAAAACCTCCATGAAAGAAAAAGGCCCAGAGTCTATCGGCATGTTCGGCTCGGGTCAGTGGACGATTTGGGAAGGTTACGCTGCCGCCAAATTGTTTAAAGCCGGCTTCCGTTCTAATAACATCGACCCGAACGCGCGTCACTGCATGGCGTCAGCGGTGGTTGGCTTTATGCGTACCTTTGGTATGGATGAGCCGATGGGCTGTTATGACGATATTGAGCATGCCGATGCTTTCGTCTTGTGGGGCGCGAATATGGCGGAGATGCACCCGATTCTGTGGTCGCGCATCACCAACCGTCGTCTGTCCGATCCGAATGTTAACGTCGCGGTGCTCTCCACCTTCCAGCATCGTAGTTTTGAGCTGGCGGATAACGGCATGGTCTTCACGCCGCAAACCGATCTGGTGATCCTCAACTACATCGCGAACTACATCATTCAAAACAATGCGATCAACCAGGATTTCTTTAGCAAGCACGTTAACCTGCGTAAAGGGGTGACGGACATTGGCTACGGCCTGCGTCCAACTCATCCGCTGGAAAAAGCGGCGAAGAATCCAGGTTCCGATGCCTCTGAACCGATGAGCTTTGAGGATTACAAAGCCTTCGTTGCTGAGTACACGCTGGATAAAACCGCCGAAATGACCGGCGTACCGAAAGATCAACTGGAACAGCTGGCGCAGCTGTATGCCGATCCGAAGAAAAAAGTCATCTCCTACTGGACGATGGGCTTTAACCAGCATACCCGCGGCGTGTGGGCCAACAACCTGGTCTATAACCTGCACCTGCTGACCGGTAAAATCTCTCAGCCAGGCTGTGGCCCGTTCTCATTGACCGGTCAGCCTTCCGCTTGCGGTACCGCGCGTGAAGTCGGTACGTTCTCCCACCGTCTGCCTGCGGACATGGTGGTCACCAACGAAAAACACCGCGATATCTGCGAGAAGCACTGGAATATCCCGTCAGGGACCATTCCGGCAAAAATCGGGCTGCACGCCGTGGCGCAGGACCGTGCGCTGAAAGATGGCAAGCTGAATGTTTACTGGGCGATGTGTACCAACAACATGCAGGCCGGTCCGAACATCAACGAAGAGCGTATGCCGGGTTGGCGCGATCCGCGCAACTTCATCATCGTTTCCGATCCGTACCCGACGGTCAGTGCCCTGTCAGCCGACCTGATCCTGCCGACCGCGATGTGGGTAGAGAAAGAAGGTGCCTACGGTAACGCGGAACGCCGCACTCAGTTCTGGCGTCAGCAGATTAAAGCGCCGGGTGAATCGAAATCGGATCTGTGGCAACTGGTGCAGTTCTCCCGTCGCTTCAAAACCGAAGAAGTGTGGCCGGAAGAGCTGCTGGCGCAGAAACCAGAGCTGCGCGGCAAAACGTTGTATGACGTGCTGTTCGCCACGCCAGCCGTGACCAAATTCCCGGTTGCTGAACTGGCTGAAGATCAGCTCAACGATGAATCCCGCGAGCTGGGCTTCTATCTGCAAAAAGGGCTATTCGAAGAGTATGCCTGGTTTGGTCGTGGTCACGGGCACGATCTCGCACCATTCGACGACTACCACAAAGCGCGTGGTTTACGCTGGCCGGTCGTTGAGGGCAAAGAGACCCAGTGGCGCTACAGCGAAGGCAACGACCCTTATGTGAAAGCGGGCGAAAGCTACAAGTTCTACGGTAAGCCGGACGGCAAAGCGGTCATCTTCGCGCTGCCATTTGAACCTGCCGCTGAAGCACCGGATAAAGAGTATGACCTGTGGCTCTCCACCGGACGTGTGCTGGAGCACTGGCATACCGGCAGCATGACGCGTCGTGTGCCTGAACTGCACCGCGCCTTCCCGGAAGCGGTGCTGTTTATCCACCCGCTGGATGCAAAAGCGCGCGATCTGCGCCGTGGCGATAAAGTCAAAGTGGTTTCCCGCCGTGGCGAAGTTATCTCGATTGTTGAAACGCGCGGGCGTAACCGTCCGCCGCAGGGGCTGGTATACATGCCGTTCTTCGATGCCGCACAGCTGGTGAACAATCTGACGCTGGATGCGACGGATCCGCTCTCCAAAGAGACGGATTTCAAGAAGTGCGCCGTGAAACTGGCGAAGGTGTAACGCGTTATGTCCCGGTCAGCAAAACCCCAAAATGGCCGCCGCCGCTTTCTGCGCGATATGGTTCGCGCAGCGAGCGGGCTGGCCGTCGTTGGCGTGGCGCTGGGGTTACAACAGCAAACCGCACGTGCAACCGGCGTGCGGTTACGCCCGCCAGGCGCACTGAGCGAGGAGGCCTTCGCCAGCGCCTGTGTGCGCTGCGGTCAGTGCGTTCAGGCATGCCCGTATGACACGCTGAAGCTGGCGACGCTGGCCTCCGGGCTGGCAGCCGGTACGCCGTATTTTGTCGCCCGCGATATTCCCTGCGAAATGTGTGAGGACATTCCGTGCGCCAAAGTCTGCCCCAGCGGCGCGTTGGACAGGGAAATTGCATCCATTGACGATTCGCGTATGGGGCTGGCGGTACTGCTGGATCACGAAAACTGCCTCAACTATCAAGGGTTACGTTGCGATGTTTGTTATCGCGAGTGCCCGAAAATCGATGAGGCTATCACCCTTGAGCTGGACCGCAATATGCGTACCGGCAAGCATGCGCGGTTTATTCCAACCGTCCATAGCGATGCCTGTACCGGCTGCGGGAAATGCGAAAAAGTCTGCGTGCTGGAGCAGCCGGCAATAAAAGTGCTGCCGCTGTCGTTGGCGAAAGGGGAGTTAGGACACCATTACCGCTTCGGTTGGCTGGAGGGGAACAATGGCAAATCGTAAACGTGACGCCGGGCGTGAAGCGCAGGCAAAAAAAGGGTGGTGGAAGAGTCATCGCTGGCTGCTGCTGCGTCGTCTGAGTCAGTTTTTGATACTGGCGATGTTCCTGAGCGGCCCGTGGTTTGGCGTATGGGTCCTGCATGGCAATTACAGTGGCAGCCTGCTGTTGGATACCGTCCCATTCACCGATCCGCTGATTACGCTGCAAAGCCTGGCCAGTGGACACCTGCCGGCAACGGTTGCATTAACGGGGGCGGTCGTTATCACGGTGCTGTATGCCCTTGCGGGTAAGCGTCTGTTTTGCAGCTGGGTTTGTCCGATGAACCCGGTCACCGATTTAGCCAGTTGGTTACGTAGAAGGTTTGACCTGAATCAGTCCGCGACCTTGCCGCGCTATATACGGTATGTCCTGCTGGTGGTTATCCTGGTCGGTTCCGCCTTGACCGGTACGCTGCTGTGGGAATGGATAAATCCCGTCTCTCTGCTCGGGCGGAGTCTGGTCATGGGATTTGGCAGTGGAGCGCTGCTGATTCTGGCGCTGTTTATATTTGATCTACTGGTCGTTGAGCATGGCTGGTGCGGGCATCTCTGCCCACTGGGCGCACTGTATAGCGTGGTGGGAAGTAAAGGTGCATTAACCGTTTCGGCAAAAGAACGTAACAGATGTAACCGCTGTATGGATTGTTTTCATGTTTGCCCGGAACCGCATGTGCTACGTGCGCCGGTGCTGGATGAGCAAAGCCCGGTGCAGGTAACCAGTCGCGATTGCATGGCCTGCGGTCGCTGCGTGGATGTCTGTTCTGAGGATGTTTTTACAATAACAACACGATGGAGTTCGGGAGCGAAATCATGAAAAGCCATGACCTGATTAAAAAGCTGAGTCAATGGACGGCCCTGCTTGCCCTGGTCGTCAGTGGGGCCGTTTGGGCTGCAAACGGAGTGGATCTGAGCCAGTCACCGGAAGTCTCAGGAACACAGGAAGGGGCGATTCGCATGCCGAAAGAGCAGGAGCGTATGCCGCTTAACTATGTGAATCAGCCGCCGATGGTTCCGCACAGCGTTGAAGGGTATCAGGTGACAACCAATACCAACCGCTGCCTGCAATGCCACGGTGTGGAAAGCTATCGCACCACCGGCGCGCCGCGCATCAGTCCGACGCACTTTATGGACAGCGACGGCAAGGTATTGGCTGAAGTCGCGCCACGTCGTTATTTCTGTCTGCAATGTCACGTCCCGCAGGCTGACGCTGCGCCGATTGTTGAAAATACCTTCACCCCCTCGAAAGGTTACGGGAAATAAGAGGTCATTATGGAAAATTCTAACCGTAAACCAGGCTGGATTAAGCGCGTCTGGCAATGGTGGCGCCGCCCCAGCCGTCTGGCGCTCGGCACGCTGTTGTTAATCGGCTTTGTGGGCGGCATTATTTTCTGGGGCGGCTTTAATACCGGTATGGAAAAGGCCAATACGGAAGAGTTCTGCATTAGCTGTCACGAAATGCGCAATACGGTGTACCAGGAATATATGGAAACCGTACACTACAACAACCGCAGTGGTGTGCGTGCGACTTGCCCTGATTGCCACGTCCCGCATGAGTGGGGCCCGAAAATGATCCGTAAGATCAAGGCCAGTAAAGAGCTGTACGCGAAAGCATTGGGGTTAATAGATACACCGCAAAAATTTGAAGACCATCGTCTGACGATGGCGCAAAATGAGTGGCGGCGTATGAAAGACAATAATTCGCAAGAGTGTCGCAACTGTCACAACTTCGAGTTTATGGATTTAACCGCCCAGAAAGGCGTAGCGGCCAAAATGCACGACCAGGCCGTGAAAGACGGGCAAACCTGTATTGACTGTCATAAAGGGATAGCGCACAAACTGCCTGATATGCGCGAAGTCAAACCGGGATTTTAACAGGATGTAGATAACCAGGTATGCTTGAAGCCAGAGAATTACTTTGCGAGCGGGATGACCGAATACTGTTCAGCGATCTGTCATTTCGCGTCAACGCAGGGGAATGGGTACAAATTACCGGCAGCAACGGCGCGGGGAAAACCACTCTGCTGCGGTTGCTTACCGGGCTGGCGCGTCCCGACGCAGGGGAGGTTTGCTGGCAAGAGCAACCCTTGCATCACGTGCGGGACAGCTACCATCAGCAATTGCTGTGGATCGGACATCAGCCGGGGATAAAAACCCGGCTTTCGGCGTTGGAGAACCTGCGTTTTTTCCATCACGATGGCGACATCGCACAGTGCCTGGACGCGCTGGCGCAGGCGGGACTTGCCGGATACGAAGATATTCCGGTGAATCAGCTCTCCGCCGGACAACAGCGGCGCGTGGCGCTGGCCCGTTTGTGGCTGACCCGCGCTCGACTGTGGATCCTCGATGAACCCTTTACCGCCATTGATGTGAACGGCGTTGAGCGACTGACTCAGCGTATGGCGCAGCATACGGAGCAGGGCGGTATTGTCATTCTCACCACCCACCAGCCGCTTAATGTTGAGACCAATAAAGTGCGACGTATTGCGCTGACCAGCGAGAGGGCAACGCAATGATGTGGCGAATCTTCCGTTTAGAACTGCGGGTTGCGTTTCGTCATAGTGCGGAAATCGCCAATCCTTTATGGTTCTTCCTGATTGTTATCACGCTGTTCCCCCTGAGCATTGGACCGGAGCCACAGCTGCTGGCGCGTATTGCGCCGGGCATTATCTGGGTTGCGGCGCTGCTGGCGTCATTGCTGGCGTTGGAGCGCTTGTTCCGTGATGACTTACAGGACGGCAGCCTCGAACAACTGATGCTGCTGCCGCTGCCGCTGCCGGCGGTCGTGCTGGCGAAAGTGATGGCGCACTGGGTCGTAACCGGTTTGCCGCTGTTAATCCTTTCTCCGCTGGTGGCATTACTGCTGGGCATGGATATGTACGGCTGGAAAATTATGGCGCTGACCTTGCTGCTCGGCACGCCGACGCTAGGTTTTCTCGGCGCGCCTGGCGTAGGCCTGACGGTGGGTTTAAAGCGCGGCGGCGTGCTGTTAAGCGTGCTGGTTCTCCCGCTTACTATCCCACTACTGATTTTTGCGACCGCGGCGATGGATGCGGCTTCCATGCACTTGCCTGTTGAAGGATACATGGCGATTTTGGGGGCGTTGTTGGTAGGCAGCGCCACGTTAAGCCCGTTTGCCACGGCTGCGGCGTTACGGATCAGCGTGCAATAATGCGAACAGGATTTGCAGGCCGGGCAAGGCGCTCCGGCAAAACGGATATTAATTAATGGAGTCTGGTGACTGAACTATGTGGAAAACACTTCATCAATTGGCGATGCCCCCTCGGCTCTATCAGATCTGCGGCTGGTTTATTCCGTGGCTGGCGATTGCCAGCGCGGTGGTACTCATAACGGGATGGGTCTGGGGCTTTGGCTTCGCGCCAGCTGATTATCAGCAGGGTCAGAGCTATCGCATCATTTATCTGCACGTTCCGGCGGCAATCTGGTCGATGGGGATTTATGCCTCGATGGCTGTTGCCGCGTTTATCGGCCTGGTCTGGCAGATGAAAATGGCCAATCTGGCGCTGGCTGCGATGGCGCCCATTGGTGCCGTGTTTACCTTTATTGCGCTGGTGACGGGGTCCGCATGGGGCAAACCGATGTGGGGAACCTGGTGGGTCTGGGACGCCCGACTCACCTCTGAACTGGTGCTGCTGTTTCTCTATGTTGGCGCCATTGCGCTGTGGCATGCGTTTGACGACCGCCGCCTGGCGGGGCGTGCTGCCGGTATTCTGGTGCTGATTGGCGTGGTCAACTTACCGATTATTCACTACTCGGTCGAGTGGTGGAATACGCTGCATCAGGGGTCAACCCGTATGCAGCAGAGCATCGATCCGGCAATGCGCGCACCGCTGCGTCTGGCGATTGTCGGCTACCTGTTGCTGTTCGTCACGCTGGCGCTAATGCGCATGCGTAACCTGATTTTGATGATGGAAAAACGCCGCCCGTGGGTGAGCGAACTGATCTTAAAAAGAGGCCGCCAATGACCCCTGCATTTGCATCATGGAGTGATTTTTTCGCGATGGGCGGTTACGCCTTGTATGTCTGGCTGGCTGTCGCCATGAGCGTTATTCCGTTGCTGGTGCTGGTGCTGCATTCTGCGTTACAGCATCGCGCAATTTTACGCGGCGTGGCTGAGCAGCGGGCGAGGGAAGCGCGCATGCGCGCAGCGCAAGTACAACGGGAGGCGGCGTGAATATTCGACGTAAAAATCGGTTATGGATAGCCTGCGCGGTACTGGCAGGTCTGGCGTTGACCATTTCGCTGGTGCTCTACGCGCTGCGTTCCAATATCGATCTGTTCTACACGCCGGGAGAGATACTCTACGGTAAGCGCGAAACGCAGCAGATGCCTGAAGTCGGGCAACGACTGCGCGTGGGTGGGATGGTGATGCCCGGCAGCGTGAAGCGCGATCCGCAATCACTGAAGGTGAATTTCAGCATCTATGACGCCGAAGGTGTGGTGGATGTGACCTATGAAGGCATTTTGCCGGACCTGTTCCGTGAGGGGCAGGGCGTCGTCGTTCAGGGCGAACTGGACAAGGGAAATCATGTGCAGGCCAAAGAGGTTCTTGCCAAACATGATGAAAATTACACCCCACCGGAAGTCGAAAAAGCGATGCAGGAAAACCACCGTCGCCCGGAAAGTGTTTATAAGGATAAAACGTCATGATGCCTGAAATTGGCAATGCGCTGTTGTGCCTTGCGCTTGGCGTTGCATTACTGCTGTCGGTCTACCCGCTGTGGGGCGTGGCGCGCGGCGACGTACGGATGATGGCCTCAGCACGACCTTTTGCCTGGGTTTTGTTTATCTGCGTGATGGGGGCGTTCCTGATTCTGGTTAATGCCTTCGTGGTTAATGACTTTACCGTGACCTATGTCGCCAGCAACTCCAATACCCAGCTTCCGGTCTGGTATCGGGTTGCGGCGACATGGGGCGCGCATGAAGGCTCGCTGCTGCTGTGGGTGCTGCTGATGAGCGGCTGGACTTTCGCCGTCGCGGCCTTCAGCCAGCGCATGCCGCTGGATATCGTCGCCCGCGTGTTGGCGGTGATGGGGATGGTCAGCGTCGGCTTCCTGCTGTTTATCCTGTTTACCTCTAATCCGTTTGCCCGCACGTTGCCCAACTTTCCTATTGAAGGGCGCGACCTGAACCCGCTGTTGCAGGATCCGGGACTGATTTTCCATCCGCCGTTGCTGTACATGGGATATGTCGGTTTCTCGGTGGCCTTCGCGTTTGCGATTGCCGCGTTGATGAGCGGACGTCTGGACAGCACCTTCGCCCGCTTTTCGCGTCCATGGACGCTGGCGGCGTGGGTATTTCTGACGCTGGGCATTGTACTCGGTTCGGCCTGGGCCTATTACGAGCTGGGTTGGGGCGGCTGGTGGTTCTGGGATCCGGTTGAGAACGCCTCCTTTATGCCATGGCTGGTGGGCACCGCCCTGATGCACTCGCTGTCGGTAACCGAACAGCGCGCCAGCTTCAAAGCCTGGACGCTGCTGCTGTCAATCAGCGCCTTCTCGCTGTGCCTGTTGGGCACTTTCCTGGTGCGCTCCGGCGTACTGGTTTCGGTACATGCTTTCGCCTCTGACCCGTCGCGAGGGATGTTTATTCTGGCCTTTATGGTGCTGGTGATTGGCGGTTCCCTGCTGCTGTTTGCGGTGCGTGGGCATAAGGTTCGCTCGCGGGTAAACAACGCGCTGTGGTCGCGTGAATCGCTGCTGCTGGGCAACAACGTCCTGCTGATCGCCGCTATGCTGGTAGTGTTATTGGGCACGCTGCTGCCGCTGGTGCACAAACAGCTTGGGCTGGGCAGCATTTCGATTGGCGAGCCGTTCTTCAATACCATGTTTACCTGGCTGATGGCGCCGTTTGCGCTGCTACTGGGCATTGGGCCATTAGTGCGCTGGGGCCGTGACCGGCCGCGTAAACTGAAAACGTTACTGATTATCGCGTTTGTCACCACGCTTATTCTGTCGCTGCTGCTGCCGTGGCTGTTTGAGGATCGCATTGCCGCCATGACGGTGGTGGGGCTGGCGATGGCGTGCTGGATATTTGTGCTGGCCATGTCCGAAGCGTACCTGCGCATTTCTCGTGGAACGAAGCTGACGCCAAGCTACTGGGGGATGGTATCGGGTCACGTTGGGCTGGCGATTACCATTGTTGGTATTGCCTTTAGCCAGAATTACAGCGTGGAGCGCGATGTACGTATGAAAGCGGGTGATAGCGTCAGCATCCATGACTATCAGTTTACCTTCCGTGAAGTGAAAGATATTACCGGGCCAAACTACCGGGGCGGGGTCGCCATTATTGGCGTCACGCGTGATGGTAAACCGGAAGCCACGCTGCATGCGGAAAAACGCTTCTATAACAGTACCAGTTCGATGATGACCGAAGCGGCGATTGACGGCGGGTTCACGCGCGATCTGTATGCTGCGCTGGGTGAAGAGCTGGATAACGGCGCATGGGCTGTACGTTTGTATTACAAACCGTTTATTCGCTGGATTTGGGCCGGAGGATTGCTGATGGCGCTGGGCGGGTTGTTCTGCCTGTTTGATCCCCGCTATCGCCAGCGCACGCGTCCTCGCGTTGCGGTGCAAAAAAATGCGTCGGAGGCTGTATGAAGCGCAACGCACTGTTAATTCCGTTTATTATTTTTCTCATCATTGCGGCGGCCCTGCTGTGGCAGTTAGCGCGTAACGCGCAGGGAGACGATCCTACTAATCTGGAGTCGGCGTTGATCGGCAAACCTGTTCCGACGTTCCGCCTGGAATCGCTGGAAAACCCGGGTCAGCATTATCAGGCCGATGTGCTGACGCAGGGCAAGCCGGTGTTGCTGAACGTCTGGGCGACCTGGTGTCCGACCTGTCGCGCCGAGCATCAGTATCTGAATCAGCTGTCTGCACAAGGCGTGCGGGTAGTGGGTCTGAACTATAAAGACGATCGTCAGAAAGCCATTGTCTGGCTGAAAGAGCTGGGCAATCCTTACTCATTAAGTCTGTTTGACGGCGACGGTATGCTCGGCCTCGATCTTGGCGTGTATGGCGCACCGGAGACGTTCCTGATCGACGGGAAAGGTATTATTCGCTATCGCCATGCCGGCGATCTTAACGCCCGGGTGTGGGAAAGCGAGATCAAACCGTTGTGGGACAAGTACAGTAAGGAGGCTGCGCAATGAGATTTTTATTGGGCCTGCTGATGCTGGTTATCTCGGGATCCGCACTTGCGACTATCGACGTAATGCAGTTTAAGGATGAAGCGCAGGAGCAGCAGTTCCGCCAGCTTACCGAGCAACTGCGTTGTCCTAAATGTCAGAACAACAGCATTGCCGACTCTAACTCAATGATTGCCACCGACCTGCGGCAGAAAGTGTACGAACTGATGCAGGAAGGCAAAAGTCAGAAAGAGATTGTTGACTACATGGTGGCGCGCTACGGCAACTTCGTCACTTACGATCCGCCGTTAACTCCGCTGACCGTGCTGCTGTGGGTGATGCCGGTGGTAGCGATTGGTCTCGGGGGCTGGATTATTTTCGCCCGTACTCGCCGACGCGTGCGGGTGAAACAAGAAGAGTTTCCTGACGACATCATCCCGGATGGCAAGCGCGGTGGATTCGGACTATTTGTGCCCGGCATCGTGGTGGCGCTGGGGGTCGGCGCGGTGAGCTATTACCAGACCGGGAATTATAAGCAGGTGCAGATCTGGCAGCAGGCCACTGCTCAGACACCTATGCTGCTGGAGCGGGCATTGGATCCAAAAGCCGACCCGCTGAATGAAGAAGACATGACGCGTCTGGCATTGGGGCTGCGCACTCGCTTACAGGCCGATCCCGCAAACGTTGAAGGCTGGATTATGCTTGGACGCATTGGCATGGTGCTCGGCAACGCCAGCACGGCTACTGAAGCCTATGCCAATGCTTATCGGCTGGATCCGAAAAACAGCGATGCGGCGCTGGGCTATGCGGAAGCGCTGACCCGTTCATCCGATCCTGATGATAACCGTCGGGGCGGAGAGCTGTTACGTCAACTAATACGCGGCGAACATGCCAACGTGCGAGTATTGAGCATGTACGCGTTTAACGCTTTCGAACAGCAGCGCTTCGGCGAAGCGGTTGCGGCGTGGGAGATGATGCTGAAATTATTACCCGCTAACGACACCCGTCGGGCGGTAATAGAGCGCAGTATTAAACAGGCGATGGAGCAGCTAACGCCGCAGGAGAAGTAAGAGTGGAATGGGCCGGATGGCGACGCAAAGCGTCTTATCCGGCCTGGCGATGCACGCGACTTGTAGGCCCGATAAGCGTAGCGCCATCGGGCAATATCTGATTATTGCATTCCGCGTGTTTGCAAAAACAGAATAGTGGCAGCAACGCGAGAGCGCACGTTGAGTTTGCGCAGCAGGTTGCGAATGTGCACCTTCACCGTCTGTTCGGAAATATTCAGCACCGAAGCAATCTGTTTATTCGACAGCCCCTGAGCCAGTTCATGCAAGACATCCAGCTCGCGTTCGGTGAGAATGCTGAACGGATCTTCTTGCGCGCCGAACAGGTCGCGTTCGCGCAGATATTCACTGACGCGTGTACTGAACGCTTTACCGCCTTTGGCGCCGCTGCGAATGGCCTCCAGCAGGACTTCAGGATCGCTGTCTTTGAGCAAATAACCATCCGCACCCGCGTCAATGAGGGCGTATACATCGCTGGCGGCATCCGAAACGGTCAGAATGATAATTTGCGCGGTCACACCGTCCCGACGCAGCGCATTCAGGGTATCCAGCCCACTCATACCTTTCATATTGAGATCCAACAGGATCACGTCAAGGTCCAGACGGTTTGCCAGATCGATCGCACTTGCGCCGTCACCTGCTTCAGCTACCACGTTAAATGCGGGATCCAGTTGCAATAATTGACTAATTCCCCGCCGCATCAGTGGGTGGTCGTCGACAATCAGCACCCGAAAAGGCGTTGCTTCAGGCATACTATTCTCCTGAGTTTTATTAGTATCATTATTGTTTTCAGCGCATCAATCGTCCAGATTCATCGCGCTGATGAGAGGATAAATTTTACCCCAATTTGTGCATGGGTAAGTAGTAAAACCTGTGCTGAATAGAGGGGGAATACCTGGACAATGTGATGCTCAAGAACGGTAAGACGCCGGGAGGGGGCTGGGGGGCGGGGTGAAAGTGGGATCAGGCTATGGCATAACTTTTCAGTATCTGCAGTCGAACTGATCCTGCATACGGTTACTGTCAGTAATGTATAGTTACAGCGCCTTATTGAGAACCAACGTTCAAAAATGGTTATGGTGTAACAATCTTGAGCATTGAGGATCGACCCGTACGTCTTTACGTATCAGCCGTCGTTCTTCATCAGGAATGGGTACCCAAGTACAAAAGCGTTAACCACGTTCTGATATTGTAGAGTTTAAAATTTATTGATGGAATAGGGGGCGCATGATGCCCCTTTATTTATTGTTGCTGTTCTTTCTTTGCTGGTTTCAGCCATGCATCGTTGTATTTAATATTTCCTCTAACATAATTCCATTCAATGCCATGGAATCGAAGACCCACTACCTCATGCATGTTAGGAGATGAACTACCGGGATAGTAGACATGTGTAAAATCTACAGAGGATATAACAACATCTTCCAGAGTAATATTATAAATCTCTACTTCGATCCCTGCTTCTATAGTCATCATAATATTTAATGACTGCCTTTTGCAGTCTCTTCCCTTCACAAACAGCTACAGCCAGGTAAGGGCTGACTTTATCAAGTTGCTTATGCACAATTACGGGATTATGCTGCCTACAGCCTGTCATGCTACCTGTATTGCTATCTACAGCTTGTCTAACACCGTAACTACTATTCATGACTTCTATAGCACCTTCACGCCCTAAAGATAAACAATCTCCTGGGATCTGCATTCCGTTTTCATCATATAAAAATAAATAAGCTGGTAATGACATGATTATTAGTTTCCATCGTTATCTATAAAGAATGAATCTGAATAGCTTTTATTATTGAGAGAATAAGATATATTATATACATACCCATGTTTTAATTTAATTTTAAAACAAGTGTCAGGGTATTTTAGAGAGATTCCATCATCTGCTTTAATAACTGTATATTTCCTGCCAGGCGAATAGTAGATGCTATAACGCTCTAAAACATCTGTTTTATTTACAGTGAAGCAAATAGTATCGCCTTGTTTAAAAACACTGCGTTGTTGTGAAACTGGTACGCCTCCACCGGGGCAACCTGACAGAAGAAATATTAAGGGGACAATAGTTGATTTTTTCATCCGGGGAATCCTTTCATAACAGATTTATATATTGATAATATTGAATGAATAGATTCATTAGGATTGAGGTTACGGTATTTAACCAGGACGTAAGTATCTCTGTTAATCCCAAATGCTTGTATCAACCAATAATCGCTGGCTATAGTTGCCTGTTGTTCTAATCCATAGTGAAGAAAGTCAGCCTTATCTAAACTGTAACTGTAATCAGCGAAACGAGAGAATAAACCTCTGGTTCTAACAAACATACCTTTCTGTGCTTGTCAGGCGTGAACCATCTCATGCATGAATCTGTGTTTTTTCTCTAGTATATCTAATGAAAAATCAGGTGAATATGTTCCCTCTCTAAACCAAAGTTCACCGTTTGGCGTCATGGCAATATCTATGGGTTGTAAGTTGAAGGGGAGATAGCTTTCACGGTGTACCCACACCTTGCTGTAGATAATACTCTCACCAAACAGCGTCCTGGCTAGTGCAATCTCTCCTATTGTAAGTTGCCTTACCCCCTCCGGGGGTTATGAGAGTTCCCGACGTGGGTTTTATTGTTCCGTTTACGGGCATAGAATATCCATGCGATTTGTATTGTTTTATGCGCTAATGGTACTCCTACCCTAAAGCATTGGAAATGTTTCTTTCCGGGAAGAATTCTGAATTCTTTAAAATTAAATTATTATAAATAATCTGGTTACTGAATAAATAAGCCTTGTCAGATATCGTTTTGCACCAGGCAGACCATCAAAATCCCTTTTTCATAAACGAGTTTGATGACTTCCCGGTGATATATATAGAGCTGAAATTTTACAACGAAGTCGACGCTTTGCGTCGGATGGCCCCGATTAACCCCTGTTGCTTTCCCGCTAAGAAAACAGGCATAAAAAAACCAACCACAAGGGTTGGTTTTTTTTGGGGATTTTTGGTCGGCACGAGAGGATTTGAACCTCCGACCCCCGACACCCCATGACGGTGCGCTACCAGGCTGCGCTACGTGCCGACGCTATGGCTGATAATACTACTGCTTTCCAGCGTGAATGCAAGAGGATGGCTTGCTAACTGATTTATAATTAATCAGTTAGCAATAAATCGTTTCTCATCCGTCAGAACTTGCAGCAGCAGGCTCAGCTGCGGTTTCTGATCTTTTATCTTCTCACCGTGTAAATCATAGGTCTGATAATTACCGTTGTTGTTAAGCACCAGCGTCATCTCTGGTGTGGTAATTGCCAGCGTGCTGCCGTCGGCGGCGGTAACCCAGTAATGGCGGCGGGTTGCATTAAACAAATCCTGACCCTGCGAGTACTCGTTCGCTGGCGTGCTGACGTGGAGCAGACGTTGCATGAGCGTCGTCATCAGGTCCGTATGATCGGTCAGGCTATTGATGCGCTGAGCAGGTGTTCCCGGCCAGTGAATAATCAGAGGAACCTGCAGATGGCCGCGTGACCAGGCAAAATTGTTCTCTTCCTGAGTCAGCGGCACGCCCCGGCCCGCGGTAATAATCACCACCGTGTTGTTCAGTTTACCGGAGTCGCGCAGGGCGCTAAGGATCCGGTTAATGTTGGCATCCACATCCTGAGCGGCATTGGCGTAGCGTTTGGCAAAGTTCTTCTGGTTGCTGTCATCCAGGTTTGTCCCGTTAAAGGAAACCCAGGAGAACCAGCGGTTATCTTCCTGCGCGTAGCGGCCCAGCCAGTTGATCCACTGGCTTGCGGTTTGCTCGTCAGACTGCGTTTGCACGCTCGGCATGGAGAAATCTGACAGCAGTGCCTGGCGATAAAGTGGGCTGGTAAAGCCATCCGAGGAGAATAGCCCCAACTGATACCCCTGCTGGTTCAGCGCAGAGATCAGCGCCGCAGGCGTTCGGGTCGACAAAATGCCGTCCATGTAGCTTGGGGAAACGCCATAGAACAGGCCAAAAATCCCGTTATCCGTGGTGTTGCCTGTGCTCATGTGACGCGTAAAGGCGATATTCTGCTCAGCGAATTCAGCCAGCGCTGGCATCTGTTTTTCAAAACGGGAGTAGTTCAGGCCGTCTACGGTGATCAGCAGAACGTTCTGTCCGGTTCCCATATCGCGGTAGCGCAGTTCACTGAGCGGGTACTGCACGGAAACTGCTTCCGGATTTCCCTGCTCGATCAGGCGGCGTTGATATTCTTGCGCATCCAACAGACCATGTTTTTCCAGAAACTTACGCGCCGTCATCGGATAGGAGAGCGGCAGGTTCGCGCGTTGCATGGTAATAGGGCGATAGAAATTGGCATCTGCCCAGATGTACACCACATGCGAGGCGATAAAGGAAACGAAGAAGAATGCTGCTAAGGGTTTAGCAAAATGGCGACGACGCGTCAGACTGCGCAGTTTTTGCCAGCTCCAGGTCGCAAACAGCATTTCTATTAACAGAATAATCGGCACGCTGATAAACATCAGCTGCCAGTCACGCGCCGCTTCATTCTGGTCAGGGTTAATGACCAGTTCCCAGACGATCGGGTTGAGGTGCAGGTGGAAGCGGGTAAAAACTTCGCTGTCGATTAACAACAGCGTCATGCCAGCCGTCGCCAGGATAGCTGATAAGAATCGCATCAGCCTCTGGGACATGACGATAAACGTCAGGGGAAACAGGATCAGCAGATAGGTGGCAAACACCAGGAAGCTAAAATGCCCGACAACGCTCAGGTAGGAATATACGCGCCCTGCAAGCGTAGTCGGCCAGTCGGCGACAAACAGGTAACGGCTACCGAGTACCATGGCCAACAGAATGTTGAACAAAGCAAACCAGTGCCCCCAGCTAACCATCTGGGAGACTTTCTCACGGTAGCGCTGACGATGAGTTACCATAAACTGTTGTTCGTTTCCCCGGAGCAGGCTCTTAATGCGCTTGGTCGTCGTTTACCGAAGACTGCAATGCGCGGGCAAAAGAGTTGGCAATCGCCTGGCGCTGGGCCGGTGCGATGCTTGTATTGATAAGGTTAGTCACCATGTTTCCCAGTACCATCAGGGAAAGATCGGTCGGCGCCTTATGTTTTTCCAGTACGTTGAGCATCTCATTCAGCAGTTGTTCAACGTGTTCGTCACTATAGCGGGAAATTTGTGGCATAAATCGAAATCAGTCTGTTCATGAAAGGGCAACATATTACCGTACGGACAGTTTTTTTTCTGCTTTTTTATCTTCTATTGCGTCACTGCCCGGCAGGTGGTTGAATACCGCCCGGTCTAAAAGGAGAGTTTATCATGAGTCTGGATATCAACCAGATTGCCCTGCACCAGCTTATCAAACGTGATGAGCAAAACCTTGAGCTGGTCTTGCGCGATTCATTACTGGAACCGACAGCGACCGTTGTCGATATGATGGCTGAACTGCATCGGGTGTATAGCGCCAAGAATAAAGCCTATGGCCTGTTCAGCGAAGAGAGCGAGCTGGCGCAAACGCTGCGTTTACAGCGTCAGGGTGAAGAGGATTTTCTGGCTTTTAGCCGTGCCGCGACAGGGCGTTTGCGGGATGAGCTGGCGAAATATCCTTTTGCCGACGGCGGTATTGTCCTGTTCTGCCATTACCGCTATCTGGCGGTAGAGTATCTGCTGGTTGCCGTGCTGAACAATTTAAGCAGCATGCGCGTTAATGAAAATCTGGATATCAACCCGACGCACTATCTGGATATCAATCATGCGGACATCGTGGCGCGGATTGATTTAACCGAGTGGGAAACCAATCCGGAGTCCACACGCTATCTGACGTTCCTGAAAGGGCGGGTAGGGCGCAAAGTCGCTGATTTCTTCATGGACTTCCTCGGTGCCAGCGAAGGTCTGAACGCCAAAGCGCAAAACCGCGGTCTGCTGCAGGCGGTCGATGACTTCACCAATGAGGCGCAACTGGATAAAGCCGAGCGCCAGAACGTGCGCCAGCAGGTGTACAGCTACTGTAACGAGCAACTTCAGGCCGGTGAAGAGATCGAGCTGGAGTCGCTGTCTAAAGAGCTTTCCGCCGTCAGTGAAGTCAGCTTCAGCGAATTTACCGCTGAGAAAGGGTATGAGCTGGAAGAGAGTTTTCCGGCGGATCGCAGTACGCTGCGCCAGTTAACCAAATTTGCCGGCAGCGGCGGTGGGTTAACCATCAATTTTGACGCCATGCTGCTGGGCGAGCGTATTTTCTGGGATCCGGCTACAGATACTCTGACCATCAAAGGTACGCCGCCGAACCTGCGCGACCAGCTCCAGCGTCGCACGTCTGGCGGAAAATAAAGCCGTTTGCCGGATGGGGGCGGAAACGCCTTATCCGGCAAGCGTGATTTATCTTGAGCGCCAACAAAATCCCATAAAAAAACCCCGCCGAGGCGGGGTTTTCTTCAACTTCCAGGCGATTACGCGCGAACGAAGTCGATGTGAGTCAGCTTCGGCTTGAAAGCGTGACGCTGTACAGCCTGAGCTTTAACTTTAACTTCTTTACCGTCAACAACGATGGTCAGAACTTCGCTGTAGAATTCAGCTTTAGCTTGCATGTTCATAACTGCATCGTGATCCAGTTCGATAGCAATCGGGGCTTCTGCGCCACCGTAGATGATTGCCGGGAACTTGTTAGCGGCACGCAGGCGGCGGCTCGCACCCTTACCCTGCTCTTTACGTACTTCAGCATTGATAGTAAACATTTAAATCTCTCTTTAATAATTCCTGCTACAGGCGACCCAGCAACAGGTAAGTGATCTGCTTTGCGTATGCAAAAGCGGGCGAGATTCTATACTCAAACGGCTGGTACATCAATCAAAAGTACAATTAACCGCGTAATTCATGTGCCCGGCGAAAGCGACCTTCATAATCGAAGACCTTTTCGCGGACCTGCCAGTACTGGCCTTTCATACGCGCAACCACGAAATCAGGATGGCGTAACAGCGCCTGCTGGGTAAGGATATCGGCGGCAGTTATCCAGCGTAAGGGAATACCGGGGGTACGAGTGTGTGGGCGAATAAACAGTTGTTCGAATGCCGTACGCTGCGCGGGAGTGTGCAGACGAAAGCGCTCGCTAACGTCGGCCCCGTCTTCATCGTAATAGGTGATTTTTAGCCATTCACCTTTTTCATCAAGGCCATTTTGTAACACCATACCGCTACAGCGCAGGACCAGCGCATCTTTAAGCCTCAACGCCGCTTTCAGCATGTCATCCGGGTCGACCAGCACCGTATCGCATTCACGACAGCGACGGGCGGCAATGTCATTTTCCGCGTTGCACTGGGGACAATTTTTAAAACGGAAACGAAAGTCGCACTGTTCACGATGACCGTCATCATCTTCAAACCATCCCTGGCAGCGGCGACCAAAATGTTCAATCAGCGTGCCGTCAGCCGTTGTTTTGCCCCAGAAGGTGTTGGCAAATCCGCAGGCAGGACAGAACACCTGCACCGGCACGTTGTCGCTTTTTCCCTTCGGCGCACCCACTTCCGGGGCGTACAGATCGTGGGGATTCCCCGCGTAATCGAGGATCAGACAGTCGGTTTTACCCGGGGCCAGGCGCAGTCCGCGACCAACAATTTGTTGGTACAGGCTGACTGATTCCGTCGGGCGCAGAATAGCGATAAGGTCGACGTGTGGGGCATCGAAGCCGGTAGTCAGGACCGACACATTCACCAGAAAGCGAAAATGCTGGGCTTTGAATTCTTCAATCAGCACGTCACGCTCTGCGCCTGGCGTATCTCCGGTGATAAGCGCGGCATCGTCAGCAGGCAGCAGGCCCAGAATTTCTTTGGCGTGCTCAACGGTTGCGGCGAAAATCATCACCCCTTTGCGCGTCTGGGCAAACTCGATAATCTGGCTGATGATATGCGGCGTGATTCGCTGCTGCTTTTTTAATTCCCGATTAAGGTCCGCCTCGCTGAACAGGCCGTTACTCTGCGCCTGCAGGCGGCTGAAGTCATACTGCACGACCGGCATATCGAGGCGTTCTGGCGGCGTCAGGTAGCCGTGTTTAATCATATAGCGCAGCGGTAATTCATAAATGCAGTCGCGAAACAGCGCTTTTTCATCGCCGCGCACCATACCGTGATAATGAAAATGATAAATCCAGCCCTTACCCAGACGAAAAGGTGTGGCGGTAAGCCCCAGCAGGCGTAAGTGAGGATTGACGTTGCTCAGGTGAGTGAGAATTTGCTGATACTGACTGTCTTCATCATCACCGATGCGGTGACATTCATCGACGATAAGCAGGGAAAACTCTCCCTGAAAGGCATCCAGATTACGCGCCACCGACTGTACGCTGCCAAATACCACTTTTCCGTGGCTCTCTTTACGTTTCAGACCGGCAGCAAAAATGTCGGCTTCCAGCCCCAACGCGCAATATTTGGCGTGGTTTTGCGCGACCAGCTCTTTGACGTGCGCCAGTACCAGCACGCGACCACGCGCCACGCGGGCCAGTTCCGCTATCACCAGGCTTTTGCCTGCGCCAGTGGGCAGGACGATAACCGCCGGCGTGCGGTGGTGACGAAAATGGTTGAGCGTGGCGTCCACGGCTTCTTTTTGGTACGGGCGAAGAGTAAAAATCATGGGCTCACTAAGGTAAACAGTAACAATGAATAGTATGCCATGAATCATTTCCCTTGAGGGATGGTGTAACGCCGCTATACTGGGCGGATAACAGTCCCACTTTTCGGGCGCAAACCCGATTCTCGTATTTTTACAGGCAAAAATCACACTCATGCGACTTGATAAATTTATCGCTCAGCAACTCGGCGTCAGCCGCGCTATTGCCGGGCGTGAGATCCGTGGTAACCGCGTTACCGTCGACGGTGAAATCGTCAGAAATAGCGCCTTTAAGCTGCTGCCAGAACACGACGTCGAATATGACGGCAACGCCCTGGCTCAACAAAATGGCCCGCGCTATTTTATGCTCAATAAGCCTCAGGGCTATGTTTGCTCAACGGATGACCCGGATCACCCGACGGTACTTTATTTCCTTGATGAACCCGTCGCTCACAAACTCCATGCGGCAGGCCGTCTGGATATCGACACCACCGGACTGGTGCTGATGACCGACGACGGACAGTGGTCGCATCGCATCACTTCACCACGTCACCATTGTGAGAAAACCTATCTGGTTACGCTGGAATCGCCGGTGGCGGATGATACCGCCGAGCAGTTTGCCCGTGGCGTACAACTGCATAACGAAAAAGACCTGACAAAGCCGGCCGTACTGGAAGTCATTACGCCAACTCAGGTGCGATTGACCATCAGCGAAGGGCGCTATCATCAGGTGAAACGCATGTTTGCCGCCGTGGGGAACCACGTTGTAGAACTGCACCGTGAACGGATCGGCGCCATTAAGCTCGATGATGATCTTGAGCCAGGTGAATACCGTCCATTAACTGAAGAAGAAATTGCCAGCGTTAACTTAACCCCGCGTTAATCTCAGGAGCTAAATGTGACCACCCGGCAGAACTCGTCAATTGCCATTGTCTTTATCCTTGGCTTATTAGCCATGCTGATGCCGTTGTCGATTGATATGTATCTTCCGGCACTGCCTGTTATCTCTGAACAGTTTGGTGTGCCTGCCGGTAGCGCGCAGATGACCCTCAGTACCTATATTTTAGGTTTTGCGGTGGGGCAGTTGCTATATGGTCCAATGGCAGACAGCATTGGGCGTAAGCCGGTGATTCTGGGCGGAACGCTGGTGTTTGCGGCGGCGGCAGTTGCTTGTGCGCTGGCGCAAACTATCGATCAACTGATCGTGATGCGTTTCTTCCATGGTCTGGCAGCCGCGGCGGCGAGCGTGGTTATCAACGCCCTGATGCGCGATATCTATCCGAAGGAAGAGTTTTCGCGCATGATGTCATTCGTCATGTTGGTCACCACCATAGCGCCATTGCTGGCGCCCATTGTGGGCGGCTGGGTACTGGTATGGCTGAGCTGGCACTATATCTTTTGGATCCTCGCTGTGGCGGCTATTCTGGCTTCGGTGATGATCTTTACACTGATCAAAGAAACGTTGCCCGTAGAGCGTCGCCAGCCGTTTCGCTTGCGCACTACCCTGGGCAACTTTGCCTCGTTGTTTCGTCATAAGCGCGTCCTGAGCTATATGCTGGCCAGCGGGTTTAGCTTTGCCGGCATGTTTTCTTTCCTTAGCGCCGGGCCTTTTGTTTACATCGAGATCAACCATGTTTCACCGCAGCATTTCGGTTACTACTTCGCGCTGAATATTGTTTTCCTGTTCGTGATGACCATCATCAACAGCCGCTTTGTCCGTCGGGTAGGGGCATTGAATATGTTCCGTACAGGGCTGTGGATCCAGTTTGTGATGGCGGGCTGGATGGTGTTCAGTGCGCTGTTCGGGGTCGGTTTTTGGGCGCTGGTGGTGGGCGTGGCGGCATTTGTCGGCTGCGTGTCGATGGTGTCATCTAACGCGATGGCGGTCATCCTGGATGAATTCCCGCATATGGCGGGAACGGCATCATCTTTGGCTGGGACGTTCCGCTTTGGCATTGGCGCCATTGTTGGGGCACTGTTGTCACTGGCGACCTTTAACTCGGCCTGGCCAATGATTTGGTCGATAGCGTTTTGCGCCACCAGTTCTATTCTCTTCTATCTCTACGCCAGTCGCGCTAAAAAACGGTGATCTAATACACAACCTGGAGGTCATAAGGCCTCCAGAGTTGATGTATATCAACCGCAAATCTATCAATTCCCCTGCTTATGTTTATTTTATGTAAAATCAATTTATGTAAAAAGTCACATCATTGTAGTTAAAAAGGTTGAGTTAGATCGCAGAAACGAGTACATATAGCCCAGAAATTTGCCAGAACCATTGAATAAATTTAAATACCTGGTTCGGAAAGCGGCATATGGACAGGGATGTAAACGTTTACCAACTGTTTAAAGACGTTTTGTCAATGATGTGTTAATATTGATGTAAAATAATTGTGAAGTAATTGTACTTCCAGGGAAAGAAAGTGATGACATTACAACTCTCAATCGTTCATCGTCTGCCGCAGTGCTATCGTTGGTCGGTGGGTTTCGCAGGTTCGAAAGTTGAACCGATTCCGCAGAACGGCCAGAGCAATGAGAACAGCCTGGTAGCGCTCAAATTGCTCAGCCCGGATGGTGATAGCGCGTGGTCAATCATGCATAAACTCAGCCAGGCCCTCAGTGATATTGAGGTTCCTTGTTCCGTGCTGGAATGCGAAGGGGAGCCGTGCCTGTTTGTGAATCGTCAGGATGAGTTTGCGGCGACCTGCAGACTGAAAAATTTCGGCGTGGCAATTGCAGAACCTTTTTCAAATAACAATCCGTTTTGAGCGTCAGCTTAGCGCGAGCAACTGACGCGTATAGGCCTGTTGTGGCGCGTTGAATACGTGCTCGCATTGCACCTGTTCCACAACCTCTCCCTGCCTTAGCACAATAACCTGATGGCATAACGCGCGTACGACATGCAAATCATGGCTGATAAAGATATAGGCCAGGCGATGCTTTTCCTGTAAGGACTTTAACAACATCAGGATTTGCGCCTGTACGGTCCTGTCGAGTGATGATGTAGGTTCATCCAGAATGATCAGAGAAGGTTTAAGAATCAACGCCCTGGCAATAGCTATGCGCTGGCGTTGACCACCGGAAAACTCCGCGGGATATCGATGCCGCGTTTCACTATCCAGCCCCACTTCCGTCATTACCGCTTTCACCTGCGCTTCGCGTTGTTCAGTTGAAAGGGCCGGTTGATGAACCCGTAGTCCCTCCTCAATAATCTGCAGCACGCTTAAGCGCGGGTTTAGCGAGGAGTTAGGATCCTGAAATACCACCTGAATGCGGTGACGTACGGGTAACAGCTGGCGACGATTTAAGGTATGCAACGCCTGGCCGTCGAACACAATACTTCCCTGCGATGTGATTAGCCTCAGTAGCGCCAGTCCGGTGGTGCTTTTCCCGGATCCAGATTCACCGACCAGCCCCAGCGTTTCACCGGGCCGGAGGGAAAAACTGACGTCGTTAACCACGACGTTATGGTCTACTACGCGCTTTAGAATACCTTTGCGGACAGGGAAGGCGACGCGGAGTTTTTCCACTTCCAGCAGTGGAGCTTGCCCTACTGGTAAGGGAACCGGATCACCGGAAGGTTCGCTGTTTAACAATTTCTGCGTGTACGGATGCGAGGGCGCAGAGAGCAACAGTGCGGCACGATTTTGCTCCACGCACTGGCCGTTTTGCATGACCGCCACGGTATCGGCTAGCTTTTTCACAATGCTGAGGTTATGGGTGATGAACAGTAATCCCATATTCAGCTCTCGCTGTAACTCCCGCAGCAGTTGCAGGATCTGCGCCTGGACGGAGACATCCAGCGCGGTGGTGGGTTCATCGGCAATCAGCAGTTCTGGGCGCGTTAGCAATGCCATGGCGATCATCACACGTTGGCGCTCACCGCCGGACAACTGGTGCGGGTAATCTGCGAGACGTTTGGCCGCCTGGCGGATGCCGACGCGGTCCAGACAGGTCAGAATCTCTGCCCGGGCGGCCTCGCGACGCATCCCCCGATGCAGCGACAGCACCTCGTAAAGCTGCTTTTCCAGGTTGTGAAGCGGGTTCAGTGACACCATTGGCTCCTGGAAAATCATGGCGATTTTGTTCCCTCGTACGCCGCGAAGCGTCTGCTCGTCGGCGTGAAGCAATGATTCACCATGGAAACGAATATCACCGGCAAGATAAACCGCGGGAGGGGACGGTAATAAGCGCAGAATAGAAAGCGCGGTCACACTCTTCCCCGAGCCAGATTCGCCCACCAGTGCCAGCGTTTGCCCGGCATCAACCCGCAATGAGAGAGTGTTGACCACGGTGCGCACGGTCTCTTGTTGGCGAAAACCTACCGATAAATTCTCAATAGCTAACAGAGGTTGTGTCATTTTAAATCGCCTTATTGGGATCAAACGCGTCGCGTACCGCTTCACCAATAAAGATCAGTAGCGATAAAAGCAGGGCAACGGAGATGAACGCAGTGATCCCAAGCCACGGCGCTTGCAGGTTATTTTTACCTTGTAACAGGAGTTCTCCCAGCGATGGCGAGCCAAGCGGTAAGCCGAATCCGAGAAAATCCAGCGAGGTCAGGGTTGTGATCGAGGCGCATAATATAAACGGTAAAAAAGTCAGGGCGGCGACCATCGCGTTGGGTAGCATATGACGCAGAATAATACTGCGATCGCTGACGCCGAGCGCCTGCGCGGCACGAATGTAATCAAAGTTTCGGGTACGCAAAAATTCCGCACGCACCACGCCAACCAGGCTCATCCAGCCAAACAGCACGGTAATGCCCAGCAGCCACCAGAAGTTGGGCTGGACGACGCTCGACAGCAGAATGATCAGAAACAGCGTTGGCATGCCGGACCAAACCTCAATGAATCTCTGTCCCCACAGGTCCACCTTGCCGCCATAATAGCCCTGAATAGCACCAGCCATAATGCCCATCACGCTGGAACACAGGGTCAGCATTAAACCAAACAGGACCGAGATACGCGTGCCGTAGAGGATACGCGCCAGTACGTCGCCGCCGTTGGCGTCCGTCCCCAGCCAGTTTTGTGCAGAAGGTGGGGAAGGGAAGGGCTTATCGGTGGCAAAGTTAATGCTGGTAGCGCCAAATCGTATTGGCGCCCACAGGATCCAGCCCTGCTTCTCCAGGCGCTGCTGTAGCCAGGGATCCTGATAATCAGCTTTGGTCGCCAGCGGTCCGCCGAAGTCGCTTTCACTGTAGTTTTTGAAAAGAGGGAAATACCAGCTGCTGTCATAGCGCACCAGCAGTGGCTTATCGTTGGCAATCAGTTCGGAACACAGGCTAAGGCCAAACAACACCAGAAAAATCCACAGCGACCAGTAGCCGCGGCGGTTATGGCGAAAACGCGCCCAGCGGGCCTGATTGACGGGGCTTAATCGCGACATTAGCGTCCCTCAAAATCAATACGGGGATCGACCAGCGTATAGCTGATATCACTGAGAATATTCAGCAGCAGTCCGATCAGGGTGAAGATATAGAGCGTACCAAACATCACCGGGTAGTCGCGTGATACGGTGGATTCATACCCCAGTAACCCCAGTCCGTTAAGCGAGAACATGACTTCAATCAGCAGCGAGCCGGTAAAAAACATGCTGATAAACGTTGCCGGGAAACCTGCTATCACCAGCAACATCGCGTTGCGAAACACATGTTTCCATAGAATATTTTTCTCGCTTACCCCTTTGGCGCGCGCGGTGACGACATACTGTTTGCGGACTTCATCCAGAAATGAGTTTTTGGTCAGCATGGTCAGCGCGGCAAACCCGCCAACCACCGTCGCCAGCACCGGCAGGGTAATATGCCAGAGATAATCGGTGATTTTTTGATACCAGGGCAGAGTGTCAAAATTGGCGGAAACCAGCCCGCGTAGCGGGAACAGATCGTAGTAGCTTCCCCCGGCAAAAAAGACGATCAGCAAAATCGCAAACAGAAATGCCGGGATGGCATAGCCAATAATAATGAATGCGCTGCTCCACACATCAAATCGACTGCCATTGTGAACCGCTTTGCGGATGCCTAGCGGTATCGACACCAGATAGATGATGAGCGTGCTCCACAGCCCTAGCGTGACGGAAACGGGCAGGCTGTCTTTTATGAGCGTCAGCACCGAAGCGCTACGGAACAGACTGTCGCCGAAATCGAAACGAATGTAGTCCCAGAGCATTTTAAAGTAACGCTCATGAATGGGCTTATCGAACCCGTAGCGGCGGGTGATTTCTGCAATCACTTCCGGGTCAAGACCGCGGCCTCCGCGATAATTGCTGTCGCTGATGTTACCCACGCCGGTTTGCGCGTGGCTGGCGCGAACGCCTTCGCTGCCCGCACCGGGTAAGGCCCCACTTTGCCCGAACTCAATAGCGGCGACGGCCTGCTCAACCGGACCGCCGGGGGCAATTTGCACGATAAAAAAGTTAATGGTAATGATGGCCCAGAGCGTCGGGATCACCAGCAGCAGACGTCGAATCAGATAAGCGCCCATTTACTCTCCCTGTCGTCTGGCAGCGGGTAGCTTTGCCGCTTTGTTGACGTCATACCACCAGTTATCGAGGCCGATGGTGTAAATTGGGCGAATAGCAGGATGTGAAAATTTGTCCCACCAGGCGATACGATCCTCGGCCATGTACCACATTGGCAACATGTAGTAGTTCCAGGTTAATACCCTGTCCAGCGCCCGTCCCAGCGGGATCAGTTTGGCTTTATCACCTTGCGCCGCGATGATTTGATTGATCAATTTATCAATCACCGGGCTTTGCACGCCGGGGGCGTTGTAGCTGGAGTCAATGTATTCAGAGGCCCACAGAATTTGCAGGTCTGAACTCGGCCACGGCATCGCGCGATACAACCTCGGCATCATGTCATAGTCGCGACTGCGCAGGCGATTCGTGATTTGCGAATTATCAACCTGGCGGATGTTCATGGTGATGCCTAAGCGCTGCAGGTTGTGCTGGAACGGCAATACCCACTGGCTGTTACTGCCCGCCGGGAGCAACAGTTCGAAGCTCAGAGGTTTACCGCTGGCGCTGTTCACGCGCTGCTGTCCCTTTAGTATCCAGCCAGCCTGTTCCAGTAAGGTATTGGCTTTTAATAAGTTGTCACGATCGTAACCATCACCTTTTGATGTCGGCGGCTGATAAATTTGACTGAAGACCTCAGGGGGAAGATCTTTTTTCAATGGCGCGAGGATGACCAGCTCATCCGCATCGGGGTAATTTTTTGCAGCATACTCGGTATTCTGAAAATAGCTGTTTGTCCGGCTCCATGCGTTATAGAACAGGGCCTTATTCATCCATTCAAAATCAAAGGCCAGCGTGATGGCTTCACGCACGCGTCGATCGTTGAATACCGGACGCTGAATATTAAATGCCAGCCAACGCGTATCCTGTGCGGACTCGTTTTTCTGCTCATCTTTGATGATGTAATGATTTGCGAAATTTTTGCCGGTATAACGTGTCGCCCAGTTTTTGGCATCGTTCTCCAGACGCAGATCAAACGCACCGGCCTTAAACGCTTCAAAGGCGACGTTGTCATCCAGATAGTAATCGTAGCGGATGGTATCAAAGTTCCACCGTCCGCGGTTAACGGGCAGGTTCGCGGCCCAATAATCTTTGACACGCGAATAGACAATATACTGGCCCATTTTCCACTGGGTGATGCGGTACGGGCCGCTGGCAAGCGGTGGTGAAGATAAGGGATCGCTGAGTTTATGATCCTTCCAGAACTTCTCAGGCATTACGGGTAACGAAAACAGGCTGAGCATATCCTCTTTGCCCAGTTTGGCTAATTCAATGCGCACGGTTAACGGTGCAATGGCTTTTACCGTCGTGCCTTTGTAGACGAGGCGAAACTGTGGCACGCCTTCAGTCATAAATTTGTGAAAGGTGAAGGCGACATCGCTGGCGGTAATGGGTGAGCCATCATGAAAACGCGCCCGCGGATTGATGGCGATTTCTACCCAAGAATAGTCGTCAGCATAGCGCGCGCTGTCGGCTATGAGCGGGTAATAGCTGCCAGGCTCGTCGTCAGAGGTGGTAAATAGCGTATCGTAAAGCGTTTCGGTACGCGCGCCGGGGTTGCCACGCATTGCATAGCGGTTGAAGTTATCGAACGTACCAATCGCGGAGAGGGTGATTTGCCCGCCTTTGGGAGCGGCCGGGTTTACGTAATCAAAGTGGTTAAAGTTAAACGCGTACTTCGGTTCGCCCAGTACGGCAAACGCATAGCTTTCTTTGATGGATTGCGCCTGGACGCTAAACCCGATAAGGGCGATAAACAGCAGCAGTAGGCGAGGGATCATATAAAAGCGCTTTCCTTTTCCTGTCACAACCCGACGGGCATCATGCCTGAGAGATAAGGGGTGCGGCGGCGAGTAAGAGTATATGAATCGCAAACTGCGATCACCACGTCGGCTTATTGGGCTGCGCCATCCAACGCACGAAATCAGCAAGCTTTAACGGTCGGCTAACCCAGTACCCCTGGAAAAAATGTACTCCACGATCGCGCAGCCACCGAGCTTGCTCGGGTGTTTCTACCCCTTCAGCAACCGTCAGCATATTAAGACGCTTAGAGAGTGTCAACACGGCGTCCAGAACCGGAGATGTCAGGGTTTCAGTACCGATGGCGTTAATAAACCCACGATCGATTTTCAGGTAGTCAACGGTGAAGCGTTCCAGATAGATAAGCGCGCTATGACCAGTGCCGAAATCATCAATAGCAATTTCAAAATCAACAGAGTGTAGCCATTCAAATAGCTGTGTCGCCTCGTGTTGATTGAGCATATCGCGTTCAGTGATTTCCAGCACTAACTGAAAATGGTTCGCGGGAAGCGAGGCGCGCAGTTGTCGAATGTCGTCTTTAAAACTCTCGCCGTGCAGGTGCGTTGGCGCGATGTTAATCCCCAGTTTGGCACCAGCAGGTAACACTTTTTGCAGCGTCGGGGCGTCCTGCGCGATCAACTTAAAGAGATGTTGGGTCAGCGGGACAATCATTTTCTGCGATTCGGCGTAGTGAATGAAGGCATCCGGGGGGATCTCACCCGTTGATGGATGATGCCAACGTAATAACACCTCAGCACCTTTTACTTCCAATGTTTGCATCTCTACCACGGGCTGGTACACCACATAAAATTGATTATGTTTGATGGCGTGGAGGATATCTTTGCCAGGGCGTAACCGGATAGTGAAGATGTAGTACCAGAGGAGAACCCCGGTGATAATCCCGGCCATACATCCCAACATAATCGCGTACCAGATGTCGTTGTACGTCCACTCTTGCGCATACAAACGAATCTTCAGCGGCACCTCTTTAAGCGCCGCCTCGCGCCATGGCGTTTTAGGCAGCGCCGAGACGTCCATAATTCGGGATGAAAATGTTGAAATAGCCGTGTCGCCAGCAATAACGGCAATACCATTAAAATTATCTTCACGGGCGGTATAAAGCAGATAGGGCGCCAGGTTGATATTCAATGAAGAAAATACGCCGCTGTTATGGAGTGAGTGATTGCGGTGCCAAATCATTATCGCGGGTTTATCCGGCATCATGGGCGTCCCGGACAGTATTTCCACATCAACATCTTTGTTGATATTCAGCTTGGGGATCAGCGACAAAATGGGGGAGTTCATTGCGCCTGTTGCGGAGGAGCAAAAAGCAATACCATCTTTTACCAGCAAAAAAGCACGAACGTTGAGGTTAAAAGCCGCACTGGAGGTAAGTTTTGCAGCGACTTGCTGGCAGTTCTTTTCCAGCAGGGGTTGAAGCGCGTCTGTGGTGGTTTTGAGATCTGCAAAGTAACTACTGACATAATTCTGTATATCGGCAAGCAGCGTTTCGTACTTAACTTCTCGTTTATGCCAGGTGACCAAAAATTGCAGGGTACTCACGAGCAATGCAACGATTAGCCCTGTTAACATACAGGAAAGCAGGATTTTCCGACCGGATGAAGAGCTGCGTCTGAACATAGTTCCTTATGTTTACCTGTAGTAACCGCTTATTCTGTATGAATATAACCTGAAATGGTTCATGTTGTGAGATTTTTCTTAGTCGAGAGGCGAAACAAAAAAGCACCGCCGAAGCAGTGCTTTTGATATGTCTCATCAGGATAGCCAAGGGATAGCTGCCAAACGAAATTAACTGCGGCTCAGAACCCGGCGAGCTTCGTTGTAACGTTTTTTCCAGTAAGGCTCGTTCATGCTGGAAATGATAACGCCACTGCTGGTCGAGGCATGAACAAACTGGTTGTTGCCGATATAGATACCGACGTGGCGGCCTGTGGAGCCAGCACGGAACAGAACCAGATCGCCTGTGCGCAGATTAGTACGCGAAACGGATTTACCCGTTTCCTGTTGTTCGTAGGTTGAGCGCGGAAGCTCTAAACCAAATTGCTCACGGAACGTACGCTGTACGAAGCTGGAGCAATCAATACCTTTTTTGGTGCTGCCGCCAAGGCGGTAACGCACGCCTTTCCAGTCAGCATACTGATCCATAATACGTGATTTAACATCGATATTACGGACCATATTTTCAAATTCATCCTGAGAGGCTTGCAGTGAAGAGTTATCTCCATTGCCCACAGCATGCGTCTCAGAATGCATATTCCTGGCGGTGTTCGTGGTACTACATGCGGAAAGCAGAACCGCAACTGCTATCGCGGGTATGCCCCGCAAGATATATCTCAAAATCGGTTGAGATCTGACCATTTTGTTTGTTTTCCCTTGAAGTCCTTAACGATAAATATCGTTATAAAAAATGCCAAACGTGACGAGACTAATTACCATCGCACGATGAGACAATTCCTTAAGGTCAAATCTGTGGCAGAACGCACAAATTTATTCAGAAAGGGAATAATTGTCCCGCGAGGCAAAACGAGTCCGAGGTTACCCGATCGCCCCAGTCATTGCGAGAGATTTTATGTGATTTCTTATAAGAAAAATTGATACAGAAAGTGAATAAACGGCATTGGCTAAATTAAGAACAATTAGCGTAAAAAATACGCAAGCCATTCATTCTAAACATGAATAAGATGACAAGAGAATGACAATCAGAATGATGGAATATCGGCCGGCATCATCAGGGAATCAGAAGTATCCCTGATGATGTTAATTGTTTTGCGTTATTTGTTTGAGAATTGTTTGTTTTTGCCGGGCAGATAATTCACAAACAGCGTGACCAGACGATCGCTTAATGGCGTCATTAACCACCAGGGCAGGCCAATCAGCACAACCGTCATGGAGCCGACCACGATATCGGTGAGCCAGTGAGCGCCAATCATTACACGTGGAAAGGCAAAAACCACAGTGATAATAAGGCCGATTATTGCTGCAACTTTTCCGAAATAACGCAGCATAAATGCGGAAAAAATAAGCAGCATCATGCCGTGATCGCCAGGAAAACTGTCTCGGGAGGCATCTTTGGTTGGAATATGCAGCAGTTCGCTGACGCGATGAATATTATCCAGCATCAGCGTGGGGCTGGCGCGTTTAACCGGAATAAGCGCCTGGCCCAACTGATTTAATACCACCGCGGTGAGCAGCATCACCAGACCAATAGCCACAATACGCCGGCGACCTTCCGCCGTATCCTTCAGCCAAAAGTGCAGCATCAGTGCGCCCATGGCCAACAACGAGCAGCCATCAAATGCCCGGTTATTAGTGATCGCAACAATCCACAGGAACAGCGGGCTTTCAACCAGCTTCTGGTTGAAGAAACGGAAGACGCCCGTATCCAGTGAGGACCAGAACCCATGCCCGGCCGGAATATACCAGGACAGAAACAGCGCCAGACCTGCAATATTGAGCAGAAGAATGAGAGGGTATCGGGTTTTCATCGTCGTTTACCATTGCTATAAAACGAAGGCAACCTTACGCGTTACCGTCTAAACGAAGTCTCAACAATGCGCTCTGTAACGTATTCCAGTCGGTGTCGGTATCGGAGATGAGTTCAATACGGCTATCCGGCGGAGCGACGTTTTGCGTCTCAATATGCCAGTCGTCTCCCTGACGATTAATGCGCACCAGCCCCTCTTTGATACGCATTACACCTTTTACACGCCCTACCGGGGCAAGGCGCGACCATTCCAGCAGGCCGATAGTATCGAACACCGTATCGGCGTCAAAGATCCAGCCGCAGGCCTGATGACCCTGACCGCTGTTCAGGCTGCGACGCCAACGCTGTTGTGCGGGCAAACTTAACGCCGCCAGCCCTTTTTTATCGGCATGACTATGGGCGTGCTCAGCGCTTGCGGGAAGCTGCGCCAGGTTGAGTCGGGGTAAATCCAGTAATTGCCCGGCAATATTTCCATGGTCGGCATGAACCAGCTGGCGATTGCCGCCGTAGTGCTGCCACCAGGTCTGCAGGGCGTTTTCGCTTTCCGATGTGGCGCGGTCGGCTTTGTTGGCGACGATGATATCGGCGGCAGCCAGCTGATCGCGGAAATTGTCATTGGCGACGCTTTTTTCATCCAGTAGCTGGCGAGGATCAAGAACACAAAGGGTCGCGCGCAAATCAATCCACGGTTCGTAAACCGGAGCGGTAAGTAAATCCAGAATCTGTTTGGGATGCCCGAGGCCGGTAGGTTCAATGAGCAGTCGGTCAGGTTTTCCCTGACGCAACAACGTATTGAGGCCAACCTGCATTGGCAGGCCGTTAACACAGCACATACAGCCGCCAGGGATCTCTTTTAGCAATGCGCCGCTGTCGGCTAACAGGGCGCCATCAATGCCTACTTCGCCAAACTCATTGACCAGTACGGCCCACTTCTCTGCGGGATCTTTGTTAGCCAATAAATGAAGAATAGAGGTGGTTTTGCCACTGCCGAGAAAACCGGTGATGAGATTGGTTTTAGTCACATTTACTCCAGAATCATAAATTGCCGTAATGGCATTTAACAATCCTGGCGAAAAACAGGGAAAAAGAGAAGGGGTGAGAGGACGAAGACGCGCTTCGTCCTGATTAATGGCAGAAATCGTTAACTTTTTAACGTCTCAATGACAGCCTGATGCGCACCGTATTGGGCAATGCGTTGCCAGGCGAGCTGAATGGCCGCAACAAACTGCGGATTCTGTACGAGTTCGGTGGCGAAAATCTCATGCAGAGAAAGCAGGGCGTTGACGCGTTCTGACTCTGTACTCTGCTCCACAAGCGCGCCGATTTTCTCGCTCAATGGATCACGAATATCAATGGCCGCACCTGAATCATCCACCCCGCTCACGTAACGCATCCAGCCGGCGACGCCGAGCGCCAGCAGCGGCCACTCGCTGTGCCGTGCTAAATGTACGCGGATCCCTTCCAGCATGCGTTGGGGTAATTTTTGGCTACCATCCATCGCGATTTGCCAGGTTTTATGCTTCAGCGCCGGGTTGGCAAAGCGCTCCAGCAGGCCAGAGGCGTACTGGTCTAAATCAACATCGGTGATTTGCAGCGTAGGCGCCTGCTCGTTGAGCATCAGACGGTAGGCGGCTTCACGAAATGCGCTGTCCTGCATGCAGTCGCTGATGTGCTGAAATCCGGCCAGATAGCCGAGATACGCGAGAAACGAATGGCTACCGTTCAGCATCCGCAGTTTCATTTGTTCCCACGGCAGAACGTCTTCAACCATTTGTACCCCAGCGGTTTCCCACTGCGGACGACCACACACAAAGTTGTCTTCAATCACCCACTGGATAAAGGGCTCGCAGCTGATTGCGCAGGGATCGGCCACCCCCAACTCGCGGGCGATTTCAGCCAGTGACTCTTCGGTGGCGGCAGGAACAATCCTGTCTACCATGGTACCCGGGAAGCTGACATGTTCCTGGATCCAGTGTGCCAGCTCAGGTGAGCGTTTCTCCGCCATTCCCAGTACGGCGTTTTTTACCACATGGCCATTGTCCGGGATATTATCGCAGGAGAGGACGGTAAAAGGCTGCAGCCCGCGTTCACGTCGACGGTGCAGCGCTTCAACAATAATGCCGGGTGCGGAGTGGGGCTCAGCCGGAGTCTGTAGATCATGAACAATGCGTGGATGAGAAAGATCCAGCGAGCCAGTTGCCGGATCGATGCAATAGCCTTTTTCCGTAATGGTTAACGAGACAATCGCCACCTGAGGTTCACAGAATTTTTCGATAATGGCCGCCAGCGAATCCAGCGTGGCATTCAGGCATTCTTTGACGGAGCCGATAACAATCGGCTGGTTACCATTTGCCCCTTTTTCTAACACGGTAAATAAATGATCCTGCTCGCGAAGCTGACTCATTAGCCGATCGCCGCTGAACAGACTTATCTCGCAAATTCCCCAGTCCCCACCCTGTGCATTCAGTACCCGATCGGTCAGTAATGCCTGATGGGCGCGGTGAAAAGCACCGAAACCAAAATGCACAATCCGCGTTTTTAATTGGTGGCGATCGTACTGTGGCATCATGACATTTTTCGCGAGCGGCACTGAGGCAATAGTTTTCATTCAATACACCTGATTAACCATTAATTAACAATGGCAGTATAAAGTTATATGACAGCAAATTGAATTGGTGTGCCTCATTTATCCGGGTAATGTGAGCTGGATCAACCAATCATCGCGGATTCGTTGATCCTCACCCAGATGCCTGTATGGTAGTCGTCATTCAGTGAGTCTAATTTGGTATAACAACTTGTGAGGTGAAACAATGGAACAAACCTGGCGTTGGTACGGACCTAACGATCCAGTATCGCTTGATGATGTGCGTCAGGCTGGCGCAACGGGTGTTGTGACCGCCTTGCACCACATTGCCAACGGTGAAGTATGGCCGGTAGAAGAGATTAAAAAGCGCCAGGCTATTCTGGCTGAAAAAGGGCTGACCTGGTCAGTGGTGGAAAGCATCCCTGTCCACGAAGATATCAAAACGCACTCTGGTCAGTACCAAACGTGGATTGCCAACTATCAGCAGAGTATCCGTAATCTGGCGACCTGTGGCATCGATACCGTGTGCTATAACTTCATGCCGATCCTCGACTGGACGCGTACTGACCTCGAATATCAGTTGCCGGACGGCTCCAAAGCGCTGCGTTTTGACCAGATTGCTTTTGCGGCCTTCGAACTTCACATTCTGCAACGCCCGGGAGCTGAAGCAGATTACACTCCGGAAGAACAACGCCAGGCGCTGGACTATTTCAATGCCATGAGCGAGGCCGATATTGAAAAACTGACGCGCAATATTATTGCAGGTCTGCCTGGTGCCGAAGAGGGATATACCCTGGATCAGTTCCGTGCGCGCCTCGCTGAATATGACGGCATTAGCAAAGACGATTTGCGCAATAATATGGCGGTATTCCTGCGGGCGATAGTTCCCGTGGCAGAAGAAGTCGGCGTGCGTCTGGCCGTGCATCCGGACGATCCGCCGCGTCCGATCCTTGGCCTGCCGCGCATCGTTTCGACCATCGAAGATATGCAGTGGCTGAAAGACACCGTCGACAGCATCAATAACGGTTTCACCATGTGCACCGGTTCCTACGGCGTACGCGCCGATAACGATCTGGTGAAGATGATTGAAACCTTTGGCGATCGTATTCACTTCACCCACCTGCGTTCAACTTGCCGTGAAGATAACCCGAAAACCTTCCACGAAGGTGCGCACCTGCAGGGCGATGTGGATATGGTATCGGTGGTGGCGGCGATTCTAAGCGAAGAGCAGCGTCGTAAAAAAGCGGGCGATCTGCGTCCAATCCCGATGCGTCCCGATCACGGGCACCAGATGCTTGATGATTTGCATAAGAAAACCAACCCGGGCTACTCGGCGATTGGTCGTCTGAAAGGACTGGCGGAAGTCCGTGGCGTTGAGCTGGCGCTGAAACAAACGCAGTTCCGCGATCTGCTGTAAGGCGAACAACAGGGATTGAGCAGCAGGCTCGATCCCTGTAATCCATTAAGGCTGCGATAGCGCCTGTTCCAGTACTGCCAGCACTCTTTTTATCTGCTGTATCTGCAATCCGCCAAAACCGAAAAACATGACTGCATCGCTGTTCTCTTCACGCCATGCGGCTTCTGAGCCATTCTCTATATCTGGCAACGTATCGAAACGAATCCCGGCCAGCAGGCAGCGTTGTTGCAGCCTGGCGATAGTTTCGGGGGACCTGGCAATACGTAAAGAGAGGTGCAGACCTGCCGTTGCGCCAGCGATTTTCCCTTCGGGAAACAGCGCGGATAGGCCGTCGCGTAATAGCGTTAGACGTGCCGCATAATTGCAGGCCAGCTTGCTGATATGCGTATAAAACACCTGATTTTGCATTAATTCGGCCAAAAATTGCTGCAACAACCACTGGCTCCCGTTGTTGTTGAGCGCTTTCATATTCTGTACGGCTGGAAGCAGTTCGTCAGGGCAAATCAGATAGCCAAGACGTCCTCCTGGTCCCAATGTTTTGGAAAATGTCCCCATATAGATAACCCGGTTGTGATAATCCATGGCTTTCAATGCGGGAAGGGGATTCTCTCCATAGGTAAAAACGGCATCGTAATCGTCTTCAATAATGTAAGCGCCGACGCGCTGCGCCCACGTCAATAATGCCTGACGCCGCTCCAGTGACAGGACGTTACCCAGCGGATACTGATGCGCTGGAGTGACATAACAAAGCTGGGTTGCATATTCCGGTAATTTATCTGTTTGCAGTCCGTGGTTATCGACGGCAATTGGCGTAATGTCTGCGCCGTAATAATTAAACAGATGCCATGCACCCGAATAACAAGGGGACTCGGTTACAATATGGCACTTTTTTTGCTGACTGAAAGCATGATGAGTAATAAAAATTTGACTGAGCAGTGATAGCCCTTCCTGAATCCCATTGGTAATAATGATGTTCTCTGCACGCGTATTAATACCGCGAGATAAATTAAGGTATCTGACCAATTGTTCACGTAGTGAAAATAATCCATTTGGTGAATGATATCGGGTGAATAATTGTTCCTTGAGGACGCTGGGGACGTTATTCCATTTTCGCCAGCTTGACCAGGGAAAAGCATTGGGATCGGGAACGCTCATTTGGCAATAGCACTCCCGGCCAGGCTCTGCATAAACATCGGTAGCGATCCCGGCCGCTTTAGGTTTCATCGGTGGGGAACCCTGCGCGACGGGCACGATTGCTGGTGTTGTGCGTACAGGTGTGGTGAAAATGACTTCGTAGCCGATACCTTGTCGACTCTTAATTAAGCCTGCGGCCGTGAGCTTGTCATAGGCCATCACGACCGTTATTTTGGCAACGTTCAATACCTGCGCCTGCTCGCGAATAGAGGGGAGTTTATCTCCACAAAGCAAATCACCGCGCTGAATGGCCTGGAAATAAAATTGAAATATCTGCAATTGCAGCGGGGTACGGCTTTCTCGATCGAGAGTCAGTGTTAGCATGAGAAATTCCTTATGTATATATACGCACTATATTACGAGCTTCTCTTCTTTACGCTTTGATGCACCTCATAGAGTAGATGCTGTTCCTATAACCTGCTTTCGCTGTCTCTATTTTTGATTTTTATTATCGCTTAGCGTGTCGCTATTAAAAAATGGAGGCAAGCATGTCGTGGATAAGAAAGAACGCACTGTGGTGCGCATTCGTCGGGGCAGTAGCAATGGCCCTGGCAATTTGGGGAACGTGGCAAGGCGTTCATTACACCAGTACCACCGAATTTTGTTTATCGTGTCACTCGATGCGCACATCAGGAGAGGAATATAAAACCAGCGTGCATTTTCGCAATGCTTCTGGCGTGCGTGCTGAGTGTAAGGATTGTCATATTCCGCCAGGGATCGTCCCGACGCTGGTTCGTAAAACGGAAGCCTTAAACGACCTCTACCACACCTTTATCTCTCCTTCGATTGATACCCCGGAAAAATTTGCCGCAAAACGAGCGGAATTGGCCCAGCGAGAGTGGGCGCGAATGAGCGCCAACAATTCAGCTGCATGTAAATCTTGCCACAGCTATGAGGCGATGGATCACGGCAAACAATCTGCGAATGCGGCAGCACAAATGACCGCGGCGGCGGCGAAAGACAGCAACTGTATTGATTGCCATAAAGGTATTGCCCATCACAAACCCGATATGAGCAGCGGTTTCCGCGATCGCTATAAGCAGTTGCAGCAGCAGGGAGCGTCTTTATCGAATGCGAGCACGCTGTTCTCGTTAAGCGAAAAAGCATTGACGGCAACGGCCGGAAGTCCCGCAGGTAAAGCGCTGTTATTTCCCGCCACCGAGGTCAAAGTGTTGCAAAAAGAGGGCAGCAACGTGCAGCTTGAACTGACGGGCTGGCGTGAAAGCAAAGGACGCGGGCGGGTGATAACCCAGTATATGGGTAAGCGCGTTTTTTCCGCCGTGCTGGATGACTCTCTGATGGCTAACGTCAAAGTGCTGCAAACTCAGGTTGATCCTGACTCACACCAGCAATGGCAGCAGGTGAGCGTGACCGCCTGGACCTCTGCCCAAGGGCTTATCAGCGATATTGCACCGATCTGGGAATATTCGGATCAAATGCTGCAATCCACCTGTAGCGCCTGTCATAGCACTCCTCCTACGACCCGATATACCGCCAACGGCTGGATCGCCGGATTGAAAGCGATGTCCACTTATTACCGACTGAATCCGGTGGAAGAACGTACGTTGTTGAAATACCTCCAGACCCATGCCAGCGATGTGTCTGAACCTCACAAAAATTAAGGAAAATGTATGGATATTCATGACTTTAACCCGTCTCGCCGCCGTTTTCTGACCGGTATGCTGGCGGTGGGCGCAGCCAGTACGCTGGCGCCGAATCCGCTGATCTCAAAAGTATGGGCGGCGGGAGAAAACCCCGAACAGTGGATCCAATCCGGCTCGCATTTTGGCGCTTTTGAAGCCAAAGTGGTCAACGGCGAGTGGACAGAAACCCGGCCTTTCAAACATGACAAATACCCTTGCGATATGCTGAACGCGGTGCGTGAAGTGGTCTATAACCCATCGCGAGTGCGTTATCCAATGGTTCGTCTGGACTGGTTACGTAAACGCGAGAAATCGGATCGCAGCCAGCGTGGAGATAATCGTTTTGTACGGGTTAGCTGGGATCAGGCGCTGGATCTGTTTTACGAAGAGCTGGAACGGGTACAAAAAACCTACGGCTCATCGGGGGTATTTACCGGGCTGGCCGACTGGCAAATGGTGGGGAAATACCATAAAGCGGGCGGGGCGATGGACAGAGGGCTTGGCCTGCATGGTAGCTATGTGACGACCGTCGGCGACTACTCTGCGGCCGCGGCGCAGGTTATCTTGCCGCATGTGATTGGTTCGCTGGAAGTTTATGAGCAACAAACATCACTGCCGTTGGTTATCCAGAACAGCAATACCATCGTGCTGTGGGGGTGCGATCCGATCAAAAACTTGCAGATCGAGTTCCTGGTCCCCGATCACGATGCGTTTGGCTACTGGCAACAGATTAAAGAGGCGGTTGCGCAGGGTAAAATGCGCGTTATCAGCGTCGATCCAGTGCGTAGCAAATCGCAAAACTATCTTGGCTGCGAACAACTGGCGCTTCGGCCACAAACCGATGTCGCGCTAATGTTGGCACTCGCCCATACTCTGTATGAAGAAAAACGGTATGACACGGCGTTTATTAACGATTACACCGTCGGTTTTGAGCAGTTTTTGCCGTATCTGCTTGGAGAGAGTGATAAACAGCCGAAAAATGCCGAATGGGCAGCGGAAATCTGTGGCCTGACGGCGGATCAGATCCGTGACTTCGCGCGCCTGCTGGTCAAAGGCCGGACCCAATTTATGGGCGGCTGGTGCGTACAACGCATGCATCATGGCGAACAGTATCCCTGGATGCTGGTGGTGCTGGCCAGCATGGTTGGGCAAATTGGCTTACCGGGCGGCGGCGTAGGATTTGGCTGGCATTACAACGGCGGTGGTACGGTGACATCCGCCGGACCTGTACTCTCCGGGCTGGGAGGGATCGCGAATCCACCACCGGCGAAGTATAAAGCGGATTTTCGCGGCGCATCGGAGCATATCCCCACCTCACGCATCGTTGACTGCCTGCTTGAGCCGGGCAAAAAGGTTGCCTTTAACGGCGAAACGTTAACCTGGCCTGATATCAAAATGGCGATCTACAGCGCGGCGAATCCATTCCACGCGCAGCAGGATCGTAATCGCATGATTGAGGCGTGGAAGAAGCTGGAAACCGTGGTGGTATTGGATCATCAATGGACCGCATCGTGTCGATTTGCCGATATCGTCCTGCCCGTTACCACCCGCTTTGAACGCAACGATATTGAACAGTTTGGTACGCATTCGAACAAAGGGCTGATGGCCCTGCATCAGATTGTTAAACCGCAATATGAAGCCCGGCATGATTTTGACGTTTTTGCTGGATTATGTAAACGCTTTGACAAAGAGGCGGTGTACCGCGAAAACCGTGATGAAATGCAGTGGATACAGGCGCTTTACGATGAAGGCGTGAAGATGGGCGCGTCGCTCGGTGTCTCCTTACCGGACTTTACGACGTTCTGGCAGGGCGAAGGATATATTGAATATCCGGCCGGACAGCCGTGGGTGCGTCACGGTGAGTTTCGCGACCAGCCAGACCTTAATCCTCTGGGAACACCGTCAGGTCTGATTGAAATCTACAGTAAAACCATTGCCGGCTTTGCCTACGAGGATTGTCCAGGTCATCCGGTATGGATGGAACCGTTTGAACGTAACCATTCCGCTAAAAAAAATAAATACCCGCTGCATCTGCAATCCTGTCATCCGGATAAACGTCTGCACTCTCAGCTGTGCTCAAGCGAGGCGTTTCGCAACACCTATGCGGTTGCCGGAAGAGAACCGCTTTATATCAGCGCGCAGGATGCCGCCGCCCGTGGTCTGAAAGCAGGTGATATTGCACGCGTCTTCAACGACCGCGGTCAGGTGCTGGCTGGGGTGGTGATTAGCCCGGATTTCACCCCGGGCGTGATCCGCATTCATGAAGGGGCGTGGTATTCCCCGCAGGAAGGTGGAAAAGCCGGGACGTTATGCACCTATGGCGACCCGAATGTCCTGAGTGCCGATATTGGTACTTCACAGCTGGCGCAAGGCCCTTCAGCGCATACCGTGCTGGTGGAGGTCGAACGTTATCAGCAAAAAGCTCCACAAGTAACGGCATTCGGTGGCCCGGAGACAGTAAAAGAGGAGGGGGGAAGTGCAGCATAACCAAATACACCAACAGCGGGCGGACATGTACCAGTGGTTCTCGCAATTGTTATTCCGTGAGCTGGACGAAAAGCAACTTGCCAGCCTTGAAAGCGGCGAGAATCGGGCGTGGATTATCTCACTGGCGGCGGTTCCTGGGCTGTCTGGCAAGGTTAAGCAATTTGAGCTTAGCCTGACCCGGGTTTTGCGCCGTGATTCGCGACAGCTGGAGCTGGCCGCGGATTTTGCCTCGCTGTTTCTGCTGGCGCCGCCTGGCGGAGTTTCTCCCTATGCAGGGCACTATCCGCATACGACCGCGTCAGCAGAACGTCAGCAAATGAATGTGCTGCTGATCGAACAAGGTCTGGCCGCGCGGGAAAATGAGCCATCCGATCATATCGCCATTCAACTGGCATTGATGGCGAAGATGGTTGCTAAAGAGGAGGCGGTATCTGCGCAGTATTACTTTTTGCATCACCATATGATGTGTTGGGCGCCATTGCTACGCGATGCCTGCCTGGCGCGAGATGAACAGGGGTTTTACCCGCAGGCGGTTAACCTGATAGTGAGTTTTATGCGCGAGGATGAACAGTATCTGGAATCGCTGTTAATGGATGATTTTTATCTCAGCAGCCAGCGCTGAAAATGACAAAGGGATAGTCTGCGCTGTAATGCCAGTCAGTCAGCGCCTCAGTTTCAGAAAGTATCAACCTGGGCTGGCGGAGGTAAAGAACATGCTATCTCGGAGAAAGCGTTCCGTTCACCTCATGTTCATCGTTTCTCTGAAGCACCTATACCCGTGAACGTGTAAAGGGCGTTCTCCGCCACGCCCTTTACAATCCCGGCTCCCGGCGGGAAAATTGCCACTTCGTGGTTCCCTCCGCTTATTCCTCCAGGCTACCGAGCCGGGCGCGAGGTAGCGTCCCTGCAAAGCGCGCCCTGAACCCGCATCCCTGCGGGTTCTCCCGGCCTTACGGAAACACGTCGGCAATTTTCAGCCGGACCAGCCCACACCTCACCATCTGCGTTTTTGGTCTGAACAGCAAAACAGATTTAACTGGAAGTCAGAGCGTTGAAGCGATGACTCCGGTCCGGCTGAAAATCGATGAGGCGTTGACGGCTGACCGGGACTGCCCGCAGGGATGCGGGCAGAGGGGACGGCCTGCATGGACGCAGGCTCGGCTCCGACCCGACAGGTAGACGGCATAAGCCGAATGACAAAATTGCCGGGAGCAATTTTGAACAGCGCTTGCGCTGGCCCCGAAGGGGTGAGCCCCAGGAATGGGGCGAATAATCGCATCGCGACGATTTTCCCGCCGGGTGCCTGGGATGCAAGGGAGGTGGCGATGAGCCTCCCTTGCACGTTCACGGGCATCAGTGCTTCAGAGAAATGACACCACGGAGGTGAACGGAACCCTGAGCAAGAATTACATGTTCACCATACGTGCTTTACTGATCAGGCTTACACCCGGGGAGCAGAAAATTAGTCTGCACGGCCCATATAGCGACGTTCTTCGATATGAATACGGATTTTTTCGCCCGCACTCAGATACTCAGGAACCAGGATCACCAGACCGGTAGTCAGGGTCGCAGGTTTGTTACGCGCACTTGCTGAAGCCCCTTTAATACCCGGCGCTGTTTCAACAATCTCCAGGTCTACCGTTTGCGGCAGTTCGAGCGCCAGCAACTGGCCGTCCCAGGTCAGAACCTGCATGTCCGGCATTCCGCCTTCCGGCATGAACAGCAGTTCTTCTTCAATCTGGTCTTTGGTGAAGGTATACGGGGTATAGTCTTCTTTATCCATAAAGACATATTCGTTGCCATCGACGTAGGAAAAGTCAACACCACGACGGCTCAGGGTGACAGTATCAACGATATCATCGCCCTTGAAACGCTCTTCAACTTTCAGGCCAGTACGGACATCAGAAAAACGCATTTTGTACAGCGTGGCGGCGCCACGTGCGGTTGGTGATTGAATATCAATATCTTTTACAATCAGCAGCTTGCCGTTGTAATTCAGTACCATACCTTTTTTAATTTCGTTCGCTCTTGGCATCGAAAAAATCCTGTAGTGAGGAGTGTCTAAAATATCGCGTCAAACTACTCGCGCCGGGGCATTCAGGCAAGTGGAATTGATGCTTTTGCTGGTGCAAAAAAGGTGTTACTGTGCGCTTCTCGCCCAATCCGATGGTTTACGATAAAGAGAATACTGTATGGAATGCCGTCCGGATTGTGGTGCATGCTGCACCGCGCCTTCAATCTCCAGTCCTATCCCTGGTATGCCTGATGGCAAGCCCGCTAATACGCCATGCGTTCAGTTGGATGAATCCCTGCGCTGTAAAATTTTTGCTTCGCCGCTGCGACCAAAAGTATGCGCCGGTTTGCAGCCCAGTGCGGAAATGTGTGGGAAGACGACGCACCAGGCCATGCTGTATCTTATTGAGCTTGAAGCACTTACCGCGCCTTAAACGTCTTTGATGCGCGCCAGGCACACGACGGTGGCGACGATCATCACCAGCGCAAACCAGAACACTGCGTGATAATTCCAGATTTCAGCGGCAATACCCGCCAACGATCCGGCAATAATCCAGCCTACGCGAATGGTATTCGTATACAGGGTCGTGGCTGAACCTGCCTGTCCTGGCATCAAATCCTGGAAATAGAGCATGCCAATCCCGCCCAGGATGCCGATATAAATCGCGTTCAGCAGCTGTAAACCTAGCAATACCGTCGGAGAGTGGGCCAACAGCATACCGGCATAAAAGAAAAAGCCGGCGACGACGGCAATTCGCATCAACAGACGCTTGCCCAGACGTTTAGCAAAGTATCCGGCAATCAACATGGTCGGGATTTCCAGCCCGGCAGCGGTGCCCATCATGACACCCGCCAGTTTTTCCGGCAGATGCAGTTCATTGATAATAAACAGCGGCATATTAATGATATAGAGGCTATTGGTCCCCCACATTAATGTGCAGATAACAAAAAGGAGCAGCGTGTCGCGACGATTACGTCGTGGAGCCTCCACCACGCCAGTGGCGAGAGGCACATTTTTACTCATCGACGGTAAGAACAACCAAACCATTGCGCCGCAGACAATAAAAGCAACCGCCGCGCTGAGGTACATCACCGTGAAGCTAAATCCCATTGCCAGTGCGTAGGCCAGCGGCGGGCCAATTACCCAGGCCAGTGATACCTGCGCACGTAAAATTGAGCTGAACATGACCGCTTCCCGACCAGTACGGTCGGCATGCTCGCGGGCGAGAGCAAACATTTGCGGGTTGGCGGTTGAACCAAAGCTGCTGAGGAAGACGCCGACAAACAGCAAAATAAAATAGTTACGGTTCCAGGCAAACAGCACGCAGGCCAGCATGCCCAGGACACAACAGAAGACAATCAGGTTTTTACGATCGCCTTTTTTATCCGATCGCCCGGCCAGAAACTGACTCACCAGGATACCGATTACGGCGCTGCCGGTGAAAAAGAACCCGACCATACCGGGACGGGCATGGACTTCATCGGTCAGAAAAAGACTCAGCGTTGGTGTCTGCAAAGCGCCGGCGATACCCGTCAGAAATGCGACAAGCAGGAACGCCGCAGACGTTAAATCGAACGCCTTAGGTGTGGCGGCTACGGGGGTGTTATGCATGTTTTGATATCAATGATGTGAAGAGACGCGGAGTTTACGCTGCTTGCCAGAAAATAAACAGGTAGCCAAATCAAAATCGGCATCAAAAATCAAAATAGCATTTCAGTCAAAGAATGCGGTTTGCTGATGTTGCTGAATCTGACACGCTGACGCCGTTTTTGCGTCAGCAATTTTATCTCTCCCCGGGAGAAAATGTGCGTTATCTCTAAATTCAGCAAGTAATTTGTCAACTTTACTTGTGTGCTGAAGAAAAAAGATCAAGACTTCTTGAAACGTTTCAGCGTCATCTTGCCATAACTGGTGGAGTCAGGTGACGCCTTTTTTCTCATGTTAGCTGAATCGTTTCAATTCAGCGGGAGAGGAGAACCATGTTCCAGTTATCTGTTCAGGATATTCACCCGGGCGAACAGGCCGGGAATAAAGAAGAGGCTATTCGCCAGGTTGCCGCGGCCTTAGTGCAGGCGGGTAACGTTGCGGAAGGCTACGTCGATGGCATGCTGGCGCGTGAACAACAAACGTCCACGTTTCTTGGCAACGGTATTGCTATTCCTCACGGTACGACGGACACGCGCGATCGGGTGCTGAAAACCGGTGTGCAAGTGTTTCAGTTCCCGCAGGGCGTGACCTGGGGCGAAGGGCAGGTCGCGTATGTGGCGATTGGTATTGCCGCCAGCTCTGATGAGCACCTCGGTTTACTGCGTCAGCTGACGCATGTGTTGAGCGATGACTCTGTTGCTGAACAGCTGAAATCAGCGACTACGGCGGAAGAGCTGCGCGCGTTGCTGATGGGTGAAAAGCAGAGCGAACAATTAAAGCTTGATAACGAAACGCTGTCGCTGGACGTCGTTGCCAGCTCGCTGGTGACGCTGCAGGCGCTCAATGCGGCGCGGCTGAAAGAGGTCGGCGCGGTTGACGCCGCCTTTGTCGCCAGAGCAATCAATGAGCAGCCGATGAATCTCGGTCAGGGTATCTGGCTGAATGACTGTGCTGAAGGCAACGTGCGTAGCGCCGTTGCGGTCAGCCGCGCTGCAACAGTGTTCGATGTGCAAGGGGAAGCGGCAGCCCTGCTGGTAACCGTCGCCATGAATGATGAACAACCGGTTGCAGTGCTGAAGCGCCTTGGCGATCTGCTGCTGAACAATAAAGCTGACCGTTTGTTGAAGGCCGATGCGGCAACGGTGCTGGCGTTGCTGACCAGCGATGACGCCTTGACTGATGATGTACTGAGCGCTGAATTTATTGTGCGCAATGAGCATGGTTTACACGCCCGCCCGGGCACCATGCTGGTAAATACGATTAAACAATTTAACAGTGAAATTACCGTGACAAATCTTGATGGAACCGGCAAACCGGCAAATGGACGCAGTCTGATGAAAGTAGTGGCATTGGGCGTGAAAAAAGGACATCACCTGCGCTTTACCGCTCAGGGCGAGGATGCTGAACAAGCGCTGAAAGCGATTGGTGAAGCCATCGCGGCAGGTCTTGGGGAGGGCGCGTAATGAGCAGACGTGTTGCTACTATCACCCTTAACCCGGCCTACGACCTGGTGGGTTTCTGCCCGGAAATTGAACGCGGCGAAGTGAACCTGGTGAAAACCACCGGCCTGCATGCGGCAGGGAAAGGGATTAACGTCGCTAAAGTTCTGAAAGATTTAGGTATCGATGTCACGGTGGGCGGTTTCCTGGGTAAAGACAACCAGGATGGTTTTCAGCAATTGTTCAGCGAACTGGGCATTGCCAACCGTTTTCAGGTCGTACAAGGGCGTACCCGTATCAACGTCAAGCTGACCGAAAAAGACGGTGAAGTATCCGACTTCAATTTCTCTGGCTTTGAAGTTACCCCGGCTGACTGGGAACGCTTTGTGAACGATTCGCTGAGCTGGCTGGGCCAGTTCGACATGGTGTGCGTTAGCGGTAGTTTGCCGACCGGCGTCAGTCCGGAAGCTTTCACCGACTGGATGACGCGCCTGCGCAGTCAGTGTCCGTGCATTATCTTTGATAGTAGCCGTGAAGCGTTGGTGGCAGGTCTGAAGGCGGCGCCGTGGCTGGTGAAGCCAAACCGTCGTGAACTGGAAATCTGGGCGGGTCGTAAACTGCCTGAAATGAAAGATGTGATTGATGCGGCGCATGCGCTGCGCGAGCAGGGCATTGCTCATGTGGTGATTTCGCTCGGTGCGGAAGGTGCGCTGTGGGTCAACGCTTCGGGTGAGTGGATTGCTAAACCGCCGTCAGTTGAGGTGGTCAGCACCGTTGGCGCGGGTGATTCGATGGTTGGCGGTCTGATTTATGGCCTGCTGATGCGTGAGTCCAGCGAACATACCCTGCGTCTGGCGACGGCTGTTGCCGCCCTGGCGGTAAGCCAAAGTAACGTGGGCATTACCGATCGTCCTCAGTTGGCCGCAATGATGGCGCGTGTCGACTTAAAACCGTTTAACTGACAGCAGGAGAGGCATAATGAAAACGCTGCTGATTATTGACGCTAATCTCGGCCAGGCTCGCGCTTACATGGCGAAAACCCTGCTTGGAGCGGCGGCGCAAAAAGCGCATCTGGAAATTATTGATAATCCGAATGATGCAGAACTGGCGATTATTCTGGGCGACACACTTCCTGCTGACAGTTCGCTGAACGGCAAAAAAGTCTGGCTCGGCGATATCGGCCGTGCGGTTGCGCATCCTGAACTTTTCCTCAGCGAAGCGAAAGGTCATGCAAAACCTTACAACGCTCCGGTTGCGACAGCGCCTGTGGCCAGCAGTGGTCCTAAACGCGTGGTGGCGGTGACGGCGTGTCCGACCGGCGTTGCCCATACGTTTATGGCTGCTGAAGCTATTGAAACAGAAGCGAAAAAACGTGGCTGGTGGGTGAAGGTTGAAACCCGTGGCTCGGTAGGGGCTGGCAATGCCATTACGCCGGAAGAGGTGGCTCAGGCGGATCTGGTGATTGTGGCGGCTGACATTGAAGTTGATCTGGCAAAGTTTGCCGGAAAACCAATGTACCGCACGTCTACTGGCCTGGCGCTGAAGAAAACCAAACAGGAGCTGGACAAAGCGCTGGAAGAAGCCGTGCCGTATCAGCCAACCGGTCAGGCGCAGTCTGCGGCAACCGAAGGGAAGAAAGAGAGCGCTGGCGCGTATCGCCACCTGCTGACGGGCGTGTCCTACATGCTGCCGATGGTGGTCGCTGGCGGTCTGTGTATTGCACTTTCATTCGCCTTTGGTATTGAAGCGTTTAAAGAGCAGGGTACGCTGGCGGCAGCGCTGATGCAGATTGGCGGCGGTTCAGCCTTTGCGCTGATGGTGCCGGTGCTGGCGGGTTATATCGCGTTTTCCATCGCTGACCGTCCGGGTCTGACGCCGGGTCTTATCGGCGGTATGCTGGCAGTGAGCACTGGTTCTGGCTTTATTGGCGGGATTATTGCCGGTTTCCTTGCTGGTTATGTGGCGAAGCTCATCAGCACCAGGCTGAAACTCCCGCAGAGTATGGAAGCGCTAAAACCAATCCTGATCATTCCACTGCTCTCAAGCCTGGTGGTGGGTCTGGCCATGATCTACCTGATTGGTAAACCGGTAGCGGGCATTCTGGAAGGTCTGACCCACTGGCTGCAAACCATGGGTACGGCGAATGCGGTACTGCTCGGTGCGATTCTTGGCGGCATGATGTGTACCGATATGGGCGGCCCGGTTAACAAAGCGGCGTATGCTTTCGGCGTAGGTCTGCTGAGTACGCAAACTTATGCGCCGATGGCTGCCATTATGGCTGCGGGAATGGTACCTCCGTTGGCGCTGGGTCTGGCAACGCTGGTTGCGCGTCGTAAGTTCGACAAAGCACAGCAAGAGGGCGGTAAAGCTGCGCTGGTGCTGGGTCTGTGCTTTATCACCGAAGGGGCAATCCCATTTGCCGCGCGTGACCCGATGCGCGTTCTGCCTTGCTGTATCGTTGGCGGCGCGATTACCGGTGCTCTCTCCATGGCAGTAGGAGCTAAGCTGATGGCGCCGCACGGCGGTCTGTTCGTGCTGTTGATCCCTGGCGCAATTACGCCGGTGGTTGGCTACCTGCTGGCCATTATTGCCGGTACGCTGGTAGCCGGTCTCTCCTACGCGGTGCTGAAGCGCCCGGAAGCAGAGGTTGTGGCAAAGGCGGCCTGATTAAGCGCTGAAAGCCGGGGCAGAGATTTCTCTGCCCTTTTTTAATGCATTAATCTTTACCGTTGCAGCATCGCCACAATAATCCATCCTGCCTTAACCAAATTCGATAAAGTGCCTTTAAATCAAACTGGTCACGGAAATCGAATATGAAAAAAGCACACATTTTTGCTGCTCTGTCTCTCGCAACGCTGCTGCTTACGGGGTGTTCAACAACCTGGGTCATGACAACAACGTCAGGTACAACAATAGAGACACAAGGCAAGCCTGAGCAAGACTCCGGGACGGGGCTGACAAAATATGCTGACGCCTATGGCTATCACCGCGTGATTAAAAGCAGCGATGTGAAGCAAATAGATAAAGGTAAGACGGTATTGATGTGGTGAGCTGGGGCAGGCGAGTAGAGAATCATTCAGGGGCGATATCTCTGTCGCGCCCCTGAATAAGACGGTTCAGGCAATCATTGGGGCGATGATAAAGCCAAACGCAACGCCCGCGATGATCCCACCCAGTCCCGGCAACATAAACGGGTGGTTTAAGACATACTTACCTACGCGCGTTGTCCCGGTGGTGTCGAACTCCATCGCCGCCAGTGAAGTCGGGTACGTTGGTAGAACAAACACGCCGGTCACAGCCACATAGGAAGCCAGGATTGCCCAGGTGGGAACGCCAAGCGCGACGGCAAGCGGAATAATCAGCGGTGTGGTGGCTCCCTGCGAATAGAGCAGCGCGCAGGTGCCAAACAATACCAGAGCCAACAGCATCGGGTAGGCCTGCAGAATATTCCCCGCGATGTCCTTAATCTCCGCTAAGTGCGCGTCAATGAATGTGGTTCCCAGCGTAACAATGCCGAGAATGACTGCCAGAGAACTCATCCCGGCTCGAAAAGTGGACGTCAGGACAATGGCATCTGTAGATGTTTTGCACAGCACCACCATTAGGCAAGCGGCAGCCAGCATGCAGATAATAATGATATCTCGCGTATTCATTGGGCTACCAACATCAAATCCGGGGCGTAGCTGCGGGAATGCGGCAAGAATAACGATGACCACCGTTGCCAGCATAAACAGGGCGACTGAAAGTTTAGCACCCGGCGTGGTACTGTTTTGCCCTTCGTATTTGCGCACCAGACCTTTCTGCAAGCGTTCCAGATAGACCTCATCGTCCTGCAGCTCACATCCCTGGCGCGAGGCGATGAAGGCCCCAACCATTGCGGCAACGAACGAGGCGGGGAGACATACCGCCATAACCTGGATAAAGCTGATGCCGTTGCCTTCCATGATGGTCAGCATCGCGGCCATTGCGGCGCTGATCGGCGAGCCGGATATTGCAACCTGAGATGCCACGACGGAGCCTGCGAGCGTACGAGAAGGGCGGATGCCCGACTCTTTCGCCACTTCGGCAATCACCGGCAGGGTGGAAAAGACAATGAAACCTGTTCCCGCCATTATGGTCATCGACCAGGTGATAATTGGTGCAATGACATTGATGTATTTAGGATTACGCCGCATAAAATTACCGGCAATACGTACCAGATAATCCATGCCTCCGGCTGCCTGTAGTGCTGAGGCCGCCACAACCACCGTCATAATAATAAGAATGACGTCCACAGGCGGCGAGCCAATTTTTAGACCAAATCCCAGGGTTAAAATAGCCAGCCCCAGTCCACCGCATAAACCGATACCAATTCCGCCGAGGCGGATACCGAAAAATATTGCGCCCAATACTACGATAATTTCCAACCAAAGCATAATGGCCTCCGCCAGATAATAATTAGCTATAGAAATGGCTTTTATTTAATATGATAATTAAATGGTGGTTGTTTTTATTGCGCCAGAAGGTGGCTTTTCCCAACGCGTTTTTCATACCACTTGATACCGGCACGAACCAATGAACCGGTTGAATCAATATATTTCGCTGGTGATTTTTTGACGGCTTCAGCAAGGATAACCGGAACTTCAGTACATCCCAGAACGATGACTTCCGCGCCGCGTGAGAAAAGTGCTTCAGCCTGTTCATGCATTAATGTTTGTGCTTGCTTAATATCGCCAGCTTTCAGGCAATAAATACTTTCCATTACTTTTTCCTGGCTGGAGGAATCAGGGCTGACGCAGGTTAACCCCAAAGATTCTATCCCTTTTTGGTACAGCCCCATGTACAACGTGGCGTTGGTGGCAAGCAGTCCGATGCGCGATTTTCCGCAGTTTCTAACCTCACTCAGGGTTGTCTCCACAATACTAAGCAACTCCGTATGACAGGATTCTTTTAACTCGTTAAACCAAAAATGGGCGGTATTACATGGGATGACAATACACTCCGCGCCAGCATCTTCGAGTTTATGCATATAATCGCGCATGGCCGGAAGGGGAGAATTACCATGACGCATCAAGGCGTCAGTTCGGTCGGGTATATCAGGAATGGATGAAATAATTAATGGGATATGTTCCTGATCGCGTTGCGCAGCGGTAAATGTGACGAATTTATTAAATAGATCGACGGTTGCAGCAGGTCCCATACCACCAAGCACGCCAATTAAACCTTTCACGATATATACCTCATTTCACCGTTAAATAATATTCAGGCTGTGTTTTGTCTTGCCCTAATGTTTAACAGCAGAGCGTCGTGAGGAGAAATGCAATAATGTTTGTCTTAATGCAAAAACTGCATAGCTGTAGTTTTTGTCGCCATTCTGTAGGGTTAGGATGGCGTGCGAAGCCTGAAGATCTGCAAGCAGAGTAGGGTTGCGTCTGAATGGTCGCGCAGACATGCTAATGTCAAAAACGAAGGTTTGATGCAAAAAACGAATCATCGTGGGCTAATCGTCTGTATCATCTCTGGAATTCTTTAGGCATGATGCTTTTAGGCTCATCAACATATTTAAACATCCGCGTGACAGGCATGAAAAATATTGAGACAAAATGGTTATATGATTTCCTGACGCTGGAGGCATGCCGTCATTTTTCCCAGGCTGCGGAGGAGCGCAATATATCTCAGCCGGCATTTAGCCGGAGGATCAAAGCGCTCGAATCAGCCGTGGGGGTGCAACTGTTTGATCGCACGACGACGCCGCTGCAATTGACGGAAGAGGGCAAGTTATTCCATTCGCAAACGCGTAGCCTGCTACAACAGCTGGAATGTAATCTGGACGAACTAAGCGGTCACAATCTGCTTGGGGTACCCAATATAAAAATCGCGGCAGCGCATTCTTTGTCGCTGACCATGTTGCCCCGATTAGTGCACTCAATGGCGGCCTGGGGGGAAGAATTTGTTTATCACGTCGAGGCGATTGATGTGGTGCAAGCGGTGAATACCCTGCGCGAGGGGAAAAGTGATTTTATTATCTCGTTTCGTGATGAAGATTTAATGCAATCGCCTTTCTGTGGCTTGAAGGTTTTTGAGTCTGAGCTATATCCCGTCTGTGCTACCGATGGACAGGGGAAAGCGTTGTTTGATATCTATCAGCCACAGGCGCCGATTTTGAACTACACCAGCACATCGTACATGGGAAGATTGGTAAACCGTCAGTTAGCGGAAGTAGGCGGCATTTCAGCACGTACGCTGTTTATGTCTTCGATGAGTGAGTTGTTGAAAAACATGGCGCTGGATGGGCATGGTATCGCCTGGCTACCCGCGTGGTCGATCGTCAACGAGCTGCGTGATAAGCGTCTGGTTCGCCTGGATACACCAGAACTGATGGTGCCTATTCAGGCTTACATTTACCGGATGGATACCCGATTGAATAAAACGGCTGAACATTTCTGGCGTATTTTGTACAACCATATGCCAGAGGACCTGGTTTCACTTACCTGAGGCGCGCCAGTTAGCCTGGCGCGCAGGCATAATTACGCCACCGCTTGTTCTGTTTGCTGGGCTTTCAGCCAGGCAATCTCTTCTGCCCAGATATCCGGATTAATCGTTTCCAGCACCAGCGGAATGCCGTCAAAACGACTATCCTGCATGATCCAACGGAAAGCGTCGTGGCCAATATTCCCTTCACCTAAACTGTGGTGGCGGTCGACGCGACTGCCAAAGGTGCTCTTGGCGTCGTTCAGGTGCATACCGCGTAAATAGTTGAAACCGACAATACGTTCAAATTCCGCAAACGTCTTTTCGCATTCCTCGACGGAACGCAAATCGTAACCGGCAGCGAAAGCGTGGCAGGTATCAATACAGACGCCAACACGGGATTTATCTTCAACACCATCAATAATGGCGGCAAGGTGCTCAAACTTAAATCCGAGATTGCTGCCCTGTCCTGCGGTATTTTCGATAACTGCCGTAACCCCCTGGGTCTGAGCGAGGGCGATGTTGATAGATTCAGCAATGCGCGCCAGACATTCATCTTCCGGGATCTGCATCAAATGGCTACCCGGGTGAAAGTTGAGCAGAGATAAACCGAGCAGTTCACAGCGCTGCATTTCATCGATAAACGCATCACGTGATTTTTCCAGCGCCTCGCTGACCGGGTGACCGAGGTTAATCAGATAGCTGTCGTGGGGCAGGATCTGGGCGGAAGTATAGTGATACTTCTCGCAAGCGGACTTGAAATCATCAATGATTTCAGTGGTTAGCGGCGCGGCGCGCCACTGGCGTTGATTCTTGGTGAACAGGGCGAATGCGGTCGCTTCGATTTCTGCGGCTCGAATAGCGGCGTTAGCCAGACCGCCAGCGGCGCTTACGTGCGCTCCAATATATTTCATAAATTAAACCCGCCATACTCAAAAGGGGAGAGTATAGCGGGTTAAGGGAGGTGAGTCGTGATCGTTTATGCCATCAGCGCGTGGATAGCGACGTTAATCGCACCACCACCCACAATCAGCCAGACAAACAGCAGCAGAGCCATCAGTAACGGTTTGGCACCGGCTTTTTTCAGGGCGCTAACGTGAGTGGTCAGCCCCAGGGCGGCCATCGCCATCGCCAGCAGAATGGTGTCCAGCGTTACCAACATATTCACTACCGACTGCGGCAGCAGATGGAAAGAGTTAAAAATCGCCACCACAATGAACAGGATGGCAAACCATGGAATGGTGATTTTGCTCTTTTCACCACCGGTTGCCGGAGACAGCTGTTTTACTCGCGCGGCCAGCAGGATGAGGAACGGAGCCAGCATCATGACGCGCAGCATTTTGGCAATCACCGCGGCGTTTTCAGCATCCGGGTTAATGGCGTGTCCGGCGGCAACAACCTGCGCAACCTCGTGCATGGTGGAGCCAATGTAAATGCCGTAGGTTTCTGGACTAAACCAGTGCGCCAACAGCGGATACATCGCTGGATACAGGAAGATTGCGATGGTACCGAAGATGACCACGGTGGCGACGGCAACCGTCACTTTACTGGCTTCCGCTTTCACCACTGGTTCAGTTGCCAGCACGGCGGCGGCACCACAAATGCTGCTCCCCGCGCCAATCAGCCAACTGGTGTGACGGTCCAGACCAAACACTTTCTGCCCAAGGAAGCAGGCAATCATAAAGGTGCTGCTGAGCGTTAATATGTCGATTACGATACCGCTGACGCCGACGTCAGCAATTTGCGCGAAGGTGAGGCGGAAACCGTAGAGGATAATCCCCAGGCGTAATAAATGTTGTTTGGCAAACAGCACGCCGCCATCGCAGCTTTTCCAGATTTGTGGATACACGGTGTTGCCGATAACCATCCCAAACAAGATGGCTAAGGTGAGGGCGCTGAACCCGGCACCAGCGACGGCGGGAATGGATCCCCCCCATAAGGCGGCCCCGGTGATAACTGCACTCAGGGCAAGCCCCGGAATAAAATGCCACGCTGTACGACGATGAGTCTGTAAGGTGAGTTCTGTCATATCCTTCTCCTTTATCTGGGTAAAAGAGTACGGCGATGTGGTTTAAAAATAAAATTGATTATATATTTATAATTAATCTATATAAGTGGTATACCCGTCATACTTCAAGTTGCATGTGCGTTGGCTGCCCTCGTTCACCCCAGTCACGTACTTAAGTACGCTCCCGGGGATGCTCTCTCTTGCCGCCTTCCTGCAACTCGAATTATTTAGGGTATAAGTAACGGATATCCGGTGGAAAACGACTATGCATATCACCCTGCGACAACTTGAAGTGTTTGCTGAGGTACTGAAAAGCGGCTCGACAACCCAGGCATCTGTCATGCTGGCATTGTCGCAGTCGGCGGTGAGTGCGGCGCTTACCGATCTGGAAGGGCAGCTTGGCGTACAGCTGTTTGACCGCGTTGGCAAGCGGTTGGTGGTCAATGAGCACGGGCGTTTGCTCTACCCGCGCGCGTTGGCGTTACTTGAGCAAACGATAGAAATCGAACAGCTTTTTCGTGAGGATAATGGCGCGATTCGCGTCTATGCCAGCAGCACCATTGGCAACTATATTTTGCCCGCCATGATCGCCCGTTATCGCCATGATTTCCCGGATTTACCGCTGGAGTTAAGCGTGGGTAACAGCCAGGATGTGATCAACGCTGTTCTGGATTTTCGCGTAGATATTGGGCTGATCGAAGGGCCGTGCCACAGCACGGAAATTATCTCTCAACCGTGGCTGGAGGACGAGCTGGTGGTGTTTGCCGCCCCGTCTTCGCCGCTAACAAAAGGCCCCGTGACGCTGGATCAACTGGCTGCTTCGCCATGGATCTTACGTGAGCGAGGTTCCGGTACGCGTGAACTGGTCGATTATCTGTTGTTATCGCATCTGCCGAGGTTCCAGATGGCGATGGAGTTGGGTAACTCCGAGGCCATTAAGCATGCGGTACGCCATGGGCTCGGTATCAGCTGCTTGTCGCGCCGGGTCATTGCAGAACAGTTACAGGCGGGAACGCTGAGTGAAGTTCCCGTGCCGCTGCCGCGTTTAGTTCGCACGCTCTGGCGCGTTCATCATCGGCAAAAACATCTCTCTAACGCCATTACGCGCTTTTTACATTACAGCGACCAGGTTGCGCAGAGCGAATAAGGTACTCTCTGGCGTAATATCACTTCTATGCATAATGGCGGTTTCGTCTTTACCGCCATGCTCCGTCCATTTTCTGCTTTACTTATAATCCGCGGCCAGTCATGAAGGTCTCTTATAACAGCGCATTTGTGCCGGAAGAAAGCCGTTTCGTCTGCTACAATCGCGCCTCATTTTTTGGATGGATAGCATTTTCACATGGTTTCCGAAACTAAAACCACAGAAGCGCCCACGCTACGTCGTGAATTGAAGGCGCGTCACCTGACGATGATTGCCATCGGAGGCTCCATCGGTACAGGTCTTTTCGTTGCATCTGGTGCAACTATTTCTGCAGCGGGTCCTGGCGGCGCGTTGTTCTCTTATATTTTGATTGGTCTGATGGTGTACTTCCTGATGACCAGTCTCGGTGAACTGGCTGCCTATATGCCGGTTTCCGGTTCTTTCTCCACCTACGGTCAAAACTATGTAGAAGAAGGCTTCGGCTTCGCGCTGGGCTGGAACTACTGGTACAACTGGGCGGTGACAATTGCCGTTGACCTGGTGGCCGCACAACTGGTGATGAGCTGGTGGTTCCCGGACACGCCAGGCTGGATCTGGAGTGCGCTGTTCCTCGGCGTTATCTTCTTGCTGAACTACATTTCCGTGCGCGGGTTTGGCGAAGCGGAGTACTGGTTCTCACTGATCAAAGTGACCACCGTGATTATCTTCATCGTAGTTGGCGTGATGATGATTTTCGGTATCTTCAAAGGCGCTCAGCCGGTGGGCTGGAGCAACTGGACGACCGGTGACGCGCCGTTTGCCGGTGGTTTTGCCGCAATGATTGGCGTGGCGATGATTGTCGGCTTCTCCTTCCAGGGGACTGAGCTTATCGGTATCGCCGCAGGGGAATCGGAAGATCCTGAGAAGAATATTCCACGCGCGGTGCGTCAGGTGTTCTGGCGAATCCTGCTGTTCTATGTGTTCGCGATTTTGATTATCAGTCTGATCATTCCGTACACCGATCCAAGCCTGCTGCGCAACGATGTAAAAGACATCAGCGTTAGTCCGTTCACGCTGGTATTCCAGCACGCGGGTCTGCTGTCTGCGGCGGCGGTAATGAACGCGGTTATCCTGACAGCGGTACTGTCTGCGGGTAACTCCGGGATGTACGCTTCCACGCGTATGCTTTACACCCTGGCCTGCGACGGTAAAGCGCCGCGTATTTTCGCCAAACTGTCTCGTGGTGGTGTGCCGCGTAATGCACTGTATGCAACTACGGTGGTGGCGGGGCTGTGCTTCCTGACCTCAATGTTTGGCAACCAGACCGTGTACCTGTGGCTGCTGAATACCTCCGGGATGACGGGCTTTATCGCCTGGCTGGGGATTGCTATCAGCCATTATCGTTTCCGTCGTGGCTATGTAATGCAGGGGCATGATGTGAAGGATCTGCCATACCGTTCTGGCTTCTTCCCACTGGGTCCGATCTTTGCCTTCGTGCTGTGCCTGATCATCACTCTGGGTCAGAACTACGAAGCGTTCCTGAAGGACAGCATTGACTGGGGTGGCGTGATGGCAACCTATATCGGTATCCCGCTGTTCCTGATTATCTGGTTTGGCTACAAGCTGACGAAAGGCACCCATTTCGTACGCTACAGCGAAATGAAATTCCCGGAACGCGTGAAGAAATAATTCTTAACCCGATACGGCAGAAAAAACAAAACCCCGGCATGATGAGTGCCGGGGTTTTTTATTGCGCCAGACTTAGAAGCTGTAAGTCAGACCAACCGTGTAACGACGACCATCGAGAACGGTATCGTAGGTATCATAATCGATTTGCTTATCCAGCACGTTATACACGCCAGCGGTCATCAACAGATCTTTGGTAGCATAGTAACGTAAACCGACATCGACTTGGGTATAGGATGGCGTACCCTGTGCCATGGAGGTACGGCTCAGGTACTCAGACGTTTTCCCGCGCAGATTCAGACGGCTCCAGAAACCGAGATCCTGCGTAGCCTGCCAGTCCAGGGTGGTGTTAAACATATGCTTTGGCATTTTGTTTAATGGCTGACCGGAGAACTGACCGCTCTTCTGTTCAGATTCCGTGTAGGTGTAGTTCGCTGTCCAGTTGACGTCGGAGGTGATTTTCCAGCCGAAGGTGGATTCCACGCCGCGCATATTGGCTTTATCGACGTTAACGCGATCGCTGACGAAATCATAATGGGTGCCACCGATGGTGCAGGCCGGATCGGAACTGCTGTTACAGCGACGCACCTCGGTAATTTTGTTTTTGAAGTCGGTATTGAACAGCGTCACGCCCGCGTTGAGGTCGTTGCCATTATCCCACAGTAAACCGATCTCTTCGCTCAAGCTTTTCTCTGGCTTCAGATCCGGGTTGCCGACAATGATTCCGTTCAGACGGCCGCCGCCGGTAACCTGTCCCCAACTGGCAGAAGACTGACGCAGATCCGGAGCGCGATACCCCGCGGATACGCCACCTTTTAAGGTCCACTGATCGCTCAGATGCCAGACGCCGTAACCGCGCGGTGTCCAGTTGTCGCCGTAGTTTTCATCTTTATCCATGCGCAGACCGCCGGTCAGCGCGAAGGTATCGGTAATAGCCCATTCGTCTTCCGCAAACAGCGCCCAGCTCCAGCGGGTCAGTTTGTTCAGGCCATCAGCAGCTTGCAACTGGTTGCCGTTATCGCGCAGTTTCTCATAACGGTACTGTCCACCCACTGTCAGGGTGTGCGCCCCGAGGAAAATCTGGTTCTGATTGTTAAAGATGGTGTTGTAGGACTTCATCTGACGACCAGGGTTGTCGGTCTCTTCCTGCTGGATATAGCTGGTGGAGTTGAAGTCGTCGTAATAGCCGCTATGGGTGAGTGAATATGTGGTGTGCACATACTTGCTTTCGCTTTTACTGTTGGGCTTACAGCTTCCATTGCGGCAGATTTCTTCAGCCTTGGATTTGCCCGGCGTACTGTCACGATCCTGCAGTTCACGAGCGTAATCGAAGTCGATGTCGTTTTTATCATCCGGCGTGAAGTTCAGGGTTAAACCCCCGTTACGCATACGCTGTTCATTGTAGCCATTGAGGATTTCATCTTCGGCACGATGAGAGAATAATCCGGTCACTTTCGCACCGAGTAATCCGTCAATCAGCGGCCCGGACGCATAGGCATTGGTCTGGTAAATATCACCGGAATCTCTGTCTTCCTGGAAAGTGGCATCGCCATGCAAGGAGCCGGTCCAGGCTTTGGTATTCGACACTTTTTTGGTGATGACGTTGATAACGCCACCCATCGCATCGGAGCCGTAAAGCGATGACATTGGGCCACGGATAACTTCGATGCGCTCGATGGATTCCAGCGGCGGTAACCAGCCTTGTTCAATACCTGAGTTATCGCTGTTAGGTCGTGTACCGCGTGTGCTGATGCGTTTGCCGTTGACCAGGAACAGCGTGTATTGCGAAGCCATACCGCGAATACTGATATCGCTGCTGCTACCGCCACCGGTGACGACGACGCCAGGGACATCTTTTAGCGCATCGGTGACATCGCGATAGGCTTTGTCTTCAATCTGTTGCTTGGTAATAACAGATATCGACGCGGGGGCATCCTGAATTTTCTGCTCGAAGCCGGTAGCGGTGACGACGACGGTGTCCTGTTCAGCGGCATGGCCGAGTGATGGGAGACTGGCGACGCATACTGCGGCAGCTACAGCCTTAACGTGAGGTATAGTCATTTGTATCATTCCATTTAAATGAATCAAACTGCGCGTCATGTGAAAGGCCATGACAATTGTATGTATTTGTCTTTTAAGGACTCTTTTCAGTAAAGAAGCGGTGGGATTGTACAAAAGTGAGAATTTTTGTAAACGCAAATGATAATAGAAATCATTTGTGTTTAATGTTGGTTGGGTGGGAACTATTTTTAAATCAATAAGATAAGTGAAAAAGAAATATGGAGAAAAAGTGAAGGAAGGAGGGCGAAATGAAGAGGGCTTTCGCCCTCACTCAGGGGTTACTTGAGTAAATATTGCGCATGGAAACGCAGGTGATCCTCAATAAACGACGCAATAAAGTAATAGCTGTGATCGTAACCCGGCTGGATGCGTAACGTCATTGGCCATGCGGTCTGACGTGCCGTTTCGGCCAGTACCGCGGGCTGTAGCTGATCGGCAAGAAACTGATCGTTGTCTCCTTGATCGATAAGCGTCGGAATCGCATCTTCGGGCCTGCTGGCCAACATTAACGCGCAGCTATCCCACTCGGCCCACTGCGATTTATCTTCACCCAGATAAGCGCTAAAAGCTTTCTCGCCCCACGGTACGCGGCAAGGATTAACGATGGGGGCAAAGGCGGAGATGCTGGTGTATTTCCCCGGATTTTTCAGCGCCATAATCAACGCCCCGTGGCCACCCATGGAATGTCCGCTGATGGCGCAACGGTCGCTGACGTTAAACTGCGACTGGATCAGGGCCGGAAGCTCATCGCGCAGATAGTCATACATGCGAAAATGGGTTGCCCACGGCTGCTGGGTGGCATTGAGGTAAAATCCAGCCCCCTGGCCTAAATCGTAGCCATCATCGTTGGCAACGTGATCGCCACGCGGACTGGTATCCGGCATCACCAGCACAATACCCAACTCAGCCGCGACACGTTGCGCGCCCGCTTTGGTGGTAAAGTTTTCGTCATTGCAGGTCAGGCCCGACAACCAGTACAGCACCGGAGGCGGGGTATTCTCACGAGGAGGGGGAAGAAATATACTGAAGGTCATAGCGCAATTTAACGTAGCGGAGTCGTGACGCCAGCGTTGCTGCCAGCCTTCAAAACAGCGGTGCTCTTCAAGCATTTCCATGCGTGGCTCCTTGTTGTGTTGAACCTGAATATGTTTGCGAATTCACCATAATACAGATTATTCATTGCACTGTGAGTAACTTTCACTTCCGCATTGGGCAAACATACTCCATCATCTATATAACTTTACATTAACACTCCAGAACGTCGGGCTGAACGCTACGTGAATTTGGTACGCTGAAAGGCTGTGCCAATTTCAATAATTATCGCGGTGAATACTGGATTATGTGCGCCGCCTCACGCACAATGTTCTGGCTGACACAGCCTAAAAACTTTGCCCCATGCAGGGCAGAGGCGCCACACCTGCAGGAGAAAAAGAAATGTCATCACTCAGTAAAGAAGCGGCTTTGGTTCATGAAGCGCTGGTCGCGCGTGGTCTCGAAACACCACTACGCCCGCCCGTGCAAGAGATGGATAACGAAACGCGCAAACGTCTTATCTCAGGCCATATGACCGAGATTATGCAATTGCTCAATCTCGATTTGAGCGATGACAGTTTGATGGAAACTCCGCATCGCATTGCGAAAATGTATGTCGATGAGATTTTCTCCGGCCTCGATTACGCCAACTTCCCGAAAATCACCGTCATTGAAAACAAAATGAAGGTGGACGAGATGGTCACGGTCCGCGATATCACGCTGACCAGCACCTGCGAGCATCACTTTGTCACTATCGATGGTAAAGCGACGGTGGCGTATATCCCGAAAGATTCGGTCATTGGGCTGTCGAAAATCAATCGTATTGTGCAGTTCTTTGCGCAGCGTCCGCAGGTGCAGGAGCGTCTGACCCAGCAAATTCTCACCGCGCTGCAAACGCTGCTTGGGACGAATAATGTCGCGGTGTCGATTGATGCGGTGCATTACTGCGTGAAAGCGCGCGGCATTCGCGATGCGACCAGCGCGACCACCACCACTTCTCTGGGCGGATTGTTTAAGTCCAGCCAGAACACGCGTCAGGAATTCCTGCGCGCAGTACGTCATCACAACTGATTAGGGCAGGGGCCATGGAGCGTAATGTCACGCTGGATTTTATTCGTGGCGTCGCCATTCTTGGCATCCTGCTTCTCAATATTAACGCCTTTGGCCTGCCAAAGGCGGCATACCTCAATCCCGCCTGGTATGGCAATATCACCTTATCCGACGCCTGGAGCTGGGCGGTGCTTGACCTCCTCGCCCAGGTCAAGTTTCTCACGTTGTTTGCATTGCTGTTTGGGGCAGGGCTGCAAATGCTGCTCCCGCGCGGCAAACGCTGGATCCAGTCACGGCTTACGCTGCTGGTGCTGTTGGGGTTTATTCACGGTTTACTCTTCTGGGACGGCGATATCCTGTTGGCGTATGGCTTAATTGGTCTGATTTGCTGGCGGTTGATTCGCGATGCCCCTTCGGTAAAAAGCCTGTTTAACACCGGCGTCCTGCTTTATCTGGTGGGGATTGGCGTGCTGCTGCTGCTGGGCGTTATCTCTGGGGGGGAAACCAGTCGGGCCTGGACGCCGGATGCCTCAGCCTTGCTGTATGAAAAATACTGGAAAGTGAATGGCGGTCTGGAAGCGGTTAGCAATCGCGTGGATATGATGTCCAATAGCTTGCTGGCACTGGGCGCGCAGTACGGCTGGCAACTGGCAGGGATGATGCTGCTTGGCGCAGCATTAATGCGCAGCGGCTGGCTGAAAGGGCAGTACAGTTTGCCGCATTATCGACGTACCGGCGTACTGTTGGTCATTGTTGGGATGGCGATTAACCTGCCTGCTATTATCATTCAGTGGCATCTGGACTGGGCCTACCGCTGGTGTGCTTTCCTGTTACAAGCCCCCCGCGAGCTGGGCGCGCCGTTGCAGACTATCGGCTACGCCGCGCTGATGTTTGGCTTCTGGCCGCAGCTGAGCCGGCTAAAGTGGGTGATTGCCATTGCCTGCGTGGGACGTATGGCATTAACCAACTATCTATTGCAAACCTTAATTTGCACCACGCTGTTTTATCAATTCGGCTGGTTTATGAAATTCGATCGGCTGGAGCTGCTCTGTTTCGTCATCCCTGTCTGGGCCGTTAATCTTCTTTTCTCCGTCATTTGGCTGCGTTTTTACCGGCAGGGCCCGGTAGAGTGGCTATGGCGTCAATTAACCCTGCGTGCTTCAGGGACATCATTACCTCGTACATCTAGATAACGATCTGGATCACATTCATTAACAAAATGGATGTAAGCGCTTTCATTCCTGTGACATCACTCACGCAGTCCGTTTCATTGTGCTGACAAAATACCCAGCCTGGGGTGTCTGTGGGTAACCGCAATCTAAAACAGGGCAGTGAATATGGTAACCATCCGTGATGTGGCACGACAGTCTGGCGTATCCGTAGCGACCGTTTCCCGCGTACTGAACAACAGTGCGCTGGTGAGTCCCGACACGCGTGAAGCGGTGATGAAGGCAGTCACTCAGTTAGGCTATCGACCTAACGCCAATGCGCAGGCGCTGGCGACCCAGGTAAGTGACACCATTGGTGTGGTGGTGATGGATGTGTCAGATGCGTTTTTTGGCGCGCTGGTTAAAGCTGTCGATATGGTTGCCCAGCAGCATCAGAAATATGTCCTGATTGGCAATAGTTATCATGAGGCTGAAAAAGAACGTCATGCTATTGAGGTTTTGATTCGCCAGCGCTGTAACGCTCTGATCGTTCACTCTAAAGCGCTCAGCGATCGGGAGCTGGCAGAGTTTATGGATCAGATCCCCGGCATGGTGCTGATCAATCGCCTTGTTCCAGGCTACGCCCACCGTTGCGTCTGTCTGGATAATATCAGCGGCGCCAAAATGGCGACCCGTATGCTGCTGAATAATGGTCATCAACGCATTGGTTACCTGGCATCAAGCCACCGTATTGAAGATGATGCGATGCGCAAAGAAGGGTGGTTATCGGCCCTGAAAGAACAAGGCATTGATGCGGCGGAAAGCTGGATCGGTACCGGTTCGCCAGATATGCAGGGCGGAGAGTCTGCGATGGTGGAGCTGCTGGGGCGCAATTTGCAACTGACGGCGGTTTTCGCCTACAACGACAACATGGCAGCTGGCGCACTGACTGCGTTAAAAGACAACGGCATCGCCATCCCATTACATCTTTCTATCATTGGCTTTGATGATATTCCCATTGCGCGTTACACCGATCCACAACTGACAACCGTGCGCTATCCCATCGCCTCAATGGCAAAAATGGCGACGGAGCTTGCGCTGCAAGGCGCGGCGGGCACGCTAGATCCTGCGGCGTCGCATTGCTTTATGCCGACGCTGGTGCGTCGTCATTCTGTGGCATTGCGGCAGAATGCGGCACCGATCACTAACTCATAAAGTCGAGCTATGTAACCGCTTTCAATATGTGAGTAAATTCACAGTATATTAACAATGCGATAGCTATGATGACACTGTTTGTTGCGCTGTAACTACTATGTAACGGTGAATAATCACTTTCATCGAGGCATTGGTGCCTTAAACAAAAATTAAAGCCAGTTTTTGGAGCGTTGCCAGGCACGGAAGAATTATTTTTAAAAGTGAGCTTCGGCGTTCAGTAACACTTCAGTAACGTTCTGCCTGCCGAGCATTTATCTCAAGTACTACCCTGCATAATAAAACCGGAGATACCATGAATAAGAAGGTGTTGACCCTGTCTGCTGTAATGGCAAGCATGTTATTCGGCGCGGCTGCGCACGCTGCTGATACCCGCATTGGTGTGACGATTTATAAGTACGACGATAACTTTATGTCAGTAGTACGTAAGGCTATTGAAAAAGATGCCAAAGCGGCGCCTGACGTACAATTGCTGATGAATGACTCGCAGAACGACCAGTCCAAACAAAACGACCAGATCGACGTATTGCTGGCAAAAGGCGTTAAAGCACTGGCGATTAACCTGGTTGACCCGGCAGCTGCAGGCACGGTAATTGAAAAAGCACGCGGTCAGAACGTACCGATCGTGTTCTTCAACAAAGAACCTTCTCGTAAAGCGCTGGACAGCTATGACAAAGCGTATTACGTCGGTACTGACTCTAAAGAGTCTGGCATTATTCAGGGTGATTTGATTGCTAAACACTGGGCTGCTAACCCGAACTGGGATCTGAATAAAGACGGTAAAATCCAGTTTGTTCTGCTGAAAGGCGAACCGGGACACCCGGATGCTGAAGCACGTACCACTTACGTGATCAAAGAGCTGAACGACAAGGGCATTAAAACTGAGCAACTGCAGTTAGATACCGCAATGTGGGATACCGCTCAGGCGAAAGATAAGATGGATGCGTGGATGTCCGGTCCTAACGCAAACAAAATTGAAGTGGTTATCGCCAACAACGATGCGATGGCAATGGGCGCAGTTGAAGCACTGAAAGCGCACAACAAAACCAGCGTACCGGTATTTGGCGTGGATGCGCTGCCTGAAGCGCTGGCCCTGGTGAAATCTGGCGCCATGGCCGGTACCGTGCTGAACGATGCCAACAACCAGGCGAAAGCGACCTTCGATTTGGCGAAAAACCTGGCTGATGGCAAAGGCGCAGCAGACGGCACTAACTGGAAAATTGAGAACAAAATTGTTCGCGTTCCGTACGTCGGTGTCGATAAAGATAATCTTGCTGAGTTTACTAATAAATAAATCTCCGTCTAAGGGCGCAATGTCATTGCGCCCTTAATAACGCGCTTTGCAAGGCCAACAAGGTATATTTATGGTCAGCACACATACTCAGTCGTCAGGCGAATACTTGTTGGAAATGACCGGCATCAACAAGTCTTTTCCCGGCGTTAAGGCTCTTGATAATGTTAATTTAAAAGTCCGTCCACATTCGATTCACGCCTTAATGGGCGAGAATGGTGCGGGGAAATCCACATTATTGAAATGTCTTTTCGGCATCTATCAAAAAGATTCCGGTAGTATTTTATTTCAGGGTAAAGAAATCGATTTTCATTCGGCGAAGGAAGCGCTTGAAAATGGTATTTCTATGGTACACCAGGAATTAAACCTGGTATTACAACGTTCCGTGATGGACAACATGTGGCTGGGGCGTTATCCCACCAAAGGTATGTTTGTCGATCAGGAAAAAATGTACCGTGATACCAAAGCGATATTTGATGAGCTGGATATTGATATCGATCCGCGGGCGCGCGTCGGTACATTATCCGTTTCACAAATGCAGATGATCGAAATTGCCAAAGCCTTTTCCTATGATGCCAAAATCGTCATTATGGATGAGCCGACTTCATCGTTAACCGAGAAAGAAGTTAATCATCTGTTCACCATCATTCGTAAGCTGAAAGAGCGTGGATGCGGTATCGTTTATATTTCTCATAAAATGGAAGAAATCTTCCAGCTGTGTGATGAAATTACCGTGCTGCGCGACGGGCAGTGGATCGCAACCCAGCCGCTGGAAGGGCTGGATATGGACAAGATCATCGCCATGATGGTTGGACGTTCGCTGAACCAACGTTTTCCCGATAAAGAAAACAAACCTGGTGAAGTGATTCTGCAAGTGCGTAACCTGACCTCGCTGCGTCAGCCGTCGATTCGTGATGTCTCGTTTGATTTGCACAAAGGAGAAATCCTCGGAATCGCCGGTCTGGTAGGCGCAAAACGCACTGATATCGTTGAAACGCTTTTTGGTATTCGTGAGAAATCATCGGGTACGATTACGTTACACGGCAAAAAAATTAATAACCACAGCGCGAATGAAGCCATCAACCATGGCTTTGCACTGGTCACGGAAGAGCGCCGCTCAACCGGTATTTATGCGTATCTGGACATTGGTTTTAACTCGTTAATCTCCAATATCCAAAACTATAAAAATAAAGTCGGTCTGCTGGATAATTCCCGCATGAAGAGCGATACCCAGTGGGTGATTGACTCCATGCGGGTGAAAACGCCGGGCCATCGTACACAAATCGGTTCACTTTCCGGGGGGAATCAGCAAAAGGTGGTTATTGGCCGCTGGCTATTAACGCAGCCAGAAATCCTGATGCTGGATGAGCCTACCCGTGGTATTGATGTCGGCGCAAAATTTGAAATTTATCAACTGATTGCCGAACTCGCGAAAAAAGATAAGGGGATTATTATTATTTCCTCTGAAATGCCGGAGCTGCTGGGTATTACCGATCGTATTCTGGTGATGAGCAATGGTCTCGTTGCCGGAATTGTTGACACTAAAACGACAACGCAAAACGAAATCCTCCGTCTTGCGTCTTTGCACCTTTAAGATTAGGGGCTCCTCATGAGTGCGTTAAATAAGAAAAGTTTTCTTACTTATCTGAAAGAAGGCGGAATATACGTTGTTCTTTTGGTTTTGCTGGCAATTATTATTTTCCAGGATCCCACTTTCTTAAGTTTACTCAACCTGAGTAATATTCTGACGCAATCCTCGGTGCGTATTATTATCGCATTGGGTGTTGCCGGACTGATTGTTACGCAAGGGACAGACCTGTCGGCAGGGCGTCAGGTTGGTCTGGCGGCTGTGGTGGCGGCAACCTTACTGCAGTCGATGGAGAACGCCAACAAGGTATTCCCGGAAATGGCGACGATGCCGATCATCGTGGTGGTGCTGATTGTCTGCGTCATCGGCGCGATTATCGGTCTGGTGAACGGTATCATCATCGCTTATCTGAACGTGACGCCGTTTATTACCACGTTGGGTACGATGATTATTGTCTACGGGATCAACTCCCTGTACTACGATTTTGTCGGCGCATCGCCTATTTCTGGCTTTGACAGCGGATTCTCAACCTTTGCGCAGGGCTTTATCGCGCTGGGCAGCTTCCGACTCTCTTACATCACCTTCTATGCGCTGATAGCCGTGGCCTTTGTGTGGGTGCTGTGGAACAAGACCCGCTTTGGTAAAAACATTTTCGCTATCGGCGGTAACCCAGAGGCGGCGAAAGTGTCTGGCGTAAACGTCGCGCTGAACCTGCTGATTATCTATGCGTTGTCTGGTGTGTTCTATGCCTTCGGTGGTTTGCTGGAAGCGGGACGTATCGGCTCGGCGACCAACAACCTCGGTTTTATGTATGAGCTGGATGCGATTGCGGCGTGTGTGGTTGGCGGCGTGTCGTTTAGCGGTGGGGTAGGGACCGTCTTCGGCGTGGTGACCGGTGTGATTATCTTTACCGTCATCAACTACGGTCTGACTTACATCGGCGTTAACCCATACTGGCAGTACATTATTAAGGGCGGCATCATCATCTTCGCGGTAGCGCTGGACTCACTGAAGTACGCGCGTAAGAAGTAACGATAAAAGGCTAAAAGGCCGGTGCAGCGCAATCTGCACCGGCCTTTTTTTGTCAGCGTTACAATGTTAACGCGTGCTCTTTCTCTCCGGGTTTAAATTTTACTTCACCCAGGTCGATACAGGCGACCGGGCAAACGTGGCCGCACAGCAAGCATCCCACACATTTTTCCGTGTCGCAGTGAGGGGTGCGGGTTTGCTCATTCCATTCCATCGCCTGATGCCCGCCGTCATAACAGGAAATGTAGCAGCGGCCACAGCCAACGCATTTATCGAGATGGATGTTTGGGTAGACGATGTAGCTACGGTCAAGGTCTTCAGCGGGGATGATATTGGCATTGGCAAGGCCCACCATCTCCTCCAGTGAGTCAAACCCTTGATCGGCGAGGTAATGCGACAGCCCGCTGGCCATGTCTTCCACAATCCGATAACCATACTGCATGATCCCGGTGGTCACCTGCAGCGTGGCTGCGCCTAACAGTAAAAACTCGGCGGCGTCTTCCCAGGTTTCAATTCCCCCGATGCCGCTAATCGGGAAATCGCGTAGTTCAGGGTGCATGCGCAGTTGCTGAATAAATCGCAGGGCGATAGGTTTAACGGCTTTGCCGGAGTAGCCGGAAATACTGGATTTGCCGTTGACGACCGGCATCCCAATTTTCCGGTTCAAATCGATGTTGGTGATGGATTTAACCGTATTGATGGTTGCGATACCGTCGGCGCCACCGCGTTTTGCCGCCAGCGCGACCTCACACATATCACCGATATTCGGTGTCATTTTAGCCAGCATCGGCAGGGAAGAGCCGCGTTTAACTGCCCGACAATATTTCTCGACCAGCTCAGGGCTTTGCCCAACATCGCTACCCATGGCATGTGAGGTCATTTGCGGGCAAGAGAAGTTGCATTCGATCATGTCTGCACCCGCCTCTTCGACCAGGCGTGCCAGCTCCTGCCACTGCTGTTCATTTTCTCCCATGATCGATGCAATCAGAACGTTGTCCGGGTAGTCCTGTTTCAGCCGGCGAATAGCGGCCAGATTTTCCTCCAGCGGATGCTCGGCAATTTGCTCCATATTTTTGAAGCCAACAAAGCCGGTATCTTCTTTGGTCAGATGGTCAAAGCGTGGGGAGACTTCATTCGCAATAAAGAAACCGATGGTTTTAAAAACAATACCGCCCCAGCCGGTATCATAGGCTTTGGCGCACATGTCATAGCAGTTGCCCACCGGAGAAGAAGAGAGGCAGAACGGGTTGGGGAATTTGACGCCGCAAAAAGTAATAGAAAGATCTTTCGTTAACATGAGCAAGCTCCCTCTAAATAGTGATGAATGGCCTGAGCGGCTTCTTTTCCGGTTTTCACGGCGTAAACCACCGTTTTATCGCCTTTTACAATATCGCCCGCGGCAAACAGAGCGGGATCGGCGGTTTGATAATTATGCGTGTCGATAAGATTGCGCTGTGGTTTTAACGCGGCGAAATGCTCAAGCTGAGCATGTTGGCCGACGGCGAGAATAATATGTTCGGCTTCAAGCGTCAGTTCTCCCGGCAGGCGAACGTGCTTAAACGTAACCCGATTTCCGCTAACCGCCACAGGCGTGAAACCGTCAATAATCGATACCCCTAACGCTTGTGTACTGCTGAACTCTTTATCGCTGGCTGGGAAATCGGCCAGCTCTTCACGGGCGACACAGGTAACTGACGGGCAGCCCAACAGTTTCAACGTACTGGCGACATCCATCGCGACATCGCCGCCGCCGATGATCAATGCGCTTTGCGCGACGGTAATATCGCCTTCTGACTGCCTGGCCCGCTGCAGGAAGTCGACGGCAATTTCAACGTGATTGGCTTTCTCAAACAGCGGTAACGTTGAACCGTAAGACATCCCTACGGTAACCAGTACGGCGCGGTATTCGGCTTTAAGTTGCTCAACGGAAAGGGCATTGCCGACTTCACAATTACATTTGATGGTTACGCCCATTTCAACGATACGAGCAATTTCGTTATCTAAAACAGAATGCGGCAAACGAAACTCTGGAATGCCATAGCGTAACCAGCCGCCAGGTTGGGCCTGCTTTTCATAGATAGTAACGTCATAGCCCAAATTGCTCAGCGTTACGCTGGCTTGTAATCCTGCCGGGCCTGCGCCAATGATGGCGATCTTGCCCCGTGTTTTTGTGGCAGGTTGGTAAATTTTCATTGCGGTCTGCTGCTCAAAGTCGGTAATAAAGCGTTGCAGACGTGCAATATCAATCGGCTTATCAATGCCTGAGCGCGTACACCCGCGTTGGCATAACTTTTCGGTTGGGCAAACCCGGGCGCAGACTGCCCCAAGTGCATTATTTTCTCGAATAGTTTCGGCCGCCCCCTTAAAATTACGAAAATAAATGGAGCGAATAAACTTTCCCGGGTCAGTTTGCGCCGGACAATCTTGGCTACAGGGGGCGTCGTGACATAATAAACAGCGGGAAGCCTCTTTTATGGCTAATAATGGGGTAAAAGCAGGCGTGAGCTCATCCAGGTAATTTTGTTGTGGCATATTTTCTTCCTTAATGCGTGAGTAAATTAAGGCAAACCGTTAATAACAAAATATAAAAAGTGAAAGGTTATTCTTAAGGCTAAGCACTGTAGGAAGAGTATTCTGTGAAAGGATTCACAAATAGAAGAGTGTTGGCGGGAAATGCTGGTGGGCAGCATTAATCCCTTACTTTGAAATGGTAACCGTTATCATAATATTATCTATTCTCAAGCGCTAATATAAAGAGAATATCTTTATCGATAAAAAACCAAGTAAATAACCATACCGAAGGATAAACATCCGCATCCGGCATAAACCAATACATAGGACCAAAATTGCAGGGGTTCTTGATGGCGATAAGCGTATACCGGTTCGCGCGCATTCTTCTTAATTTTATCTACGGCCCCGGTGCGCCAACCTTTCCAGGCCTCACGGAAACAAAACACAGGAATGAGCAGAAAAGCCAACACGACGAAGAGGGTTTGTACATCCATGCTTATTTTCCTTGTTTCTTTTGTAATTCGAGTAATTGTTCAGGCGTAACCGCCGGATACCCCTGCGCATCGTCGGGTACCTGATGCATGGTAGGGATGGGGACCAGGGGGCCTAAAAAACGGGGTTCACGTTTAAAAATGTAGAGATCGGCGAGTGCGCCAAAACGCGCGCCAAATTCGCGTACCCGCACGGTAAGCATATCTTTTGGTGAAGGCACCGCATAGCACTGGGCCTGAATGCCCATATGCAGCGCAATAAACAAGGCGCGTTCACAGTGGAATCGCTGCGTAATAATGATGAAATCGTTGGTATCGAATACCTTGCGGGTACGCACAATAGAATCAAGCGTACGAAAGCCGGCGTAATCAAGCACGATGTCAGCCGGATCGACGCCTGCGGCAATCAGATCCTTACGCATCGTCATGGGTTCGTTATAGCTTTGCTGCGCGTTGTCGCCGCTCAGCAGCAGATAGTTTACCTTGCCGCTGTTATAGGCGTTCAATGCGCCCTGAATACGGTAGCGGTAATACTGGTTGATAACGCCGGTTCGATAGTATTTTGCCGTACCCAGCACCACGCCGACCTGGCGGTAGGGTAAATCCTGTAATTCGTCGTAGATGTAGGGGGCAGTCTTCCAGCTCATCCATCTGTCGAGTCCAAGCACAGTCAACAGCAGCAAGCCTACCAGGACTAACAGGCTGTAAAACACGCGCTTTAACATGCAGAAAACTCGTTATTGGGATGGAATTTCAATCAGGCTACTGTACCCGAAGACGTAGCGCAAGAAACAGCAATCTGATTGAGGGGATTTTCAGCAATATTATTGCGGTTTTGTAGGCCAGATGGCGACGTTGCCCGACCCGGCCTACAAGACCCGTTTACGCTAACAAAACGCGCTCAATATTGTTGCAGCCCAGCGCCTTCAGGGTGGCGGAGGTCGCATCCCACTGGATTAACGGCGCATCGGCTTTTTCAGCCAGCACCGCGCGCTGAATGTCCGGATAGTCATAACCGTTCAGATTCAGCAGGTTTAACGCGCCTTGCAGCGGTGGGAGAGTTGGGTTAAAGGCGGCGTTCTCAGCATAGCTACCGCTAAAAATTTGCCCGTCTTTACACTCGAGCGCCACGCCGCTTGGCGATTTGCTGTACGGCATATGACATCTGTTGGCGGCGGTAATTGCCGCCTGGGTCAGCGCATCGCCCTGTAGCGCGAAGCCGTGATCCTGGTCGTCCATCAGCAGCGTTTTAATCTCCAGATCTTTCGGGCCGAAAGCATCTGGCAGATAATCGCGCAGCACGTGTGGTTCGCGCCCCGGCAGATGAATACGTAAATCCAACCCGCTGTTCAGTTCGTTCATAAACTGGCGGCAGTGGCCGCAAGGGGTGTAGTTAACGGTGATGGCGGCGAGGCCTTTTTCACCGCGCAGCCAGGCGTGGCTGATGGCGCTTTGCTCGGCATGAACGGTTTGCTGCATTGTTGCGCCCAGGAACTCCATGTTCCCACCGAAGTACCAGGTGCCGCTAATGCCGCGAGAGATCGCGCCCACGTTGAAGTTGGAAAGCGGGGTTCGTGCGCAGGCCGCAGCCAGCGGCAGCAGAGCGAATGCCAGCGCGTCTTCGTCCAGTCCCGATTCGCGTTTCAGCAAAGAGACCTGCTCAGCAGTCAGCATGGCGGGGAAATGCGCATCCGCCAGAACAGGAGCCAGGGCTGATTGCAAGTTATCCGCGAGTTGGGCAAAAGCAGTTTGAAAACGTGGATGCATGGCGATGCCTCATAACAATGTAATGGAATCGTAGTTTACGGGCCTGTTACGGCTTTATATGTGATCCAAATCTCATTGTGTGTGCAACTTATGAAACTTAAATGAAAAATGTGCAACGCATCGCAAATAAATAACCAAAAAGTGAAGGTTAGCCGACCACTGCCAGAATAACCGGGAACAGAAACGGGGCGACCAACGAGGTGATAATGCCGCAAATGACCAGCGCCAGAGAGCTAAACGCGCCTTCCTGATAATCCAGTTCTGCGCAACGCGCGGTACCCAGGGCGTGTGAAGCGGTACCCATTGCCAGTCCTCGCGCGGCCTTCGTGCGAATGCGCATGGCATTGAGCAAAGTATGACCAAACACCGCCCCGAGAATGCCGACGAAAATGACGCACACCGCGCTGATGGCCGGAATACCGCCAATACTGCCTCCCACCGCCATAGCGATAGGTGTGGTGACAGATTTCGGCATGATTGACGCAGCAATTTCCGGCGATGCGCCCATCAACAGGGCGATTGTTGTGCCGGTAACCATCGCCACGACGCTCCCGGCAAAGCAGATAGCGATAATCGATTTCCAGCGTGCGCGAATTTGGTGCAGCTGTTCGTATAACGGATAGGCCAGCGCGACCACGGCAGGTTGCAGTAAATCGTTTAGCACCTCACTGCCTTTGAAATAGTGATCGTAGGGAATTCCGGTCAGCATCAGAATGGGAATAATCACCACCATCGCGACCAGCAGTGGATTCAGCAACGGCATTTTAAAGCGTGCTGCCAGCTTACGTGCGCCAAAGAACACCGCGAGAGTAAGGGGTAACGACCACCAGATATACGTCATCATTCTTTAGACCCTTTTTGGCCAACGATTTTGCGTTCACCGTGTACAAGGTGCGAGCTCCAGCTCACCACGAGGAAAACAACCAGCGTACTGATGGTGCATGACACCACCACCGGGCCAAATTGTGCGCGGAGTAAATCAAAGTACTGCATGATTCCCACGCCAATCGGGACAAATAACAGGGCCATGTAGCGAATCAGGACGTAACAGCCAGGATTAACCCATTTTGCCGGTAATACCTGCAATGCCAGTAAGACAAACAGAATCAGCATGCCGATGATGCTGCCCGGAATAGTGATCGGCAGCAGCGAAGCGATAAAAATACCTGCATAGAGGCAGGCATAGATCAGGACGAATGCGCGCAAGTATTGCCAGATAATGTTCAGTGATTTGCTCATAATTGAAACCCTTGACGAGACTGATTCATCATACAATTAAACTTCAAAACGTGCTACCGATCACATCATGAATTCTAAGCATAGAGGAAATAGACATCTGGAACATTGCGCAAATGACCGCCTAAACCTGCGCCAGGTAATACAAAAAACGATTCAGGGCGGTGGTGGGCGTTTCATTGTTGCGCCAGAATACGCCTACGCTGCCTTTTTGTTCAATCTTCGGCAGATTCAGGATAGCCAGTTGTCCCTGGGCGGCATAACGCTGTGCCAGACGCAGAGAAAGAATAGAAACCATGTCGCTACTTTGCAGCAGGTTGGTGCTGACGTTTATCGACGCTGATTCAATGGTGTTTTCCGGCAGCATTACGCCATTATCGACCAGCGCGTTGTCAATGCTAATCCGAATGGGGGTGCCTGTCGGCCACACAATCCAGCGCCAGTTAGCCAGATCGTTCCAGGTGAGCAGGGGATATTTAGCCAGCGGATGGTCGGGGCGGGCGACAAAACAGACCGGCTCGGTATAGAGCACCTGGTAATTGAGCGGCAGTTGAAGCGCCCGGCCGCCAACGCGACCGACGACGACATCCACCGAACCCGCCAGCAGATCGTGCAGTAACGGGGTCATCACTTTCTCTTCAATATTGAGATGCAGAGTGGGTAGCTCCGTAAGCAAACCCAGTATTGCCTGTGAAACGCAGTCGGTCGCCACCGGCGAGCAGCCAATCTTCAGACTTCCCACCAGACCGCCTTGCTTGAAACGGGCAATTTCATACTGCGAACGCTCCATATCATTGATCAGGCGCTGAGCATGTTGCAGCAACAGCTTGCCACCTTCCGAGGGGCGTAAGCCTTTACTATGTCGTTCAAAGAGCGTGATGCCAATCTCATCTTCGAGCTGTGATAACCATTTGGACAACGCTGGCTGGGTGATATTCATCATCCGGGCGACGTGAGTCAAATTTCCCTGTTCCCCAAGCGCGACCAGCGTTTGCAGGTGTTGCAACTTCAGTTTCTGCGCCCAGTTAGCCATTTGCTATAACCTCCAGGTTATGCCTCTGCATGAAAAGCCATTGTACATTTCATCTCCAAAGATACAAAGTCGCAACATACCTAAAACAAAACAGACATCTACTCTACCTGCACTGAGGCATTCACTATGACTCAACAACGTGATCTACAAGCACTGATCGATTCCGCCCCCGTCGGCAAGACGCAGTGGCGCGTGATTATTTGCTGTTTCCTGGTCGTCATGCTCGACGGTTTTGATACCGCGGCGATTGGTTTTATCGCTCCCGATATACGCACTCACTGGCAATTGACTGCCGGGGATCTGGCGCCGCTTTTTGGCGCAGGACTGCTGGGGCTAACTGCGGGCGCGTTGCTCTGCGGCCCGCTGTCCGATCGTTTTGGCCGTAAACGAGTGATTGAGCTTTGCGTGGCGCTGTTTGGCGCGCTGAGTCTGATCTCCGCTTTTTCGCCCGATCTGCAAACGCTGGTTATTTTGCGTTTCCTTACCGGGTTAGGTCTGGGCGGCGCAATGCCTAATACCATCACCATGACGTCGGAATACCTGCCTGCCCGTCGACGTGGCGCCTTGGTCACCATGATGTTCTGCGGCTTTACGCTCGGATCGGCTATGGGCGGCATCGTCAGCGCTCAACTGGTGTCGGTTATTGGTTGGCACGGCATTCTGGTGCTGGGCGGCGTTTTGCCGCTCATGCTGTTTGTCGCCCTGCTGTTTGCGCTACCGGAATCCCCGCGCTGGCAGGTTCGTCGCCAGCTACCGCAAAACGTGATTGCCAGAACCGTCAGCGCGATTACCCGCGAACGTTATGACGATACCCATTTTTATCTCAACGAGGGCGCAGCGATTGCCAAAGGCAGTATCCGCCAGCTGTTCGTCGGGCGACAACTGCCCATTACCCTGATGTTATGGGTGGTGTTCTTTATGAGCCTGCTGATCATTTATCTGCTCTCCAGTTGGATGCCAACGCTGCTTAACCATCGCGGAATCGACCTGCAACACGCTTCCTGGGTAACCGCGGCCTTCCAGATTGGCGGAACGTTAGGCGCGCTGGCGCTGGGCGTACTGATGGATAAATACAATCCTTTTCGCGTGCTGGCAGTGAGCTATGCGCTGGGTGCGGTGTGTATCGTCATGATTGGCCTGAGCGAAAACGGTCTGTGGCTGATGGCGTTGGCGATTTTTGGCACCGGCATCGGGATTAGCGGTTCTCAGGTTGGTCTCAATGCGTTAACCGCCACCCTTTATCCGACGCAAAGCCGTGCGACGGGCGTCAGTTGGTCTAATGCCATTGGCCGCTGCGGCGCGATTGTCGGTTCGCTTTCTGGCGGCGTGATGATGGCGATGAATTTCTCGTTCGATAACCTGTTTTTCATTATTGCCGTTCCGGCGGCCATCAGCGCGGTGATGCTTACGCTGCTGACGGTTGTTGTTCGCCAGTCGGCCTCTGTCCCTGACGCCTTGCCACGCGCAGGCATCGTGAACGAATAAGGAGAATCCCTATGTCTGAACTGAATCAGGAAGTTAAGAACAGCCGCCAGCAGTTTTACCAGCATATTTCCGGGCAGAATCTGACCCCGCTGTGGGAGTCGCTGCATCGTCTGGTGCCGCCAACGCCGAACGCGCATTGCGCGCCTGCGTACTGGAACTATCAGGAGATCCGCCCGCTGCTGCTGGAAAGCGGCGATCTGATTGGCGCGAAAGAGGCGATTCGCCGCGTGCTGGTGCTGGAAAACCCAACGCTGCGCGGACAGTCATCAATCACCCCAACGCTGTATGCCGGGTTACAGCTGATTATGCCGGGTGAGGTTGCGCCGAGCCACCGTCATAATCAGTCTGCGCTGCGCTTTATTGTCGAAGGGAAAGGGGCATTTACCGCCGTGGATGGCGAGCGTACTCAGATGCATGAAGGCGATTTTATTCTGACGCCGCAGTGGCGCTGGCACGATCACGGCAATCCGGGTACGGAGCCGGTGGTGTGGCTGGATGGTCTGGATCTGCCGCTGGTGAATCTGCTGGGCTGTGGCTTTGCGGAAGACTACCCGGAGGATCAGCAGCCGGTCACGCGCAAGGAAGGGGATTACTTACCGCGCTATGCGGCCAATATGCTGCCGCTGCGTCATCAGAAGGGCAACTCATCGCCTATTTTCAACTATCGCTACGATCGTAGCCGTGAAGCACTGCATGACCTGACCCGCCTGGGTGAGGCCGATGAGTGGGACGGTTACAAGATGCGCTACGTTAACCCGGTAACCGGCGGTTATCCCATGCCGTCAATGGGGACCTTCCTGCAATTGTTGCCAAAAGGCTTTTCTTCACGGATGGCGCGTACCACTGACAGCACTATCTACCATGTGGTGGAAGGAAGCGGGCAGGTCACCATCGGCAACGAAACCTTCAATTTTTCGCCAAAAGATATCTTCGTGGTGCCGACCTGGCACGGTGTGTCGTTCCAGGCCAGCGAAGATGCCGTCTTATTCAGTTTTTCGGACAGACCGGTTCAGGAAGCGCTGGGGTTGTTCCGTGAAGCACGCTATTAATTTGGGAGAGAGAAAATGACGCAATACGTATTCGAACCACAAGCGCCTGTTACCGTTCCGGTGGTTGGCAGTGATGAACAATTTCCCGTGCGCCGCGTTTACTGCGTGGGCCGAAACTATGCCGCACACGCGCGTGAAATGGGCTTTGACCCGGATCGCGAACCGCCGTTCTTCTTCTGTAAACCTGCCGACGCGGTGGTTCCGGTGGCGGCTGGTCAAACCCTTGAACTGCCTTATCCATCGCAAACCGATAACTATCACTATGAGATAGAGCTGGTGGTGGCGATTGGTAAAAAGGGCAGCGATATACCGCTGGAAAACGCGCACGAATATATCTGGGGCTATGCCACCGGTCTGGATATGACCCGTCGCGACAGGCAGATGGAGATGCGCCAGATGGGGCGTCCGTGGGAAATCGGCAAAGCGTTTGATCTCTCTGCGCCCATCGCGCCGCTGCATAAAGCCAGTGAAAGCTTGGATGTTAACAATGCGCCTATCTGGCTGCAGGTTAACGGCGACGATCATCAGCGGAGCGATATTCGCCACCTTATCTGGTCTGTGAATGAAACCATCAGCTATCTGTCCGGATTTTTCGAACTGCAGCCGGGCGATTTGATCTACACCGGTACCCCGGAAGGCGTGGGGGCGGTAGTGAAAGGCGATGTGATCACCGGCAACGTAGACGGTTTAACCCCCATCGCCGTGAAGATTGTCTGAGGTGGATGATGAAGCTGTACAGTTTCTTTAATAGCTCTGCGTCATATCGCGTGCGTATTGCGCTGGCGCTGAAGGGGCTCGATTTCCAGACGGTGGGCGTCAACATTCGCATCGGTCAGCAGAACGAACTGGCCTATCGGCGGATGAATCCGCTGGGGCTGGTGCCGACGCTGGTAACCGACGACGGAGAATCGCTTGGACAATCGCTGGCGATAACCGACTGGCTGGATGGCCACTTTCCGCAGTCGCCGCTGCTGCCTGCTGACTTCCCGATGCGCAGTCGGGTGCTGGAAATTGTCTATGCCATCGCCTGTGATATCCATCCAGTGAATAACATGCGGGTGCTGCGCTACCTGAGCGACGAGTTAAAGATCAGTGAAGAGGATAAAAAACGCTGGTATGCGCACTGGATCCAGCAAGGGTTAAGCGCAGTGGAACAGATGCTGCGCCAGAGTCATTCGGGGGCGTTCTGCGTGGGGGATGCGCCGACGCTGGCGGATTGCTGCCTGATCCCGCAATGGGCGAACGCCCTGCGTATGGGCTGCGATTTGAGCGCATATCCACGCTGTAAGGCGGTCTATGATGCCTGTACCCAGCTTCCGACGTTTATCGCCGCCGCGCCCGAGAACCAACAAGACAAAATTCCAGCCTGATAAGGAGAACGACAATGGCTAAAGTGACACGCGCAATTATCGTGGGTGGTGGGATTGGCGGCGCGGCGACCGCGTTATCGCTGGCCCGTCAGGGAATCAAAGTGATGTTGCTGGAGAAAGCGCATGAGATTGGTGAAATTGGCGCGGGCATTCAGCTCGGACCAAACGCGTTCTCTGCGCTCGACAGCCTTGGTGTGGGAGAGGTTGCCCGCCAGCGCGCCGTTTTTACCGATCATATCACCATGATGGATGCGGTAAATGCGCAGGAAGTCGTGCGTATTGAAACCGGACAGGCGTTCCGCGATCACTTTGGCGGTCCTTATGCGGTTATCCATCGGGTGGATATTCATGCTTCTGTCTGGGAAGCGGCGCTGGTTCATCCCAACGTTGAGTATCGCACTTCAACTAACGTGGTTGATATTCGCCAGACCGAGAATGACGTGACGGTATTTGACGAGCAAGGCAACAGCTGGACGGCGGATATTTTGGTCGGCTGTGACGGTGTGAAGTCGGTTGTCCGTCAGTCTCTGATTGGCGATGCGCCACGCGTGACCGGGCACGTGGTCTATCGCGCTGTGATTGATTGCGATGATATGCCGGAAGATTTGCGCATTAACGCGCCGGTGCTGTGGGCCGGACCGCACTGTCACCTGGTGCACTATCCGCTGCGCGGCGGCAAACAATACAATCTGGTGGTGACCTTTCATAGTCGTCAGCAGGAAGAGTGGGGCGTGAAGGATGGCAGTAAAGAGGAGGTACTTTCCTATTTTGCCGGTGTTCATCCACGTCCGCGCCAGATGCTGGATAAACCGACGTCATGGCGGCGCTGGTCCACCGCTGACCGCGAGCCGGTAGAAAAATGGGGTACCGACCGCATTACGCTGGTGGGCGATGCCGCGCATCCGGTGGCGCAATATATGGCGCAGGGAGCCTGTATGGCGCTGGAAGATGCCGTCACGCTCGGGAAGGCGTTACAGCAGTGTGATGGCGATGCGGCTGATGCCTTTGCCCTGTATGAGTCGGTGCGCATTCCGCGTACGGCGCGGATTGTCTGGTCGACGCGCGAAATGGGCCGTGTCTACCACGCCGCGGGCGTCGAGCGCCAGGTGCGTAATCTGCTGTGGAAAGGTAAATCACAGGCGGAGTTTTATCGTGGTATGGAGTGGCTGTACGGCTGGAAAGAAGATAACTGCCTGTTGCCGCGCTGAGCCTCTTTAATCTCCCGAACGGAGGCGCTACCATAGCGCCTCTTTTTTTGCGGGTGACGATATGCGTGTTTTACTGGCGCCGATGGAAGGCGTGCTCGATTCCCTGGTGCGCGAGCTGCTGACCGAAGTGAATGATTACGATCTGTGCATCACCGAGTTTGTGCGCGTGGTGGATCAGCTCCTGCCGGCAAAAGTATTCCACCGGCTCTGCCCGGAACTGCATAACAACAGCCGCACGCCATCCGGCACGCGGGTGCGCATACAGCTGTTGGGCCAGTATCCGCAGTGGCTGGCGGAGAACGCCGCGCGCGCGGTAGAACTGGGATCTTACGGCGTCGATCTGAACTGCGGCTGTCCGTCGAAGCTGGTCAACGGCAGCGGCGGCGGTGCGACGTTATTGAAAGATCCTGAGCTTATCTACCGCGGCGCAAAAGCCATGCGCGAGGCGGTGCCGGACCATCTCCCCGTGACGGTGAAAGTGCGCCTGGGTTGGGACAACAGCGACCGGCAGTTTGAAATTGCCGATGCCGTCCAGCAGGCTGGTGCCAGTGAACTGGCGGTACATGGTCGTACAAAAGAGCAGGGCTATAAGGCCGAACATATTAACTGGCAGGCGATTGGCGAAATTCGCCAGCGACTGACTATTCCGGTTATCGCAAATGGTGAAATCTGGGACTGGCAGAGCGCTCAGGATTGTATGGCCATCAGCGGGTGCGATGCGGTGATGATCGGTCGTGGCGCGTTAAATATCCCGAACCTGAGTCGTGTGGTGAAGTACAACGAGCCGCGTATGCCGTGGCCTGATGTCGTGAAACTGCTGCAAAAATATACCCGTCTCGAAAAGCAGGGCGACACGGGGTTGTATCATGTGGCGCGTATTAAGCAGTGGTTAGGGTATTTGCGTAAAGAATATTCAGAGGCAACGGCGCTGTTTCAGGAGATTCGCGCGTTAAATAATTCACCGGATATCGCGCGGGCAATTCAGGCTATCGAGATTACCGCCTGACATCAGTTCCGGTAGGCCGGATAAGGCGTTTACGCCGCCATCCGGCATCAGAGAGAATGATAGCCTGACATTTCTGCTATCAGGCCAGGGCGAAATAACGACATCAGAAAATCATCTTAAACACGCCCGTTACCACCAACAGCCCAATCAGAAAAATAATTAGAATAATCCACAGCAGAATTTTCATTAACTTTCCTTTTTTTGGTAAATACAGATTGAGTATAGGAAAGTATCAATCATTCTGCCTGGTAGCGCTGTTATGCGGGTTTACGTGCGCTCAGCAGAAACACCATTGGCCGCTCTTTTTCTTCATCCAGCGCCGGGTTTTCAGCAATCTGTTGAGCAGAAGGGCCCCATTCATCAACACACACTATTTCGAATCCGGCGGCAATGAGCGCGTTAATCCAGGTCGCCAGCTTACGGTGCTGTTTTTTAACGCCTTCAGCAAACCAGTTACTGATACGCTCGCCTTCTTGTTGATAATGATTAACCGGCCAGGACAGTTGCCCGGTTTTGTCTTTTATCCAGCCCTGGTTAAGCGGTGCGGTATAAATCGGGTGCTCGGCAGAGAAAACCAACATGCCTCCCGGTGTTAATGCCTGGTAAATCGTTACGAATAATCGTTCAATATCGTGTAAATAGTGCAGGGCAAGGGAGCTATACGCCAGGTCGAAAGACGCCGGCTGAAGCGTAAGCGTTTCGGGATCTTCACGGCGATAGACGATGCCATTGCCGTGAGTCATATTGTGCGCCTGGGTCAGCATCTTTTGTGAGATATCCAGCCCCACTACGCTTGCGGCATGGTTTTCGCGCGCATAGCGGCAAAACCAGCCATATCCGCAGCCCAAATCGAGAATGTTTTTACCCTGCAGAGAGGGGAGCATAGCTTGTATCGCTGGCCATTCCGGTGCGCCATCAAGCCCTTTTACTGAACGATCCAGCGTGGCATAGCCGGCAAAGAATTCCGGGTCATCATAAATATTCTGTGACATAAGGTTTCCATCCATAAATTATTAAAATTATTTAAACTGTATTATTTGTGTGGCGTATATTTTTCTGATTATATATTTTTATTGCCAAAGATGTATTGCCACGCGTAACTAAAAAAGTAAAAGCGACAAGTCGTAATCTCTGCGCATCTTTTCTTACCTGTATATCTCCATGAATCGTAATTCTGTTTTTGCCGCGACGGCATTGTTGCCTCTTTTTATTCTGATGGCAGGCTGTGCACCTATGCATGATGACCGCCAGTCTCTGTCACAGCAGCCCCCTGCTGCGAATGTCGATTCCGCATTACCTGCGGCGTTAAAAAATGGCTGGCCGGACAGCCAATGGTGGAAGGCATACCACGATCCTCAGCTTAATGCGCTGATTGACAGCACGTTGCGAAACTCTCCTGATATGCAGGTAGCGGAACAGCGCATTCAACTGGCGGAGGCGCAGGCGAAGGCCGTTGAGGCGCAGGATGGTCCGGAGATCGATTTCTCTGCGGACGTTGAGCGTCAGAGAATGTCAGCTGAAGGGCTGATGGGACCGTTTGCTACTGATTTGGATGGAAATACAGGCCCGTGGTACACCAACGGTACCTTTGGTTTAACCGCCGGTTGGAATCTGGATCTGTGGGGGAAAAATCGGGCCGAAGTGACGGCGCGTATTGGGGCCGTTAAAGCGCGAGAAGCTGAGCGTGAACAAACCCGCCAACTGCTGGCGAGCGGTGTTTCACGTCTGTACTGGGAATGGCAGACGCAGGCGGCGCTGAAAAGCGTGCTGACGCAAATCGAAACCGAGCAGCAGAACGTGATAACCGTCGATCGTCAGTTGTATCAAAACGGTATTACCTCCTCGGTGGAAGGCGTTGAGACCGATATTGATTCCAGTAAAACGCAGCAGCAACTGAACGATGTTAACGGCAAAATGAAAGTGATTGAAGCGCGGCTGAGCGCCCTGACTAATTCACAGTCTACCGTTCTGAAACTGCATACCAGTAAGTTACCTACCGTAGAAAGCCAGCTCCCGTCCCAGTTAGGTTATTCGCTGCTGGCCCGTCGACCGGATTTACAGGCGGCGCACTGGTACATTGAGTCGTCGCTGAGCAGTATTGATGCGGCGAAAGCCGCGTTTTATCCGGACGTGAATTTGATGGCATTCTTACAACAGGATGCGTTACATCTGAGCGATCTGTTCCGCCATTCCGCGCAGCAAATGGGCGTCACAGCCGGGCTCACGCTGCCAATTTTCGACAGCGGCAGACTGAATGCCAATCTCGATATCACTAAAGCGCAAAACAACCTGACGGTGGCGAATTACAACAAAGCCGTGGTGGATGCGGTGAATGACGTGGCGCGAGCGGCATCGCAGGTGGAAACACTGGCGCAGAAGAATCAGCATCAGCAGCAGATCGAACATGATGCACAGCGAGTAGTGGGGTTAGCGCAGGCGCGATTTAACGCCGGTATTATTGCGGGTTCGCGGGTCAGCGAAGCAAAGATCCCGGCGTTACGTGAGCAGTGCAACGGTCTGGTACTGCAAGGCCAGTGGCTGGATGCTTCCATTCAGTTGACCAGCGCCCTGGGCGGCGGTTACCACGCGTCGTAACACACCTGCCCGGTAGACCCCGTTCTACCGGGCCGTCTTCTTGCTGCTGCGTTTTTTCAACCACCAGCGTGCGCCTACCACCAGAACAATCACCAGAACCAGCCATATCCAGTGCTTAATGTGCTGGTCGAGATTGTGCAGCCACGGCGCGATGACTTCTCCCCCCACATAACCCAGGGTGGTAAATATCAGCGCCCACACCAGTGCCCCGAGAATATTGAGCGGTAAAAAGATCTTCGGTGGCAGGTGACTGGCACCAATCAGCAAAGGGCCAATAACGCGAAAACCGTACATAAAACGCGTGCCGACCACGAACAGATAAGGACGCCGTTGGATCATCTTCTGCGCGTAATCAATTTTTGCCTGATGTCGCGAAAAACGGCGCAGAATTTTGCCGCCAAAACGACGTCCGAGTAAATAGAGCAACTGATCGCCAATCATCCCGCCCAGCGCGACGGAGAGCACCACCAGCGGAAATTTTAGTACTCCCTGATGTGCCGCGACGCCACCCAGCAGGGTAATGGTTTCCCCTTCAGCCAGACTGCCAATCACTAATGCGGCATAGCCGTATTGCGCAACATAATGATTTATATCCATACGATTGTATGACCTCCACCGCTTATAGCATACACCCTATGAATATTTGATGCCGGAAAAGCCGCGCCGTAGCGATCCGGTATTTTCTCTGTGTACATAAAATAATCAAAAGCTGAATTATACTTGAAGTGTTGAGGTCCGGAGCTGACAAGAAGGGGGCGGTATGAACCATGTCTGGGGGCTGTTTTCCCATCCCGATCGTGAAATGCACGTTATCAACAGCGAAAACGAAAGCGTTTCGCATCACTATACCCATCATGTACTGCTGATGGCGGCAATCCCGGTGGTTTGCGCGTTTATCGGTACCACACAAATCGGCTGGAATTTTGGCGACGGCAATATACTGCAGTTATCCCTGTTGACCGGACTGGCGATGGCCATTCTGTTTTACGGCGTGATGCTGGCGGGCGTGGCTGTAATGGGCCGGGTTATCTGGTGGATGGCGCGTAATTACCCGCAGCGTCCGTCGTTGGCGCACTGTATGGTCTTTGCCGGATATGTCGCGACTCCGCTGTTTTTAAGCGGTCTGGTCGCACTTTATCCGCTGGTCTGGCTATGTGCGTTGGTGGGAACTATCGCGCTGTTTTACACCGGTTATTTACTCTATCTCGGTATTCCGACGTTCCTGAATATCACTCGCGAGGAAGGGTTAAGTTTTTCCAGTTCCACACTGGCTATTGGTGTGCTGGTACTTGAGGTTCTGCTGGCGATTACGGTAATCCTGTGGGGGTACGGCTATCGCTTATTCTGACCTGTAAAAATCCTCTGCGCTGCGTTGTTGACGTAAAAGTCAGCAACGCAGCATTTCGAGACGATTCTCCTGTAGCGGCAAACCTGCCGGATCGCTATGATGCCTGAGCTAGCTTGAGAAAATACTTAATCTCGGGCGGTGTGCGTTGTGACGTGCGTGAACCCTTATCAGAAATCTCATCATGCTGAAATTCCGAGTTTCATTATTAAGCCTTGCCCTGGTGCTGGCTGTACCTTTTGCACCCCAAGCCGTGGCGAAAACGGCAACTACCGCAGCGGCTTCTCAACCTGAGATCGCGTCCGGTAGCGCGATGATTGTTGATCTGAATACCAACAAGGTTATCTATTCGAACCATCCGGACCTGGTGCGTCCGATTGCGTCGATTACCAAATTAATGACGGCGATGGTGGTGCTTGATGCGCGACTGCCGCTGGATGAAAAACTGAAAGTTGATATCAGTCAGACGCCTGAGATGAAAGGTATTTACTCTCGCGTACGGCTGAACAGTGAAATCAGCCGTAAAGATATGCTATTGCTGGCGCTGATGTCATCTGAAAACCGTGCGGCAGCCAGTCTGGCGCATCATTACCCTGGCGGCTATAACGCGTTTATCAAGGCGATGAATGCGAAAGCGAAAGCGCTGGGCATGACCCATACCCGTTTTGTTGAGCCAACCGGGTTATCGATTCATAACGTCTCAACCGCGCGTGATTTAACGAAGTTACTGATTGCCAGCAAACAGTATCCGCTGATTGGTCAGCTAAGTACCACGCGTGAAGATATGGCAACGTTTGCCAATCCGGCTTATACATTGCCGTTCCGTAATACCAACCATCTGGTGTATCGCGATAACTGGAATATTCAGTTGACTAAAACCGGGTTTACCAATGCGGCGGGCCACTGTCTGGTGATGCGCACGGTGATTAATAACAAACCGGTGGCGCTGGTGGTGATGGATGCCTTTGGGAAATATACCCACTTTGCCGATGCCAGCCGTTTACGCACCTGGATTGAAACCGGCAAGGTGATGCCGGTTCCGGCAGCGGCGCTGAGCTACAAAAAGCAAAAAGCGGCGCAGATGGCGGCGGCAGGTTCAGCTACGGGTGAGCAAACCGCGCAGAACGATTAAACCGTAGGCCGGGCAAGCGAAGCGCCCCCGGCAACGTGCCCGATGGCGCTTACGCTTATCGGGCCTAGGACTCTTTCCAGAACTTCCGCTTACTCGTTTTCCCAATACCCGGGTTCATACTGTTGGTTGGGTCATTCTCGCGGTAAAAGCGGGTCAAGGTTTCTGGTGCCTGGTATAGGTGCCCGACGTTATGCTCCGCCGGATACTGTGCCCCACGTTCGCGCAGTAACTCCAGCATCTGCTCTTTTAGCGCATGAGCATCCACGCCTTTTTTGACGATGTAATCCTGATGGAATACATAGCACATAAAGTGCCCGTAATAGAGCTTATGCACCAGCTGACTGTCGATTTCTGGCGGTAGATGTTCATACCATTCGGTGTCGTTACGACGCAGCGCGATATCCAGCGCCAGAATATCTTCCACTTCATCCGCATGAACGGCCTGATAACGAATAGCCGCGCCAGCCGCCGCAAAGCGGTGCAGGAACGCCTTGCTGCCTTCTTCCGGCGTACAGGCAAAGAAGTCACCCTCAGCCGTTTTGAAAAACTCGTTTAGCCAGTTTTGCGCTTCAGCCACGCCGCCACCGGCCATTTTTAACAGCAGGTGATGCTCGTACTTGTCGCGCCAGCTTTTCATACGCGCCGGTAAGTGGCTGGGGAATAAATGGCCAAACTTCTGCATCGCCCGGTCGGTGAAGTGCGGACGGAAAAATTTCACTTTTTCCAGCATCGCATCGGTGCGGCCTTTCAGGGTGAAGAAAAACGGCATTTTGTCGGTGCCGAGTTTGTCAATCATCAAAAACGTATCTTTGCCGTACTGCTCTGCGATGTCGTAAATATCGCGATGCATATATTCACCGGCAACCGGCAGATGTTCAAACTTCGCCAGAATATGACGGCGGATCTCCGTCAGCACCTCAGGCTGGTTGGTGCCGATATAAAAGACCTGCTGATTTTTCTCGGCTTCGAAGGTGTCCAGACGCACGGCGAAAACGGCGAGCTTTCCGGCACAACCGGACGATTCAAACAAGCGGTCCGGGTCGGCGTTATAGCGTGCGGGCGTATCCGCCTCAATATCTCTGACGCGGGTCACGTAGTCGTGATCGTGGGCATGACGTCCGTCGTGGCGAACATCGTCATCTTTGATACGCTCGTCATCAAGTTTGCTGAGGATCTGCTCTGGGGTTTGACCAAGATCGATGCCCAGATGGTTAACCAGCTGTAATTTGCCCTGTTCATCAATACGCGCAAACAGCGACATCTCTGTGTATGCCGGGCCTCGTTGCACCAGCGAGCCGCCGGAGTTGTTGCAAATGCCGCCAATCACGGAAGCACCGATGCAGGAAGAACCGATCACAGAATGCGGTTCACGACCAAAAGGTTTGAGCGCTTTTTCCAGCGAATAGAGCGTCGTTCCAGGCCAGGCCAGCACCTGTTCGCCTTTGCCGATAACGTGCAGTTTATCGAGACGCAGGGTGCTGATGATGACAATCTCACGGTCGTAATCATTGCCGCTTGGCGTAGAACCTTCGGTCAGGCCGGTATTGGCGGCCTGCATCAGAATGATTTTGTCTGCGGCGACGCAGGCGTTCAGGACGCGCCACAATTCTAAAAGCGAGCCCGGAAAAACGACGGCGAGCGCATCGCCTTGGCCGGAGCGGAATCCCTTGCGATAGCGGGCGGTTTTAGCGGGTTCAGTGAGCAGGTGCGAATGACCCACCAGGCGGGTCAGTTCATTCAGGAAAGCTTTATTATCTGTTGTAATGGAAGACATTCTCCACTCCTTGTGGTGGGACTCAATATCAGGAACAAGCATAGCGCTTTGTATGACAATACGCTTTCTCATTCATATTGTCTCTGGCTTGTCTTTCATTGATTCACGCTGGTTTTGAAAATTAGGAGAATAACCTTAGCTTTCTTTAGCGCTCCCGTTTAGTCTTACGGCAAATTGCGGTTTTTGTTATATTTTCGCTGACGCGTCAGGAAAAAATAAAGAGAGAATCAACATGAAATGGCTATGTTCTGTAGGTGTTGCGGTGAGTCTGGCGGTGCAACCTGCGCTGGCGGACACTCTGTTTGGTAACCATCCGCTGACGCCAGAAGCGCGGGATGCATTTGTTACCGATTTACTCAAACAGATGACCGTGGATGAGAAAATTGGTCAGTTACGCTTAATCAGCGTCGGGCCTGATAATCCGAAAGAAGCCATCCGCGAGATGATCAAAGACGGGCAGGTTGGGGCAATTTTTAACACCGTCACGCGCCAGGATATCCGCAAAATGCAGGATCAGGTGATGGAACTCAGCCGCCTGAAAATTCCTCTCTTTTTTGCCTACGACGTATTGCACGGTCAGCGTACCGTGTTCCCGATAAGCCTCGGTCTGGCGTCCTCCTTTAATCTCGATGCGGTCAGAACCGTCGGTCGCGTTTCAGCGTATGAAGCCGCCGATGATGGCCTGAATATGACCTGGGCGCCGATGGTTGATGTCTCCCGCGATCCGCGCTGGGGCCGGGCATCGGAAGGGTTTGGCGAAGACACGTATTTGACCGCCACGATGGGTAAAACCATGGTGGAAGCGATGCAGGGGAAAAGCCCGGCCGATCGCTATTCGGTGATGACCAGCGTCAAGCACTTCGCCGCCTATGGCGCGGTAGAGGGCGGGAAAGAGTACAACACCGTCGATATGAGCCCGCAGCGTCTGTTCAATGACTACATGCCGCCGTACAAAGCCGGGCTGGATGCCGGTAGCGGCGCGGTGATGGTAGGACTTAATTCACTCAACGGTACACCGGCGACGTCGGATGCCTGGCTGTTGAAAGACGTGCTGCGCGATGAGTGGGGCTTTAAAGGCATCACCGTTTCCGATCACGGCGCGATTAAGGAACTGATTAAACACGGCACCGCCTCCGATCCTGAGGATGCGGTACGCGTGGCGATCAAGTCCGGCATCAACATGAGTATGAGCGATGAGTATTACAGCAAATACCTGCCGGGGCTGATTAAATCAGGCAAAGTGACGATGGCGGAGCTGGACGACGCTGCGCGCCACGTGCTGAACGTGAAATATGATATGGGGCTGTTTAACGATCCGTACAGCCATCTGGGAGCCAAAGAATCTGACCCGGTGGATACCAATGCCGAAAGCCGTTTGCACCGCAAAGAAGCGCGTGAAGTGGCGCGTGAAAGCCTGGTGCTGCTGAAAAATCATCTGGAAACCTTGCCGCTGAAAAAATCCGCCACCGTGGCGGTTGTCGGGCCACTGGCCGACAGCAAGCGTGATGTGATGGGCAGTTGGTCCGCCGCCGGGGTTGCCGATCAGTCGGTAACGGTGCTGACGGGGATTAAAAATGCCATTGGCGAGCAGGGCAAAGTGGTATACGCCAAAGGGGCGAATATCACCAACGATAAAGGCATTGTCGATTTCCTGAATCTGTATGAAGAAGCGGTGAAAGTTGACCCGCGTTCGCCGCAGGCGATGATTGATGAAGCCGTTAACGCGGCAAAACAGTCTGACGTGGTGGTTGCGGTGGTCGGTGAAGCACAGGGAATGGCGCATGAAGCCTCCAGCCGTACGGATATCACCATTCCGCAGAGCCAACGCGATCTGATTGCCGCATTGAAAGCAACGGGCAAACCGCTGGTGCTGGTGTTGATGAACGGCCGTCCGTTGGCGCTGGTTAAGGAAGATCAACAGGCTGATGCGATCCTCGAAACCTGGTTTGCCGGGACGGAGGGCGGTAACGCCATCGCCGATGTATTGTTTGGCGATTACAACCCATCAGGCAAGCTGCCGATGTCTTTCCCACGCTCTGTCGGACAGATCCCGGTCTATTACAGCCATCTCAATACCGGTCGTCCGTATAACGCCGATAAGCCAAATAAGTACACCTCGCGTTATTTTGACGAGGCAAACGGTCCGTTGTATCCCTTTGGCTATGGCCTGAGCTACACCACCTTTACCGTTTCGGATGTGAAACTCTCTGCACCGACGATGAAACGTGACGGGACCGTGACGGCCAGCGTCCAGGTGACCAACACCGGCAAGCGCGAAGGTGCGACGGTGATTCAGATGTATTTGCAGGATGTGACCGCCTCCATGAGCCGTCCGGTAAAACAGTTGAAAGGCTTTGAGAAAGTGAACCTTAAACCGGGCGAAACGCAGACCGTTAGCTTCCCGATTGACATCGAAGCGCTGAAATTCTGGAACCAGCGTATGAAATACGATGCCGAGCCGGGTAAATTTAACGTCTTTATCGGCGTGGATTCCGCCAGAGTGAAACAGGGTGAATTTGAACTGCTGTAGTTGATGAAGAAAGCCACGCATCATGCCTGATGGCGCAATGCTTATCAGGTCTATGAAATAACGCTATCCGGCAAATTCACTTTGGGTTTGCCGGATTTTTTTATCGCCTTACTGCTAATAACCCACAGTGTTACTACCCAATTGCCAGGTTAAGGCCTGATTTTTCGACTATGCTTTTTCCTCAAGTCTCTGAAAAGGGCCGCAAAAGGATGAGGAGCACAGCATGATAATCTCAAAGTTTGGGGTAGGGTCGTTGGCATTGTTAGCCGCGATAAGTATGCCCTTGCAGGCCGCGTCACCTGTTACGGTTGGGTCAAAAATTGATACCGAAGGGGCGTTGCTCGGCAATATTATTTTGCAGGTGCTCGAAAGCCATGGCGTGAAAACCGTCAATAAAGTGCAACTGGGTACTACGCCAGTGGTGCGTGGCGCCATCACATCTGGTGAGCTGGATATTTACCCGGAATATACCGGCAATGGCGCCTTCTTCTTTAAAGATGAGAATGATCCGGCGTGGAAAAATGCGCAGGCTGGTTTCGACAAAGTGAAAAAGCTGGACGCAGAGAAAAATAAACTGGTCTGGCTAACGCCTGCGCCCGCCAACAATACGTGGACCATTGCGGTCCGCAAGGATGTTGCCGAAAAGAATAAACTGGTTTCGCTTGCCGACTTAGGGCGCTACCTGAAAGAGGGCGGCACCTTCAAACTGGCCGCCTCCGCGGAGTTTATCGAACGTGCGGACGCGCTGCCCGCGTTTGAAAAAGCTTATGATTTTAAACTGAATCAGAATCAGCTTTTATCACTGGCCGGAGGTGATACCGCCGTGACGATTAAAGCCGCAGCGCAGCAAACCTCCGGCGTCAATGCCGCGATGGCCTACGGTACCGATGGTCCGGTCGCCGCGCTGGGGCTGCAAACGCTAAGCGATCCGCAAGGCGTTCAGCCGATTTATGCGCCTGCGCCAGTGGTGCGTGAGTCGGTACTCAAAGCCTATCCGCAAATGGAAGAATGGCTGCAGCCTGTTTTTGCCAGTCTGGATGAGAAAACGCTCCAACAGCTCAACGCCAGCATTGCCGTAGAGGGGCTGGATGCAAAAAAAGTTGCAGCAGATTATCTGAAGCAAAAAGGATGGGTTAAGTAACGGAATTTACGGCGGGTGGGTGTTTTGTCCAATATCTCGGTTAATCGGGTGCTGTTGCTGCTGGTTCTTCTGACCTTCGCAGCAGCTGCGCTTCCTTTCATTAGCTATGCTCCCAATCGCCTGGTTTCCGGCGAAGGTCGCCAACTCTGGGATATCAGGCCCGACCTGGCGTGGGGACTGGCAGTGGCATGTCTGCTACTGTTTGTTCTGAGTTTTGTGTCGGGCAAATCCGGCAATATATTGACGCTTGTTATTAGCCAGCTGTTGGTGATTGCGGCGCTGGTAACCGCAGGTACAACGGCAACGTATCTGGCGCAGACGGGCAGTACGTTGGCCAGAACCAGTCTTGGGAGCGGGTTCTGGTTGGGACTCGGATTCATGTTGCTGGCTGCCAGTGACGCCATTCGTCGCATCACCCGTCAGATGTTGTGGCGATGGGTGCTGCATGCGCAACTTTTTGTTATGCCGATAGTGTTATTACTGTCCGGCACGTTTAACGATCTTTCTCTGCTTAAAGAGTATGCCAACCGCCAGGATGTCTTCAACGACGCACTGGCGCAGCATCTGACTATTCTGTTCGGCACCGTGATACCCGCGCTATTCCTTGGCGTGCCGCTGGGCGTTTGGTGCTCTTTTTCTGACTCGCGTCAGGGGCCCGTTTTCGCCGTACTGAACATTATCCAGACCATCCCCTCGGTGGCCTTGTTTGGCCTGTTGATTGCGCCGCTCGCTGGGCTGGTTAAGCATTTTCCTTGGTTAAGCTCACTCGGCGTTGCGGGAACCGGCCTGACCCCCGCGCTTATTGCGTTGGTACTGTATGCGCTCTTACCGTTGGTACGTGGCGTCGTGGCTGGACTGAATCAGGTTCCAGTGGATGTACTGGAAAGCGCCCGAGCGATGGGGATGAGCGCGCGTCAACGGTTTATCTCGGTGCAGTTGCCGCTGGCGCTGCCGGTCTTCTTGCGCAGTTTACGGGTGGTGATGATCCAGACGGTAGGGATGGCGGTGATTGCCGCGCTGATCGGCGCCGGGGGCTTTGGTGCGCTGGTCTTTCAGGGATTGCTCAGTAGCGCCGTTGATTTAGTGCTGCTGGGCGTGATCCCGGTAGTTGTGTTGGCAGTGTTGATTGATGCGCTGTTTGATTTAGGGCTAGCGCTGCTGAAGGGAACGAAGAATGATTGAATTTAGTCATGTCAGTAAAACCTACGGTCAGCAAAAAGCCGTCGATGACCTTAATCTGCATTTGGCGGAGGGGAGCTTTTCGGTGCTGATTGGCACGTCGGGTTCCGGGAAATCTACCACACTGAAGATGATCAACCGACTGGTCGAGCATGACAGCGGGCAGATTCGTTTTGCGGGGGAAGAGATCCGCAGTCTGCCGGTTCTGGAGTTAAGGCGGCGTATGGGGTACGCGATCCAGTCTATCGGTTTGTTCCCGCACTGGACCGTCGCGCAGAACATCTCCACCGTGCCGCACTTACAAAAGTGGTCGCGCTCGCGTATTGATGATCGCACAGATGAACTTATGGCGCTGTTGGGGCTGGAGGCGAATTTGCGTCACCGTTATCCGCATCAGCTTTCCGGTGGACAGCAGCAGCGGGTCGGGGTTGCGCGCGCCCTGGCGGCAGATCCGCAGGTGCTACTGATGGATGAGCCTTTTGGCGCGCTGGATCCCGTCACCCGCGGTGCGTTGCAGCAGGAGATGACCCGTATTCATCGTCTGCTGGGGCGTACCATCGTATTGGTGACGCATGATATTGATGAGGCGCTGAGGCTGGCGGAACATCTGGTCCTGATGGACGCGGGTAAGGTCGTGCAGCAAGGGACGCCGCTGTCGATGCTGACCGCGCCAGCGAACGATTTCGTACAAACGTTCTTTGGCCGCAGCGAACTGGGCGTGCGGTTACTGTCGCTGCGTACGGTGGGTGATTTTATCCGTCGCGGCGAACATTCAGACGGTGAGCCGCTGGTGGCTGAAATGACGCTGCGTGATGCGCTGTCGATGTTTGTGGCGCGCGGGTGCGATGTCCTGCCGGTTGTGACGCCGCAGGGCGTGTCCTGCGGTACGCTTCACTTTCGCGATCTGCTTTCGGAGATACCGCCCCGTGAAACGTCTTGCTGATCCACTGCTGTGGCTGGTTGTCCTGTTCCTGATCCTGTTGGTCGGGTTGCCGCACAGTCAGGCCCTGTTTAGTTCGCTGTTTCCAGAGTTACCGCGTCCCGTGTATCAGCAGGAAAGTTTTACGGCGCTGGCGCTGAGTCATTTTGCGCTGGTGGGAATATCGAGTCTTATTGCCGTACTCATCGGCACCGGGGCCGGGATTGCGGTAACCCGGCCCTGGGGGGCAGAGTTCAGGCCGATGGTGGAAACTATCGCCGCCGTGGGGCAGACTTTTCCTCCCGTCGCGGTGCTGGCGATTGCCGTGCCGGTGATGGGATTTGGTCTTGAGCCGGCGGTCATCGCGCTGATCCTGTATGGCGTGTTACCTATCCTGCAGGCAACCCTGGCGGGACTGGGAGGCATCTCTGCCAGCGTCATGGATATCGCCAGCGGAATGGGGATGAGTCGCGGGCAGCGCCTGCGTAAAGTGGAATTGCCGCTGGCGGCGCCGGTTATTCTGGCGGGGATCCGCACGTCGGTGATTATTAATATCGGCACCGCAACGATAGCCTCAACCGTCGGGGCGAACACGCTGGGTACGCCGATAATCATCGGACTTAGCGGATTCAATACCGCGTATGTGATTCAGGGGGCGCTGCTGGTCGCGTTGGCGGCAGTGATTGTCGATCGCGGATTTGAGCGATTAGCGAGCTACCTTACCCGGCACGTAAAATGAAGGTGTAGCCTGCCAGCATGACTCCGCCGATACCGCCGATAGCCATCAGCAGGAAGAGGGTTATGACACCGATTTTAGCTGCGCTCATTATGCACTCCTTATGTGAATCTAAGGATTGTACACGGTTGTTAATGAAATATTAAGAGCCTGGTGCAGTAGGTGTTATTGGCGCAGACAGTTTGAACACGGCCAGCGCGGAAGAACCGGAGCGTACATGTAGTACGTGAGGATTCTGAGCACTGCCCTGGTTCGAAATGGCAAGCAAAATAGCCCTAATGGGCCAGGCTCTAAATACCGAGTGGATAAATATCGTGACCTAACGCCCGCCATTCACTCAACTGTTGTTGCTGAGCGGGCGTTTGGTTCTCGCCGCACCAGACAAGTAAGGTTCGACCTTCGAACATTTCAGGTCGCAGTTGGTTCAGTGAGTGGGCCAAAACGTCAACGCGCCATCCCTGCTGACTGGCAACCCAACCCTCCAGCCATAAGCGGGTGGTGTCGTGAATGTTCCAGCCGACAACCAGCGCATCTTTACCCTGTTTCTTGCGCGCCGAGGCCAGACATATCGCGATGTAGTTGATGAGGACGCCGTCAAGGATCCCGAGTAACGCCTGGAGGATCGGCTGCTGACACTGCAGACGGCGGCGTAACGGTGTGAACAAATGGGTGTTGAGCGTTTGTGCGGGATAATCCTGGCCGCGCTCTTTGATCCACATTCTCAGACTATGCAAATTATTGCTTTGCAAATAGCTTAATAGCGTCTCTTGCTGTTCGCGCCAGCCGTTATGTACATCAATGTTCTCATTGCTGAGCAACATTTTCACCTTACTGACCTGAACGCCGTTGTTTATCCACCGTTTTATCTCACGGATCCTGTCGATATCCGCATCGTTAAACAGGCGATGTCCGCCGTCTGTCCGCTGTGGTTTGAGTAATCCGTAACGCCTCTGCCATGCACGTAAAGTGACAGGGTTGATATCACAAAGCAAAGCCACTTCACCGATTGTGTAAAGCGCCATCGTTGTCTCACTCTTGCTTGCGAGGTCCCAGTTTAACTTTAGACGCTCTTTTACGAACCAGGTAGTTTTGTCTGTTTTTTGATCAAGGAAGGGGTGAGATTGCCGTCATGCTCGCGCTTTCGAGTGATCGTTCTCACAAATTCCTGTTTTTTTGCAACACTTCAAAGAAAGTTACGCGCAGCCCATGTATGTTACGCGCTTTTAAGTGATGTGTGGTTGGCGCGTATGTACGAGTTTAATCTGGTGTTGCTGCTGCTTCAGCAGATGTGCGTGTTTCTCGTTATCGCGTGGCTGATGAGCAAAACGCGTTTGTTTATCCCGCTGATGCAGGTCACTATCCGGCTCCCGCACAAACTGCTGTGCTATGTCACCTTTTCCATTTTCTGCATTTTGGGCACCTATTTCGGGTTGCACATTGATGACTCTATTGCTAACACGCGTGCTATCGGCGCGGTGATGGGCGGACTGCTCGGCGGTCCCGTAGTCGGTGGTTTAGTCGGTCTGACCGGTGGCTTGCACCGTTATTCAATGGGCGGTATGACGGCGCTAAGCTGCATGATTTCGACCATTGTGGAGGGTTTACTCGGCGGGCTGGTGCACAGCGTGCTCACCCGTCGCGGTCGTACCGATAAAGTCTTTAGCCCCCTGACGGCGGGCGCCATTACCTTTGTGGCCGAACTGGTGCAGATGCTGATTATCTTATTAATTGCGCGTCCGTTTGATGATGCGTTTCGGTTGGTCAGCAATATTGCCGCGCCGATGATGGTCACCAATACCGTGGGTGCCGCCCTGTTTATGCGTATCTTGCTCGATAAACGAGCGATGTTTGAAAAATATACCTCGGCTTTTTCTGCCACCGCGCTCAAAGTTGCCGCCTCGACGGAAGGTATTTTGCGTCAGGGGTTCAACGAGGTTAATAGCATGAAGGTGGCTCAGGTGCTGTACGAAGAGCTGGATATCGGCGCGGTGGCGATTACCGATCGTGAGAAGCTGCTGGCATTTACCGGCATTGGTGACGATCACCACCTGCCTGGTAAACCGATTTCGTCGTCGTACACCCTACGGGCGATAGAAACCGGAGAGGTGGTGTATGCCGACGGGAATGAAGTTCCTTACCGTTGTTCTTTGCATCCGCAATGCAAATTAGGTTCAACGCTGGTGATTCCGCTGCGGGGTGAAAACCAGCGGGTGATGGGGACCATCAAATTGTATGAGGCAAAAAACCGCCTCTTTAGCTCGATCAACCGCACATTGGGGGAGGGGATCGCTCAGCTACTTTCGGCGCAAATTCTGGCCGGACAGTACGAGCGGCAAAAAGCGATGCTGACGCAGTCGGAAATAAAACTCCTGCATGCCCAGGTGAATCCCCATTTTCTGTTCAATGCGCTCAACACCATCAAAGCTGTGATCCGCCGCGATAGCGAGCAGGCCAGTCAACTGGTGCAGTACCTGTCGACCTTCTTTCGCAAAAACTTAAAACGCCCGTCGGAGATTGTCACACTGGCCGATGAAATTGAGCACGTGAACGCCTATTTGCAAATTGAAAAGGCGCGATTCCAGTCACGTCTGCAGGTGACCTTAACGGTGCCTGATGAACTTTCGTATCAGCAATTACCGGCTTTTACCCTGCAGCCCATCGTGGAGAATGCCATTAAGCACGGTACCTCTCAGCTACTGGATACCGGAGAGGTGTCGATTACCGCCCGTCGCGAAGGGCAGTATCTGATGCTGGATATTGAAGATAATGCCGGGCTGTATCAGCCAACGTCTGAGGCCAGCGGGTTGGGTATGAATCTGGTCGATAAGCGACTGCGCGAGCGGTTTGGCGATGATTTTGGCATCAGCGTAGCGTGCGAACCTGACCGCTTTACCCGAATTACTTTACGACTTCCTCTGGAGGAACAGGCATGATCAAAGTGCTGATTGTCGATGATGAACCGTTAGCGCGGGAGAATCTGCGGATCCTGTTGCAGGAGCAAAGCGACATCGAGATTGTCGGAGAATGTTCGAATGCGGTGGAAGCCATCGGCGCGGTACATAAACTGCACCCGGATGTCCTGTTTCTCGATATTCAGATGCCGCGTATCAGCGGTCTGGAAATGGTCGGTATGCTTGATCCCGAACATCGCCCATACATTGTTTTCCTGACCGCGTTTGATGAGTATGCGGTTAAAGCCTTTGAAGAACACGCGTTTGATTATCTGCTCAAGCCGATTGAAGAGGCGCGGCTGGAAAAAACGCTGAGCCGTTTACGTCAGGAACGCACGAAGCAAGATGTATCGCTACTGCCCGAGCATCAGCAGGCGCTGAAGTTTATTCCGTGCAGCGGTCATAGCCGTATTTATTTGCTGCAAATGGATGATGTGGCGTTTATCAGCAGCCGTATGAGCGGCGTGTATGTCACCAGTAGCGATGGCAAAGAAGGGTTCACAGAGTTGACGCTCAGAACGCTGGAAAGCCGTACGCCGCTACTGCGCTGCCACCGCCAATATCTGGTGAATATGGCGCAATTGCAGGAAATCCGACTGGAAGATAATGGCCAGGCCGAGCTGATTTTGCGTAACGGGCTGACCGTGCCGGTGAGTCGTCGTTATCTTAAAAGCCTAAAAGAGGCGATTGGACTGTAAAACTGATACACTGCGCGCCATTGCATCACCGACTGTTGAAGGCTCTATGCTAAGTAACGATATTCTTCGTAGCCTGCGCTACACCCTGAAAGCGAACAATAACGACATGGTGCGTATTCTTGCGCTTGCTGACATGGAATCCACCTCCGCGGGTTTTGATACCTGGATGACAAAAGAAGATGAAGACGGGTTTGTGCGCTGCCCGGATATCATTCTTTCCGGGTTTTTAAACGGCCTGATTTATCATCTGCGCGGGAAAGATGATTCAGCACCGGAACTGGCGCTTGAGCGTCGTGTTAATAACAATACGGTGTTGAAAAAGCTGCGTATCGCCTTTTCGCTGAAAACCGATGATATTCTGGCCATTATGACCGAGCAGAAATTTCGCGTGTCGATGCCGGAAATTACCGCCATGATGCGCGCGCCGGATCATAAAAACTATCGCGAATGCGGCGATCAGTTCCTGCGTTATTTCCTGCGCGGTTTGACCTCACGCGTGCATAGCGCGAAAGCATAACGAGAAAAACGGGCGACCACGATTAACGTCGGGTCGCCGACGGTTTACTTCACTTCTTTAAAACCCGCCGCTTCCATTACCGTTTGCATTTGCTTCATGCTGATGTTTTTATCGGCACTCTCAGACAGCTTCATACCGGAAATTGCCTGCAACGATTTTATATCGACTTTTTCCATATCGATAGTGACGTTTTCCTGCGCATAGGTGTCTGAATAGGTGAGCTTTTCTTCTATGCCAGGAATATTTTGATATTTAGCGCTTAAGGCGTCGAATACTTTTGCTGCTTCTTCTTTATTGCTGGCCCCGACTGACGCATAGCTGATTTTACTTTCTGATGTTTGTTTCAGAACTTTGTCACCTTTAAAGGTGTAAGAGACCGTAATATCAGAACCGTTAAGGTTGGCATTGAATGTTTTCGTCTCTTCTTTATCGCCACATCCCGCGAGGGAAAAAACCAGAATCGATGCCGCGATGAGTGAAAATAATTTTTGTAACGCTGTCATGTAAAACTCCATATTCATGAATATCTGATGCTAAATAATAGCGCCCATGAATTAGATGGGCCCGTACGACCTTAATAGCAAAGCAGTATAGAATAAATCTAATCAGCGATGGTTGAGCAGTCCGAAAATGGAGTGAAGGGACGAGTTTGAGATTAGGGGAATAGCTAACGCATAAAAAAAGCGCTGCCATTGCAGCGCTTGATCGGTCTTACTTCACCTGCTGACCAGGCTTTGCGCCTTCGTCAGGACTTAACAGGAAGATATCTTTCCCGCCAGGACCTGCCGCCATCACCATACCTTCGGAAATACCGAAGCGCATTTTGCGCGGTGCCAGGTTGGCGACCATGATGGTCTGGCGTCCAATCAGGACCTGCGGATCCGGATAAGCAGAACGAATACCGGAGAAGACGTTACGCTTCTCGCCACCGAGATCCAGCGTCAAACGCAGCAGTTTGTCAGACCCGTCTACGAACTCGGCGTTTTCAATCAACGCTACGCGCAGGTCAACTTTGGCGAAATCGTCAAAGGTGATGGTTTCCTGAATCGGATCGTCCGCCAGCGGGCCGGTAACCGGTGCGGCTGCGGCTTTCACCTCTTCTTTAGACGCTTCAACCAGCGCTTCAACTTGTTTCATGTCGATACGATTGTAGAGCGCCTTAAAGGTGTTGACCTTGTGACCGAGCAGCGGCTGCTCGATAGCATCCCAGTTCAGTTCGCTGTTCAGGAAGGCTTCAACGCGTTCAGCCAGCGTCGGCAGTACCGGTTTCAGGTAAGTCATCAGCACGCGGAACAGGTTGATGCCCATCGAGCAAATTGCCTGCAGGTCCGCGTCGCGGCCTTCCTGTTTAGCCACAACCCACGGGGCCTGTTCGTCAACGTAGCGGTTTGCCACGTCAGCCAGCGCCATGATTTCACGGATAGCTTTACCGAATTCACGGCTTTCCCACGCCTCGCCAATGACTGCAGCGGCATCGGTAAAGGTTTTATACAGTGCCGGATCGGCCAGTTCAGCCGCCAGCACGCCGTCAAAACGCTTGGCAATAAAACCAGCGTTACGGGAGGCCAGGTTAACCACCTTGTTGACGATATCGGCGTTAACGCGCTGGACAAAGTCTTCCAGGTTCAGGTCGATGTCATCAATACGTGAAGAGAGCTTCGCCGTGTAGTAGTAACGCAGGCTGTCGGCGTCAAAGTGCTTCAGCCAGGTGCTGGCCTTAATAAAGGTGCCGCGAGATTTGGACATCTTCGCGCCGTTCACCGTCACATAACCGTGTACGAACAGGTTGGTCGGCTTACGGAAGTTGCTGCCTTCCAGCATGGCAGGCCAGAACAGACTGTGGAAGTAGACGATGTCCTTGCCGATGAAGTGATACAGCTCGGCGTCGGAGTCTTTTTTCCAGTACTCATCAAAACTGGTGGTGTCGCCGCGCTTGTCGCACAGGTTTTTGAACGACCCCATATAGCCAATTGGCGCATCCAGCCAGACGTAGAAGTACTTGCCAGGCGCATTCGGGATTTCAAAACCGAAGTACGGTGAGTCGCGGGAGATATCCCACTGCTGCAGGCCGGATTCAAACCATTCCTGCATTTTGTTGGCGACCTGCTCCTGCAGCGCGCCGCTGCGCGTCCACGCCTGCAGCATTTCGCTGAATGACGGCAGGTCAAAGAAGAAGTGTTCTGAGTCACGCATCACTGGGGTTGCGCCAGAAACAACGGATTTCGGCTCGATAAGTTCGGTCGGGCTGTAGGTTGCGCCGCAGACTTCACAGTTATCGCCGTACTGATCCGGAGACTTACATTTCGGGCAGGTGCCTTTAACGAAACGGTCCGGCAGGAACATGCCTTTTTCCGGATCGTACAGCTGGGAGATAGTGCGGTTTTTAATAAAACCGTTCTCCTTCAGGCGTGTGTAAATCAGCTCAGACAGCTCGCGGTTCTCTTCGCTATGCGTAGAGTGGTAATTGTCGTAGCTGATGTCAAAACCTGCAAAATCAGTCTGATGCTCCTGACTCATTTCACCGATCATCTGCTCTGGCGTGATCCCAAGCTGCTGTGCTTTCAGCATGATTGGCGTACCGTGGGCGTCGTCGGCGCAGATGAAGTTTACCTGGTGGCCGCGCATTCGCTGGTAACGGACCCAGACATCAGCCTGGATGTGCTCCAGCATATGGCCGAGGTGGATAGAGCCGTTGGCGTACGGCAGCGCGCACGTTACCAGAATTTTCTTCGCGACTTGAGTCATAGTGGGCAATTACTTCTTTTGTAGTGAAAAGGGCTTTGATAGTACCAAAATGGTAATTACTGCGCCAAGCGATAAGGGCATTTATCCGTAAATGAATAATTGTTGCGGTTGGAGTAAACTACCTGGTGACTATTGTATTTTCAGAACAACAAAAAGGAGTCGGGATGAACCCACAATCCCAGGCCAAATCACCAGAAGCCCTGCGCGCGATGGTCGCCGGGACGCTGGCGAATTTTCAGCATTCAACCCTGAAGCATAATCTGACGACGCTTAAAGCGTTGCACCACGTCGCCTGGATGGATGACACGTTGCACGTTGAGCTGGTCATGCCGTTCGTCTGGCAGAGCGCGTTTGAAGAGCTAAAAGAGCAATGCAGTGCCGATCTACTGCGTATTACCGGCGCAAAAGCGATTGACTGGAAGTTGTCACATAACATCGCGACGCTGAAGCGCGTGAAAAACCAGCCGGGTATTAATGGTGTGAAGAACATCATTGCCGTTAGCTCGGGTAAAGGTGGCGTAGGCAAATCCTCGACCGCGGTGAACCTGGCGTTGGCGCTGGCCGCGGAAGGGGCGAAGGTGGGCATTCTTGACGCTGATATTTATGGCCCGTCCATCCCGACGATGCTCGGTGCGGAAAACCAGCGTCCCACTTCGCCGGACGGCACCCATATGGCGCCGATCATGTCTCACGGTCTGGCGACCAACTCCATTGGATATCTGGTCACCGACGATAACGCCATGGTGTGGCGCGGGCCGATGGCCAGTAAAGCGCTGTTGCAGATGCTGCAGGAAACCTTATGGCCGGATCTCGATTATCTGGTACTGGATATGCCGCCGGGCACCGGTGACATCCAACTGACGCTGGCGCAGAACATTCCGGTAACGGGGGCGGTTGTGGTGACCACGCCGCAGGATATCGCGCTGATCGATGCGAAAAAAGGCATTGTGATGTTCGAAAAAGTCGAAGTGCCGGTGTTGGGTATTGTTGAGAATATGAGTATGCATATTTGCAGCAACTGCGGACATCATGAGCCCATCTTTGGCACCGGTGGCGCGCAGAAACTGGCCGAGCAGTACCACACCCAGTTGCTGGGGCAAATGCCGCTGCATATTTCTCTGCGTGAAGACCTCGATCGCGGTACGCCGACGGTTATCAGCCGTCCAGACAGCGAATTTACCACCATTTACCGTGACCTTGCAGGGCGCGTAGCAGCGCAGCTGTACTGGCAGGGGGAAGTTATTCCGGGCGAGATTGCCTTCCGCGCGGTGTAATTTCTGGCGTTAAATATTATTCACCGCATTAATGATATATTGATGCGGTGAATATATAGAGTTAAAGATCTTTGCAGTATTTTTTATCCCGCCTGTATGATTCATGTCTTTTTCTGAATAATTCACCTCAATGCATCATTTGAATTGATCAAACCTATCTCATTAATCTACCATTTCAATTGGTTTTAGCAGGGATGTTAATACATAATTCAACGGACAAATAGCTTGTACGCTGTTTTCCACTTAAAACAGGAATAATGAACGCAATGAAGAAAGGTTTATTCTTGGGATTTATAACTCTGGCTTATGGAATGAGTTTACAGGCTTTGGCTTCTGATACGGCAACCTTAACCATTACCGGGAGAGTTGTTGAACTAACATGCAGTACTGATGTTGTGAATAATACGGTGGAGCATCGATGCGGTCAGACTCTTCATCATACAGATATCAACAATGTTAATTCCGCTTCTGTTCAAGGCATAGTTACTGAAATTGTCGCTGTTCCTGGGGATTCCACACGACAGATAGTGTTAAATCACTACGACTAAGAAAATGTATCACTTATTAAGCCTCTATCATTTTAATGAATGATGGAGGCTTTTTTATTTGCATAACAAATGATTTTTATCGATTAATTACGCTAATTTATTAAAATTAAAAATAGTACTTACCTTCACTTATTTGCTACAACTATATTGATATTTGTAACTTGTTTTAAATCAATAAAACAACGCGTTTACATTGCGGTAACGTTTCTGGTGTGCGAATTTAAATCCAAGAGTTAACTCTCTTAACAAATAGAAAATATTTTATTAAGGAAGATATTATGAAACGTTCAATTATTTCTGCTGCTGTACTGTCTGCTGTATTTATGAGTGCTGGGGCGTTTGCTGCTGGGGTTGAAGAAGGTACGTTAACAATTACCGGTATGGTGTCAGGTACCGCTTGTAAGTTCCTTGATACAGCAAATACCGCGACTATTACATTAGACGATATTCCCGCTACAATACTTACTCCACTGGCCGCGGGTCAGGATACGGGGTATGGTGAAAATGAAGCAGATAAGAATTTAATTCTTGAGTGTAATACTAGTGATAATGTCAAAATAAAAGTTGATGGTAGTGCTTTTGATTATAATAGTGTTATTGAAAATAAAGGTGCAGGTCCTGCAGAGGTCGGTTTTAAATTGTTTCACAAGAATGTTTTAATTACAAAAGATGGTCAGGATGAATTTAAGCTTTCGGATCTTGAACGGTTGGGAACAACTGAGGGTAATACTCAATACGGGCTTCGACTTTCGGCTCGTTATGCAAAAGCTATAGGTGCTGCAGGTGCTCCCGTTGGTACAGGTGAAGTAAAAGCAAATATAAAACTGATTGTTGTTCAGGAATAGTGTTATACCGGCAACCTTGGTTGCCGGTATAAAAAGGGAATAAAAATGAAAATATTAGGCGCGGTAATTACATTATCACTTATGACACCGGCTCAAGCAGGGATAGTGATTTATGGTACAAGAGTAATTTACCCTGCAGAAAAAAATGAAATAGTTATACAGTTGATGAACCAAGAAAAAAGCGCTTCTCTGATACAGGCCTGGATTGATGATGGTAATACAACACTGCCACCTGAGAAGATTCAGGTGCCTTTTTTGCTGACGCCTCCAGTAGCTAAGGTGCCGGGAAATTCAGGGCAGCAGCTTAAAATTAAGAAAATGCCTAATATGCTACCAAATAATAAAGAGAGTCTGTTTTATCTCAATGTGTTGGATATACCACCCAATAATCCGGCATATGATGGTAAAAATGTACTTAAATTTGCCATGCAGAACCGGATTAAGCTCTTTTATCGTCCTGCAGGTGTTGCGCCAGTTAATAAAGAAATTTTTAAAAAACTATCGTTAACCCATAGTGGAAAAAACTTCTCTATAAAAAATAGCAGTGCTAACTGGATAACGGTCACGGAAGTTAAAGCTGGCAGTATCAAGATAAATAATGACTCGGTGATGGTTGCGCCATTATCTAGCGAATCTTTTACAGTGAAAAATAGTAATGCCAGTCAATATAAATTAACTATTATTGATGATCATGGCAATTATATAAGTGATAACGTCAGCCTGAGATAACGGGAGCTGATTATGTTAAGGATGACCCCGCTTGCTTCTGCAATCTTATTGTCATTGTTGCCTTTTTCTGTCCTGTCGGCAGAAGAAACTTTTGATACACACTTTATGATGGGCGGGATGAAGGGCGAAAAAGTTTCTGCTTTACGCGTTGATGATAATCATCCTTTACCTGGCCAATATGACGTGGATATCTACGTTAATAAACAGTGGCGCGGCAAATATGAGATTACAGTTAAAGATACGGCTGCTGAAACCTGCCTGCCTCGCGACAGCATCACGCGTTTAGGGATTAATACCGATAAGCTTGATAAAACCAAAAACTGCCTTTCTCTAGAGCAAGCGGTGCAGGGTGGGAGTTATCGCTGGAACATAGGAAAATTTCAGTTAGATCTTAGCGTACCCCAAGCCTACGTTGACGAGCTGGAAAATGGCTATGTGCCGCCGGAAAGCTGGGATCGCGGTATCAATGCCCTTTATACCTCCTATTATCTCAACCAGTACTATAGCGACTATAAGAATTCTGGTAACAGCAAAAGTACCTATGCGCGCTTTACCAGTGGATTAAACCTGCTGGGCTGGCAGTTGCATTCCGATGCCAGCTACAACAAAACGGATGACAGCAGCGGGGAATGGAAAAGTAACACCCTTTATCTGGAGTACGGTATTCCACAAATTCTCGGCACGTTACGCGCCGGAGATATGTACACCTCATCTGATATTTTTGACTCGGTACGCTTTCGTGGGGTGCGTTTATACCGCGATATGCAGATGTTACCCAACTCAAAACAAAGCTTTACCCCGGTGGTGCAGGGGATTGCGCAGAGCAATGCGCTGGTCACTATTGAGCAGAACGGTTTTGTGGTGTATCAGAAAGAAGTACCACCAGGCCCGTTTTCTATCGCGGATTTGCAGTTAGCAGGGGGAGGTGCAGATCTTGATGTTAGCATCAAAGAAGCTGATGGATCGGTCACCACCTATCTGGTGCCATATGCAGCGGTACCCAACATGTTGCAACCGGGCGTCTCAAAATATGATTTTGTCGCTGGACGCAGCCATATTGAGGGTGCGCGTAATCAAACCGATTTTACGCAGATGAGCTATCAGTATGGGCTGAATAATTTATTAACGCTGTATGGCGGCACCATGCTGGCGCAAAATTATAATGCTTTTACTCTTGGTACCGGTTGGAACACACGCATCGGTGCTATTTCGGTGGATGCCACAAAATCGCATAGTAAGCAGGACAATGGCGATACCTTTGACGGTCAGAGCTATCAGATTGCCTATAACAAATATCTGACGCAGACGGCGACGCGTTTTGGTCTGGCAGCGTATCGCTACTCTTCCAAAGACTATCGCACGTTTAACGATCACGTCTGGGCCAATAACAAAGACAGCTATTATCGTGATGAAAATGATGTGTATGACATCGCGGATTATTATCAGAACGATTTTGGTCGTAAGAACAGTTTTTCGGCTAACGTTAGCCAATCTTTGCCACAGGGCTGGGGTTCATTCTCGCTCAGTACGCTGTGGCGAGACTACTGGGGGCGTAGCGGTAGCAGCAAAGATTATCAGTTGAGTTATACCAATAACTGGCAACGTATTAGCTATACCTTTTCGGCCAGCCAGACCTATGACGAGGATCATCGCGAGGATAAGCGTTTTAACCTTTTAATTTCTGTTCCGTTTGACTGGGGGGATGATATTACCTCAAGACGCCGCCAGATATATTTATCTAACTCAACGACCTTTAATAACGATGGGTTTTCCTCAAACAATACCGGACTTTCCGGGACGATGGGCGATCGCGACCAGTTTAACTATGGCGTTAACCTGAGCCATCAGCGCCAGGACAGCGAAACGACGGCAGGCGGTAACTTAACCTGGAACGCACCGCTTGCTAAACTAAGCGGCAGCTATAGCCAGTCTAATAAATACCGGCAGGCGGGCGGTAATATTTCGGGCGGGATAGTGGCCTGGTCTGGCGGGGTAAATCTGGCGAACCGACTTTCCGATACTTTTGCAGTAATGCAGGCGCCGGGACTGGAAGGCGCCTACGTCAACGGGCAACGTTACCGCACCACTAACCGCAGCGGTGTGGTGCTATATGATATGTTGACCCCGTACCGGGAAAATAGCCTGACGCTGGACGTTTCTAATACCGACAGTAAAACCGAGCTATTGGGTAACCGACACAGTGCCGCGCCTTATCGCGGCGCCGTGGTGCTGGTTAAATTTGAGACCGACCAACGGCAGCCCTGGTTTATTCGCGCCCAGCGCCCGGATGGTTCGCCCTTAACTTTTGGTTATGAGGTGGAAGATAACCAAGGGAATAATGTTGGCCTGGTCGGTCAGGGCAGCCAGCTCTTTATTCGTACCGACAGCGTGCCGCCGGAAATTAAAGTCGCAGTGGATAAACAACAGGGACTTTCATGCTCAATCTCCTTCGGTAAAACGATTGATGAAAGTAAAGTTTATATTTGTCGGTGAGGGGGGAAGTATGAAATTGTACATATGTATACCTATGTTATTTATTTCATTCTGTTCATTTGGCGCATGCAGAATGAGTACTGGAAATAACGAACGCATTGAATTAAATGTTGAGTTTGAACCTGTAGAGAATACAGCAGAGAAAAATGTAACATTGAATTTCAAAAATGACTTCAAGTGTCGATTATCTTCGGATCAAATGAATCTTCATAATAATATAAAAGGAAATACATATTCTGTTAATGGTATCCGTTTTAACATTGATACAGTCGATCCAACAGGTTTCCCTGTAACTGACCTTCAATATGAATTTTGGAATGGGAAGAATAACTCAGTGAGCAGCATAAATAAGACATTGACATTGTCATTTAATTATGAGTTAAGTGGTCGTAATACTCCTTCTATAAAACAAGAAAGTGAAACTCTTCTGATCAAAGATGCTTTCGTGATAAATTCAGAAAAATGTTCAACATTTGGATGTTGGCTTTTGGGATCCGAAAGTGATTATAACGTTGATCTTAATGTTTCTGTAAAACATAGAAAAACAACCTGTAAATTCTCTTCTTCGGACTACTTTATCAAAATGGAAGATGTTACGGTACAAGAATTAATATCAGGCAGCAAAAAAAGAAGCGGCATAGAAAATATTGTGCTTCAGTGTAATGATATAAATGGATTAGCAAGTAATCCAGTATCAGTGAAAATCGTTGATGGAGATTGGGATGCTGATGGTTTGGTATTGGTTAATACAATTTTATCAGGTGGAAAAAATGTAGGGTTTAAGTTATTTAGAGGCGCCGAATCAGCAAGCTTACATAAAAATGACTCATTATTATCTGTCAGTAAATACTCATCGTTGAGTTCTGAGTATACCTTTCCGATATCAGCAGAATATGTTTTGCTTGGCAGTGGAAAACCGACTATAGGAGAAATATCAAGCAAGGTTATTTTCAGAGTTGATTATCAATGACATATTGAAAACCAAGCACTCTCTTAATTAAGAGAGTGCTTGGTTTTTACCGGTGATAAAAAATCTCGCCGTCGTAGGCTTTAATGATCTTAGCATCGGCATCATTGACCAGCACATACGCGCCGCCCATGTAGGTCCAGTGGGTGCCTGCAGTCGGTGCGGGCAGGTTGCGCAGATTCCATTGTTTAATGGTGTATTCTTCGGTGAGATACAGTGGTGGAACCTTGTCACCGGGTTTGAAATGGGTAAAGTCAGCGATAAAACTTTTTAGCTCATATTGATCAATACCCTTTGCGGCAGCAGTAGCTGTAGGCGCGGCCCAGACGGTGCTGGTTACAAGCAACAGCGCGCCCAGCAACATTTTCTTCTTCATACCCATCCTCTCTACCTGTTCGGGTTATCGAAATCAGTCATCTATCATTCCAGGCTTACTGGACATCTGACAAGGACTTTTTTGTTATCACTCCAGTAATTTCGTAAAAAGTGTAAATGAATGTACAGGATTGCGACAATTTAGCGATGAGGTATCACGTTTTTGCATATCAACTCAGAGTACCGCTGTTATACAGCATACATGAGTTGCTCCGGTTTCTGTGACCCGGAACAATGGTCTTCAAGAAATCCCACTAATGGAATGGAGTAAAAAGTTGATGCTTGTTTAATCAATTTATTTACTTTACTGTAAAGTAAATAAATTGGCGAGGCTTTACTATGACGAACTTTAGTAAATGGGAAAAGTTATTAATTTTCATATTGTTAATGACTTTTTCATGTCAGCTTAACGCATCTCTGCCTGGAGGGGGGGCTGTAGAGCCAAAGACCGTTGATCACTGTCTTGTTACGCGGGACCGGGAGCAGGCTTGCTCTCAGTGTACTGATTTGAATTATCAGCACATGCAGTTACGACTCAGCTATTTACGTTTTTTACTACTCCAAAATAGTTTCACTATCCAAACCTATGACTATCTATGGCGTGAACATCAACGAACAATGTCTTGCCTCGAAATCAGCAGATACATTGTCGCAAAAGCAATCAATATTCTGCTATGCCCTGCAACGGTCACATTACCCAGGCCTCAACCTGTTTTTAGTTTGTGGCAAACATCGCATATGGCTTTTATTCAACGAGCCAGGCCTCCGCACGTGTTTTCACTGCGCGACCCCATTGACTAAACGGAGGAAAACACGATGCTGGCTCACTTCTTTATTTTCCGTCCTGTCTTCGCCGCGGTCATTGCTATTTGCATCGTTTCTGCTGGTATTCTGGCTCTTTTAACACTACCTGTTGAGCAGTATCCGGATATTGCGCCACCGGGGGTGAACGTTACGGCAAACTACCCCGGTGCTTCCGCGCAAAACGTTGAGGACAGCGTAACGCAGCTACTTGAACAGCAAATCAAAGGAATTGATGGCCTGCTTTATTTTTCTTCAACCAGCAGTTCTGCTGGTCAGTCACGTATTAGCCTTACTTTTGAACAAGGTATCAATCCCGATATAGCCCAGGTCCAGGTACAAAATGCTGTAAACCAGGCTATGACGCGGCTACCGCAGGAAGTGCAACAACAGGGGCTTTCTGTGACCAAATCACAGGGAGATAGCCTGATGGTTATCTCCTTATATGACCAGAACGATCGTTTAACCAGTGTCGATATTAGCGACTTCCTTATCAACACTTTGCAGGAGCCCTTAAGTCGAGTTAAGGGGGTGGGAGAAACAACTGTTTTTGGTGCGCAATATGCTATGCGGATTTGGCTCAACCCACATCAGCTCAATAATTATGGTTTGATGCCCTCTGATGTACAAACGGCTATCGAGGCACAAAATTCGCAAGTTACCAGCGGAGAGATTGGCTCTCTGCCTTCTCTCAACGATCAGTATCTGAATGCGACGGTGACTGCCCAGTCCCGCCTGGAAACAACGACGCAATTTGAAAGTATCATTCTTCGGACAAATAATGATGGCTCAGCTGTATATTTGCGAGATGTTGCTCGAGTCGAACTCGGGGCTGAAAACTATCAGAATCTGACCACACTGAATGGTCATCCTGCTGCTGGAATATCTATTCAACTCGCATCCGGCGCTAATGCTCTGGAAACTGCTGAAAAGGTTCGTGCTGAAGTTAACAGATTAAAAGATCGATTTCCGCAAGGCATTGTAGTTGCCTATCCTCGCGACAGTACACCGTTTGTGACGGTGTCCATCGAAAATGTTGTGCAGACGCTTATTGAAGCGATCGTTTTTGTTGTGGCGGTAATGTATCTGTTCTTACAAAACTGGAGAGCCACATTAATCCCTTCATTGACGGTGCCTGTCGTATTATTGGGCACATTCGGCATCCTCAGCTTGCTCGGTTATAGCATCAATACCTTAACACTCTTTGCCATGGTGCTTGCCATTGGACTACTTGTCGACGACGCGATTGTCGTAGTCGAGAATGTCGAACGCGTGATGGAAGAAGAACATCTCGATCCGCTGCAGGCTACGCTAAACTCCATGCGGGAAATAACCGGTGCATTAATAGGTATCGCGCTGGTCTTGTCCGCAGTTTTTATTCCCATTGCGTTTTTTGGTGGCTCAGTCGGCATTATTTACCGCCAGTTCACGGTCACCATTGTTTCTGCTATGGCGCTTTCCGTGCTGGTTGCACTCACTTTAACTCCTACGTTGTGCGCTCATTTGCTTAAAAGTCGAAATAAGAAGAAAGGGAAATTCTTCACTCATTTCAACAGGTATGTCGAAAAAAGTCAGCATCGCTATATGAATGTGCTCACGCAAATATCAGCACGTCCTGTGAGAATCATTATTCTCGCTTTTCTGATGTCGATTTTCATGGTTTGGCAATATCAAAAACTCGCGACCAGTTTTCTTCCGGAGGAGGACCAGGGGGCAATATCAATCCAGTTCACTCTTCCTCCAGGGGCGCCAATGTCAATGACTCAAAAGGTTGGAGATGAAATCACACGCTATTTTATGACTCAGGAGAATGCCAATCTTAACGCTATATTTACAGTCGCTGGACGAAATAACGCAGGTAGCGGGCAAAATGTGGGAATGTCCGTTGCTGAGTTAAAGCACTGGGACGAACGTCAGGGGGAAACTAACAGCGCTCAGGCTATTATCGCAAGAGCTACTCAATATTTTAATCAAACGTCTCAGAATGCCTCTATCAGCATTGTATCTCCACCCACAGTTCGTGGGTTAGGACAATCCAGCGGGTTCGAATTATGGCTTCAGGACATTTCAGACCGCGGTTACCATAGTCTTAATCAGGCGCAAACAATGTTACTTACGGCAGCCAGAGAAAACCAAAATCTGAGCGCTGTGCGAATGAACAGCCTTGCCGCGAAGGCGTTGCTGCAGGTAGATATTGACAGACAAAAAGCACAAGCTCACGGCCTTGAACAGGCGGATATCAACGAAACGCTTTCTGCTGCATGGGGAGGAATTTACGTTAATGACTTTATTGACCGTGGCCGTGTAAAAAGGGTTTATATACAAGGTGATGCGCCATGGCGTTCAATACCTGAAAACTTATCCACCTGGTTTGTACGCAACAGTAGCGATAATATGACCTCATTCGCCAGTTTTGCCTCCTTCCGCTGGACTACTGGTCCACAAATGCTTCAGCGATTCAATGGATTACCTGCTGTGCAATTTCAAGGAGCCGCAGTCCCGGGAATAAGTTCTGGGGTAGCAATGGCTGAAATGGCCAAGCTGATAGCGCCAATCGAAGGATTTGATCTGCAGTGGAGCGGCATATCATGGCAGGAACAGGCTTCATCGGCTCAGACACTATGGGTATATCTTGCCTCCGTTGCGTTTGTATTTTTGTGTCTGGCTGCCTTATATGAAAGCTGGTCTGTGCCCATTGCTGTGCTGCTGATTATCCCACTTGGGGTTCTCGGCGCAGTAAGTGCAGCCTTAATCGCCGGATTTGAAAATGATGTCTACTTCCAGGTGGGTATACTCACAACGATGGGGCTCTCAGCAAAAAATGCAATTCTCATTATTGAATTCGCTCTGGCGCAAATCCGCAAGGGTAAGCCGTTGACCCAGGCCGCTTTTGAAGGCGCAAGATTACGCTTACGTCCTGTCATCATGACGTCTCTGGCATTTGTTGTTGGTGTTATCCCTCTGGTACTCTCTACTGGCGCAGGGGCCTCCAGCCAAAAAGAGATTGGAACGTCGGTAATCGGCGGTATGCTCACAGGCACGTTACTGACGCTGCTCTTTGTCCCAATGTTTTTTATTCTCATTCAGCAGGGAATCTCGAGACTGAAAAAAGGCAAACGTAAGGAATGCAATAATGGTTAATCAACGCGGGCGGCCAATGAAGTCCCGCCCTCGCATTTTACAAACGGCATGTGAGCTGTTTCTCAAGCATGGCATTGATGTGTCTCTTGATACTATTGCCAGTGAAGCAGGGACAACGCGGCCGACACTTTATAGCCATTTCCCTGGGGGAAAGGATGCTCTCCTGCTGGCGACGTTTGAATTTCTGAATGACAAAATGCAGCCGCCTTTACGCCAGTTACTCCAGGAGCAACTGGATTTTCCCGATCTCCTGAGAGGGTTTGCCCGGGTTGTACAAAATCATTTCTACACTCCGGAGAATATCCATTTCCAGCGTTTATTGATTCAAGTGCTGGTTCAAAAGCCTGATTTACATTCCATGCTGGAGCAAAGAAACTCTGGACGCGTTTTGCAGGCGTTGACAGAAATTCTGCAACAGAAAAATGATGAAGGAATAGTAACGTTAGATAATCCGGAATTACAGGCTACTGCTTTCCTCGGGTCCATTATGGGATATCTGCTTCCTGGTGCAATAATTGCGCAAAAAGCAGTTGATCCCCATAAACTTGAGAAATTGGCTGAATGTTCAGTTGCAACGTTTCTGTCTGCCTGGGAATTTAAGCGGGGATGATCGTTGTGTCTCAGCAATGAGAGGCTATACGAAATGCCTGAGTGGATAACATCGCCTTCGGCAATGATCACCCTTTCCAGAATCAACCCCTGCTGTTCACTTCCCTCGCTGACTGGTAAAGTATGGGGTGTGGATACATTCCGCCATTCAGTAAATGGATAGCAGGGGCTCGAGTATGTAAGTTTCTCTCGCTATCCTTTAATATTATTGAGTTTTATGTAACAACGACTCGGGGTGCCCTTCCTGGTGAAGGCTGAGAAATACCCGTACCACCTGATCTGGATAATGCCAGCGTAGGGAAGTCTGACACTGCTCGTGTCCCTTCTTCGCGCGGGCAGGAGCTGAACCATGCAGCCTGACCTGCACAGCCGCGCGCTCGCGGCCCACGCCTTACACCAATTTAGAACGCTTTCCCCCCTTACGCACTGTATGACCAATGAGGTCGTGCAAAACTTTACCGCCAATGCGCTGTTGGCGTTAGGCGCATCACCTGCGATGGTGATTGAGCCCGAGGAAGCCAGCCAGTTTGCGGCTATCGCCAGCGCGTTGCTGGTTAACGTCGGCACGCTTACTCGTGACCGGGCCACGGCGATGCGCGCTGCCGTTGAGCAGGCACACCTTGCCAGAACTCCCTGGGCGCTCGATCCCGTTGCCGTGGGCGCACTCGATTTTCGCCGCCGCTTTTGTCTGGATTTACTGTCGCTACAGCCAGCCGTAATTCGCGGTAATGCCTCAGAAATACTGGCGCTGGCGGGGATTAATAGCGGGGGACGTGGCGTGGACACGACCGATACGCCAGCCGCTGCGCTTGGCGCTGCCCAAGCGCTGGCTCGTCGGGTTGGAACCATTGTCGTGGTGACCGGCGAAGTGGACTATGTTACCGATGGTCAGCGTACCGTCTGCGTGAATGGTGGCGATATATTGATGACGCGCGTAGTCGGCACAGGATGCGCGCTATCTGCGGTCGTTGCGGCCAGCTGTGCATTGCCCGGTGATCGGCTTGATAACGTCGCTTCCGCCTGCAGCTGGATGAAACAGGCCGGACAAATCGCCACGCAACAATCGACCGGACCGGGCAGTTTTGTCCCGGCATTTCTCGACGCCCTCTATAACCTGAACGCGCAGGAGCAAGCATGAAACGGATTAACGCATTAACGATCGCCGGAACCGATCCAAGCGGTGGCGCGGGTATTCAGGCTGATTTAAAAACTTTCTCCGCGCTTGGCGCTTATGGCTGTTCGGTGATCACCGCGTTGGTGGCGCAAAATACGCGTGGGGTGCAGTCGGTGTATCGCATTGAACCTGACTTTGTTGCCGCACAACTGGACTCGGTGTTCAGCGATGTACGTATCGATACCACCAAAATCGGTATGCTGGCGGAAGCGGATATTGTTGAAGCGGTCGCCGAACGTTTGCACCGCCATCGGATGCAAAATGTGGTGCTGGATACGGTGATGCTGGCGAAAAGCGGCGATCCATTACTGTCGCCCGCGGCGGTAGAAACGATGCGCACCCGTTTGCTGCCACAGGTTTCAATTATCACCCCAAATTTGCCGGAGGCAGCGGCATTGCTCGGCGCATCGCATGCGCAAACTGAGCAGGAGATGTTAGAACAGGGAAGGGCGCTGCGAGCGCTGGGCTGTGAGGCGGTGCTGATGAAAGGCGGTCATCTGGAAGATGCGCAAAGCCCGGACTGGCTGTTTACCCGTGATGGCGAACAGCGTTTTACTGCACCAAGGGTGTTGACCAAAAATACCCACGGTACCGGTTGTACTCTTTCCGCAGCGCTGGCGGCGCTACGTCCACGGCATAACAATTGGGCTGATACGGTACAGGAAGCCAAACTGTGGCTTTCGGCGGCGCTGGCACAGGCCGACACGCTGGAAGTGGGTGAGGGAATTGGTCCGGTGCATCATTTCCACGCGTGGTGGTAATGAGTATACTGGCTGCAGAAACGGCTGCAGGAAAAAGATAAATGGAACAAGCGCATACCCAGCTTATCGCGCAATTGAATGAACGCATTGCAGCGGCAGATAACACGCCGCTGTATATGAAATTTGCGCAAACGGTGAAGAACGCTGTGCGCAGCGGGATCCTTGAGCATGGCAATATCCTGCCCGGCGAGCGCGATCTCAGTCAGTTGACCGGCGTGTCGCGAATTACGGTACGCAAGGCGATGCAGGCTCTGGAGGAAGAAGGCGTGGTGACACGCGCCCGCGGTTACGGGACGCAGATCAACAACATCTTCGAGTATTCGCTCAAAGAAGCGCGGGGTTTTTCGCAGCAGGTCGTTTTACGCGGAAAAAAACCGGATACGCTGTGGGTCAACAAGCGCATAGTGCCTTGTCCGGAAGAGGTGGCACAGCAGTTGGCTGTTGCCGTCGGCAGTGAGGTCTTCCTGCTCAAACGTATTCGCTATGTTGATGAAGGCGCCGTTTCTATTGAAGAGTCATGGGTACCGGCCCAACTAATCCATGATGTGGATGCTATCGGCGTTTCGCTGTATGACTATTTCCGCAGCCAGCATATCTTCCCGCAGCGTACGCGTTCACGCGTCAGCGCGCGGATGCCAGACGCGGAGTTCCAGGCGCATATTCAAATGGACAGCAAAGTGCCGGTGCTGGTGATCAAGCAGGTAGCGCTTGACCAGCAGCAACGGCCCATTGAATACAGCATCAGCTATTGCCGAAGCGATCTATACGTGTTTGTGTGCGAGGAGTAACGTCTCTCGCGAGGGGGCGCAATCGCCGCCGCGATGCCCGACTACCCAGGACGCCACCGCATTGCCCAGAAGTACCGCATCAGCCAGCGCCCAGCCTGACGCCAGTCCGGCCAGCATGCCGCCGGCGTGACTGTCTCCTGCGCCAATGGTATCAACGACGGTGGTCTTAAATGCTGGCACACAACCGGATGTTTGTGCGCTGAAATACCACGCGCCGTCCTTATCGTGGCGTATCACCACCGGTGCGGCGAAACGGCGTACCCATTCTGCGCCGAAACCTTCTACATCCAGGCTTAATGCAAACCGCTCGGCGGCAATTTCGGCCTCCTGTCGATTGAGTGATACCAGTGGACGGCAGGCCATAATTCGCGCCATTAAGGCGTCTGAAATATCGCCGATTCGCGGACCAAAATCGATAAACGGCGTCACATCCTCCAGACCTTCCAGCCACTGTACCAGCAGCTCGCCACACCCGGAGGCTAACTGATAGCCTGACAGATAAACCAGGCTGTTACGCGGGATGTTCAGTCGTGCCAGCCAGTCGGCGTTCCACTGGTTTTCGACGCCGCTAAAAGACATAAAAGTACGTTCGCCATCCGGTTCCACCAGCGCCAGACACCAGCCGTTATCGCCTTCTGCGTTGTCGATCAGGCTATGCAAGCCCTCTTTTGCCATCCGGTTGCGGATAATATCGGCCCATACCCCCTGACCCAGCGGCAGCGCATTGCTGGCGCTGATCTCTAAACGCCTGAGCGCCACAGCAATATTGAGCGCACAGCCGCCAATGTTAACGCCTTGCTGTTTAAGCTCGATGTCACATCCGCGCCAGGGGAGGGCATACGCATCGGCAATCACATCAATGACCGCCGCCCCCACCACCGTGACCGGCCTGTGTGAACCTAACTGCGGGAGAAGGTGTTGCAGACGCGTGGTGCTGTTCATAGCGCCTCCCGCTGCCCGCGCAGTCGCAGTAATCCGCTGGCGTAGCGGGTAAAGTCCAGCTGATTTACCGCATCCAGTTCCTGTTTCAATGCCGGGTCAATCGCGCTTACCCCGTGCAATGCACCGCAAATGGCGGTCGCCATCGCCCCGATGGTGTCGGTATCGCCCCCAAGATTCGCGCACAGAATCGCGCAGCGGTTAGGATCGGTCTGCGCCAGTTCGACCATTGCGATGGCGCAAGGTACGGATTCAATGGTGCTGGTTCCGGCGCCCACCACCTGATACAGCTGCTCGCAGGCGGACTCAATGCCATCGGCATGACGGACGATTTTTAGCGCCAGTTCAAGGCGGGCAGAGAGCGATGCGCTAAAGGTGGTGATCCGTTTTTGCTGCGCATGTCGGGCAATGGCAGGCAGCGCGTCAACAATCTCCGACCATTTTCCTCCGTCGATAGCGCGCGACACCGCCCACGCGATGACGACTGCACCGGCGGTAGCCAGATCCGATTTATGCGTCGGGCTGGAGGCCAGTGCCACGTCATCAATAAAGGTATCGAGATCGCGCGCGGGCAGCAGACACCCCAGCGGCGAGACACGCATTGCGGCTCCGTTAGTGACGCCATTATTTTCCAGTTCGGCAACAGGTTTGCCGTTGCGAATGGCATTTAGCGCAATTTTTGACGTTGGGCCGAGCACGTTTTTATTAAAGGCATCGAAACGTTCGGCCCAGGCCAGAATATTGCGACCAATAACGTCTGGAACTATCTTTCCGTCACATTCAAGCAAGGCATCAGCCAGACACAGGGCCATTGATGTGTCATCGGTAAACTCCGCCTGGTTAAAATAGCAGGCGGCATTATTTTCCGCAGGTCCAGGCAAGAAACGGTCGATCCAACCGAAGTGTGCTTTTACCCGCGTTCTTGGCCACAGTTCCGACGGCATGCCCATCGCATCCCCTAACGCCTGCCCATAAAGAGCACCGAGAATACGTTCTGCTTTCATTTCACTTCCCCTTGTTTCAACGCTACATCGCGATCGTCCACCTTAATGGCGGTAATTTCTTTGTCTGATTCGCGAAAGAAAATCATAAACAGCACGGCAATGACGGCGATCATGATCGCGCCAAATCCCCACATGCCCGCCCAGTTGAAGGTGAGACCATTAACCGGTTCCTTATAGGCAAACATTTTTTCCATCATTACGCCGCCCAGACGGTAACCGAGCAGGCTACCGAACCCCTGGCAGCAGAGTGTAATAAGCCCTTGTGCTGCGGTGCGCATGTGTACCGGCGCTTTTTTATCGACATAGATATAGGCCGTAACGTAATAGAAGTCGTAACTGACGCCGTGTAGCAGAATGCCGAGAAACAGCAGGGCGTAAGTGAAATATTCTTCCGCGCCGCCGTATACGAAAAATCCGTAGCGGATCGCCGCAGTGATAAGACCAAGCAGTAATACCTTTTTGATGCCAAAGCGTTTGGTGAAGAACGGCAGCGCCAGCATAAAGAAGATTTCAGAGAACTGGCCCAGCGTCATCCAACCGGTGGCATTTTTCATTCCAACTTCTGTCAGGTAACCGTTGGCGAAGATGTAATAAAACGCCAGCGGCATGGCAAACAAGAATGAGCAAAAGAAAAAGACGAGGAAGTTCTTATCCCGCAGCAGGATCAACGCATCCAGCCCCAGCATGACTTTGAAATCCATCTTGCCGGTACTTTTCGGTGGCGTATCCGGTAAAAAGAACGCAAAGACGCCCAACAGCGCGGAACTTCCGGCCGTGATAAGCAGGGGGATATTGGTGGGGGAGATATCGTTATAGCCGAGCATTTGCGGTAGGAAACCGCAGGCTAAACCAGACGCAATCCAGCCAATGGTACCCATGACGCGGATGCGCGGGAAATCACGCTCAACGTCCGGTACGTTGGCAAAAGCGATACTGTTGGTTAACGCAATTGTCGGCATATAGGTCAGTGAATAGGCCAGCAGCAGCGGGAAGAATCCGCTGAAGGTGGTTTGCTGCGCGGCGAAGTACATCAGGATAGCGCCGACAAACATCAACACGGCGAGGACTTTTTGCGCTGAGAAGAAGCGGTCAGTGATAGAGCCGACCAGAATCGGCGACAGGATCGCCGCAATGGCGGTACAGGCGTAAGACCAACCAATTTCACCCGCGGTAAAGCCACTTTTGCTGAGCCACAGCCAAAGCGGGACAAACCAGGCGCCCCAGATAAACCACTCAACAAACATCATGAACGACAGCTTAACTGTAGTTTTCATCTTTAAATCCTTCATGACAGGTAAGGTACGCATTGATAGTACCACCTGATAATACCTTTAAAATACCTTTGCGCTCTAAATTTGACCGCCTTAACACTATTTCTTCCTGAATCGTTCCAGCGGAAATCGCTGAAAAGTGCGCTAAAGATGGAAAAAAAGCGCAGTCGGTACCAGGCTTATGGCTGCCCGCAAAAAAGCGGGTCAGGATAATTCACATTCCGATTATTAATCGGAACTTACGGGAGCATAGCTATGACTGATATTGCGCAGTTGCTTGGCAAAGATGCCGACAGCCTTTTACAGCATCGTTGTATGACCATTCCTTCTGACCAACTTTACCTGCCAGGACATGATTACGTCGATCGCGTAATGGTTGATAACAACCGTCCGCCAGCCGTACTGAGAAATATGCAGACGCTGTATAACACGGGGCGCCTGGCCGGAACAGGGTACCTGTCGATTCTTCCGGTGGACCAGGGCGTGGAGCACTCCGCCGGGGCATCGTTTGCGGCTAACCCGTTGTACTTTGATCCAAAGAATATCGTGGAACTGGCTATCGAAGCGGGGTGTAACTGCGTGGCATCGACCTATGGTGTGCTGGCTTCTGTTTCCCGCCGTTACGCGCACCGTATTCCGTTCCTTGTGAAGATTAACCACAACGAAACGCTCAGTTATCCCAATACGTTTGACCAGACGTTATACGCCAGCGTCGAGCAGGCGTTCAATATGGGCGCGGTTGCAGTCGGGGCGACAATCTATTTCGGTTCTGAGGAGTCTCGCCGTCAGATTGAAGAGATTTCCGCCGCGTTTGAGCGTGCCCATGAGCTGGGTATGGTCACCGTACTGTGGGCTTATCTGCGTAACCCCGCGTTTAAGAAAGACGGCGTGGATTATCATGTCTCCGCCGATCTCACTGGGCAGGCTAACCATCTGGCGGCCACGATTGGGGCGGATATCGTGAAGCAGAAAATGGCGGAAAATAACGGCGGATACAAAGCTGTTAACTTTGGTTACACCGACGATCGCGTCTACAGCAAGCTGGCCAGCGACAACCCGATTGACCTGGTACGTTATCAGTTGGCAAACTGCTATATGGGGCGCGCCGGATTAATTAACTCTGGCGGTGCGGCCGGTGGAGAAACCGATCTGAGCGATGCGGTACGTACGGCGGTCATTAATAAACGCGCAGGCGGTATGGGGCTGATCCTTGGACGTAAAGCATTCAAGAAAACCATGGCCGACGGCGTTAAGCTGATTAACGCCGTGCAGGATGTTTATCTGGACAGCAAAGTCACCATTGCCTGATTCCGGCCGGGTGCCGTTTTGTTAGCGCAACAACGGGCAACCTGGAGGCAGTCTGCAACGTAGCGCCGCGGGCAGGATTTCAATATGAAACTCCTGCCCGCTGAGCGGTTCGCCATCAAGATTAAAGGTAATTTCGTGTGGGGCGCGGATATCAAACCACGATGAAGCGCCATCAATTATATTAGGGTTGTCTTCGGATTGCGTTAACGCTGAAAGCAGCCCAGGCAACAACTCCTCGCCGGTAAAAATGCGCAGTTGCAGCAGACCGTCGTTAATCAGCGCAGTCGGGCAAAGCTGTTGTCCACCACCGGCCTGGCGGCCATTACCAATCCCAATCACCAGCGCTTTGCCCTGCCAGTGAAAATCATCTCCACGGATGTCGCAGACGTCGGGCTTAAGCGTATCCATGCGCATTAAACCGTGAATAAAATACGATACGCCGCCCAACGCCGCCTTGAGTTTTTCTGGCGTTTCGGTGGTGATACGCGTGCCAAAGCCGCCGGTCGCCATATTGATAAAACAGGTTTTATCATTGACCTGCACCATATCGATCTCTGTCGCATTTCCGGCGATAGCCAGTTTTAACGCTTTATCAAGGTCGTCGGGTATACCCACGCTGGTGGCAAAGTCATTCGCCGTTCCCAACGGTAAAATACCCAGGGCGGGAATATTGCCGCCCTGCGACTGGATTAGCGCTGTAGAGACTTCGTTGATCGTGCCGTCGCCGCCGCCGGCAATCACCGTTGCAACGCCTAATCGACGCGCTTCATCAACGTAACGTTGAGCGTCGCCTTTTTCCCAGGTGACGCGTACATGAATTTCCACGCCCTCATCGCGAAGTTGCGCAATAGTTTCACGCAGAGGGAGATTATCAGCACTTTTTCCATTGAGGATCAGCAAGCTGGCAGGAAACGCTATCATCCTTATGCCTCATTCTTTATCGTTTTAACTAGTGTATGCCATGAATGCATTTCTGGCGTAAGAACTGACTGAAAGCGCAGGCGAAGAGATAAAAAAAGCCGCGGTTGCGGCTTTTCAGATAAAGCGGAAATTACTGCGGGAACCACTGATCGCTGATCTTTTGGTAGGTGCCATCCGCTTTGATGGCGGCCAGCGCGTTATTCAGTTTTTCCAGCAGGGCTTTGTTATCCGGGCGAACCGCAATGCCAAGACCAGTACCGAAGTATTGTGGATCGGTCACTTTGTCGGTAGCCACGCCTAACTGCGGGTTAGTTTTCAGCCATTCGTTAACGACGGCGGTATCGCCAAATACGCCATCAATACGGCCATTTTTCAGGTCGATAATCGCATTCTGATAGCTATCGTAGGCCACGGTTTTCACTTCAGGATGTTTATCCTGCAGGTATTTTTGGTGCGTGGTGCCGTTTTCCATACCGATGCGTTTCCCTTTCAGATCGGCAAAGGTTTTATAGGTGTCTTTTTTGGCAATAACCAGCGCGGAGTTAGCATAGTAAGGTTGAGTGAACGCAACCTGTTTGCTGCGCTCTGGCGTGATATCCATTCCGGAAATCACTGCATCATATTTTTTGAATTTCAGCGCGGGGATCAGGCTGTCGAAAGCATGATTGGTAAAAGTACATTCCGCCTGCATTTGTTTGCACAGCGCCGTTGCCAGGTCAATGTCAAAACCGACAATTTTGTTGCTCGCGTCCAGCGATTCAAATGGCGGATAAGTCGCTGATACACCAAAGCTAATTTTATCAGCGGCTGAGGCGCCAGCGGCGAAAGTAGCCAGTAATGCGGCCAGTACTAACTTTTTCATGGTGGAACTCCCGTCTGTCAATCTTATGATGATTTACCGTGTCTGCGGCGTGAAGTAACAATGCCATTTAATGAATTTATATGCAATAAAAACGATTAAGTATTTTGTTGATATAAAAAAAGACGGGCGGTTGTTAGACTTGCCCGTCTTTTGTTTTTCGCTTTATGCAGTTATCGGCTTAATTTCGATGTTCAAACGCCAGCGCTTTACGTTCGATTAAGCGCATCATCAGCGTCAGCAAACCGTTGACGAGCAGGTAAATCACGCCCGCCGCGCCGAAGACCATGACGTCATAAGTGCGACCATACAGCAGCTGGCTGTAGCCCATGACTTCCATCAGCGTGATGGTGTAAGCCAGTGAGGTACTTTTAAACACCAGCACCACTTCGTTGGAATACGAGGAGAGGGCGCGTTTAAAGGCGTATGGCAACAGAATCGCCAGCGTATCCTTTTTGCTCATCCCCAATGCACCGCATGACTGCCACTGGCCTTCCGGGATGGCGCGGATAGCGCCGTAGAACAGCTGTGTGGTATAAGCCGCACTGTTCAGCGACAGCGCAATTAACGCGCACAGCCACGGTTCGGAGAGCAGATGCCACAGTACCGGATATTCCTGCAGCGTCGGGAACTGCCCTGGTCCGTAGTAGATCAGGAAGATTTGCACCAGCAATGGCGTACCGGTAAACAGCGTGATATAGGCGCGGACCAGCCAGACCAGTACCGGCGTTTTCAGCGTCAGGATGACGGTGAAAATCAGCGCCAGCACCAGAGCAACTACGATGGAGGCGACCGTCAGCGTCAGGCTGGTATGCAGCCCTTTCAACAATTCAGGTAAATACTCAAGCATCAGCCTGGTCTCCGCTCAAAACGTGTCGCGCGCAGGTCAATGCGTTTGAGAATGTACTGACTCACCAGCGTAATCACCAGGTAAATAGCCGCCGCCACAATGTACCAGGTAAATGGCTCCTGGGTACGCGTGGCAATGCTTTTGGTTTGCAGCATCAGATCGTTCACGCTGATCAGGCTGACCAGCGCGGTATCTTTCAGCAATACCAGCCACTGGTTACCCAGTCCCGGCAGAGCATGACGCCACATCTGTGGCATCACCAGGCGAAAGAAGATCGCGGCTTTAGATAAACCCAACGCCTGACCGGATTCCCATTGTCCGAGTGGAACGGCTTTCAATGCGCCACGCAGCGTTTGCGACGCATAGGCGGCGTACAGTAAAGACAGCGCAATCACACCGCACAGGAACGGACTGACGTCGAAGTTTTCGATCTGCATCTGTACCGGGATCTCTACAAACCCGAGATTGATCGTAAAACCATCGGCCAGCGTCAGCAGCAGTTGCGAGGAGCCGAAATAGATAAACAGAACCACCAGAATTTCTGGTAACCCGCGCAGAAGGGTGACCAGCGCTGAACCTGCCCATGCCACCGGACGCCATTTTACGGACTCCCAGACGGCAAAAAACATGGCGAGCGCGAGGCCGATGATCAGCGCACAAACCGCAAGGCCGACGGTCATCCCGGCGGCGCTTGCTAAAGGAAAAAATTCATTCATCAAATATTACTTCTGGAACCATTTGTTGTAGATGGTCTCGTAAGTCCCATCTTTCTTCACTTTTTCCAGCGCAGCGTTAAATTTCTGCTGCAGCTCAGTGTTGCCCTGACGCACCGCGATGCCCAGACCTGTTCCGAAGTAATCTTTATCCGTCACTTTGTCGCCAACTGCGGCCAGTTTCGGATTGTCTTTCAGCCATTCGGTTACGACTGCGGTATCACCGAAGACGCCGTCAATGCGACCGTTTTGCAGATCGAGTTTGGCATTCTGGTAGCTGTCATACGGCACGGTGGTCACTTCCGGATGCTTATCCATGATGAATTTCTGGTGCGTCGTCCCGTTTTGTACGCCAACTTTTTTGCCTTTCAGTTGATCAATGCTGGTGTATTTACCCTGCTGGCCAACAAAAAGTGCAGAGTTGTCGTAGTAAGGGGTAGTAAACAGGACCTGTTTTTCACGCTCAGGCGTGATGTCCATACCGGCCATCACCGCGTCAAAACGACGGAATTTCAGGCTCGGGATCAGGCTGTCGAATGCCTGATTGGTAAACGTACAGGTAGCATCGATCTCTTTACACAGCGCGTTCGCCAGATCAACGTCAAAACCCACGATCTTGTTATTAGCATCGATAGATTCAAACGGAGGATAAGACGCTTCGGTGGCGAAACGAATGGTTTGGGCTGCGGTAGCGGAAAGGCTAAAACCTGCGATTAGCGCGGCAATCAGAACTTTTTTCATTGTATTGTCCCGAATCTTAGTGAGAAAGATAGTTTTTAAACGCTTCGGTTTGCGGGTTGGCAAAGCAGCTCGCATCCCCAAACTCGACGATATGACCGTTTTCCATATACACCACACGACTTGCCGTTTTACGAGCAACTTCCACTTCGTGGGTGACGATCACCTGAGTAATGTTGGTTTCCGCCAGCTCACGAATGATGCTGACGATTTGCGCGGTAATTTCCGGATCAAGCGCGGCGGTCGGTTCATCAAACAGCAGCACCTGCGGTTCCATCATTAATGCGCGGGCAATGGCCACACGCTGCTGCTGGCCGCCGGAGAGATGCAGCGGATAACGATCGCTGTAGGGCTTCAGACGCAGACGTTCGAGCAGTTTCTCGGCGCGCGCCATTGCTTGCTCTTTTGTCAGACCAAGCACACGGCAGGGCGCTTCAATCAGATTCTGTACAACCGTGAGGTGCGGCCAAAGATTATATTGCTGAAAAACCATACCCACGTTCTGGCGCAGATCGCGAATAGCTTTATCTGACGGTGTTTTCGTGAAGTCGAAACGGTTACCCGCAATAGAGAGCGTGCCCGAGCGCGGCATCTCAAGCAGGTTGAGTACGCGCAGTAGCGAGCTTTTCCCGGCTCCACTAGGGCCAAGTAACACCAGTGTTTCACCCTGAGGGCAATCCAGCGTGATATCGAACAGCGCCTGATGTGCGCCGTAGAAGCAGTTAATGCCGTTTAATTGAATACTCATTGACACTCGTATGCTGGCAGTCTGATAGCTATTGAAGCCGCAGATACTACCTTTGACAGAATAGTTATGCAATATTTATGCGTTAAAAGTTAAATGCAAACCGCATTCTTATCTAAACATAGCACAAAATAGCGGGGCCACCAGCGGGCAAGAATAATTGTCGGCATTCTATGCAGAATGCCAGACAATTTATGGGGTTTATGAAACAGGCGGGTGAATGGGGGCGACTAGCGGTTTTCCACAGACTGGCGCAGCGTCCCGGCTGACGCGTGTACGCTGCCGCCCAGATAGCGGACGTCGTCCACTACCCAGCACTGGCCTTCGCGGATCATCAATACTTCATCACGCCAGCTCTGATCACCCTGTTTCAGCTCTACGCGCAGTGGAATGTTGCGTGCATCACTATTCGGAATGGTTGATGCGCTGGCGACGCTGGCGCTATCCGGTAAGGTCGTGCGACTGGAGAACGGATCGCTGTTAAACAGGTCGCGATGCGCGTTATCACGGCTGGCATCGGTCAGCAGTTTAGCCAGGTTGTCGCTAAGGTATGGACGAAGGGCGGTAATGTCATTGTTTCGATGCTGAATACGGTAATCATAGAATTGTTGAGCCACGCTGTCTGGCCCGCCTTCTACGCATGCACCGCTCCGCGTGCCGTTATCTTTATAGGCCGGAGTCACGGTAGTACAGGCGCTGAGAAGTAGTGCACATGGAACCAGCAGAGAGAGTTTCGAGTAGCGCATAATGATTTCCTTATAAGCTTCCTACTAATTGTGTTCTACGATGAACAATTCTGTCTCGTTAAAAATTGTATGATCGATTAACACATTGTTTTTGCTAAAGCAAATTCGCGGGCACCCCACCTGAAGCATGTTGGTGGCGCTCGTTGCCAGCTTCAGCTTCAGTATATCAACCTGCAACGGGGCGTTGGCGGCCATTCATGCTTCTTATACTGTATAGACCATATGAGCATTTGCATGTTCCATTTGCCGCGCTTTACGCTTGGGCAAACAAACCCCGTGCCGCGTTGTTGGCTATAAGGGACTCCGGACGGCTAAAATAACAGTTGCTTAATCTCAGTGCCCGTGCGTTAATGATCTGGTCGGTTTGAATAACAGACGATATACAAAGTAGTTTACTCAAGCAGTTCTCATTTTCAGGTGTAATCCATTTATCCCCTCTTTGAGTCTCTTCATTAAGCACTACGAAGTTTCTGTCATAAAAACCATGCTTGCCGAAAGGCTCAAATTAAGGAATAAAATATATGTCTACTAAAATGACTGGTTTAGTTAAATGGTTCAATCCTGAAAAAGGTTTTGGCTTCATCACGCCTGCAGATGGCAGCAAAGATGTCTTTGTCCATTTTTCAGCGATTCAAAGTAATGATTTCAAAACGCTGAATGAAAACCAGAAAGTTGAATTCGGTGTGGAGCAGGGGCCTAAAGGTCCATCCGCAGTTAATGTTGTGGCGCTGTGAGGTAACTATTATTACTAATCATATTCACTTTCGCTGCCCATGTTGCCATGGTTCCCAATACAGAACATCAACCTTTGATGTGACTGAAGGAAATCCATTCGGTGCAAAATGTATTTTTTGTAAATCTAAAATGATTACATTCGATAACGTTGCAATGTACATCCAGTCCGGTCAGACACCATTAGATTTCAGAAAATAATAACTTCAGGCCCCCAAAATCAGGGGGCTTTTTTATTTCTGGCGGAATGCCGGTCAAATAAAAATAAATAAAACGCGCCACCTGAAACCGCTACACATCGACACGGATAGCAGTTTTATTTGGCGGGTTCTCCTTTGAGTGTCATAGTATATTGGTTTGAAAACGTTGTTAAGGCAGCGTTGTTAGCACAATAAGGAGATGAATCATGCAGTTTTCAACTACCCCAACGCTTGAAGGGCAGAGCATCGTGGAATACTGCGGTGTGGTTACGGGTGAAGCCATTTTAGGCGCGAATATCTTCCGTGATTTCTTCGCTGGCATTCGCGATATTGTCGGCGGTCGCTCCGGCGCGTATGAAAAGGAGCTGCGCAAAGCGCGCGAAATTGCTTTTCAGGAGCTGGGTGAACAGGCGAAAGCGCTGGGTGCTGATGCGGTCGTCGGTATCGACATTGATTACGAAACCGTGGGTAAAGATGGCAGCATGTTGATGGTGAGCGTCAGCGGCACTGCGGTGAAAACTCGCCGATGAAGCGTCTGTTGTGGCTGCTGGCATTGACGCTGCTGCTGGCGGGCTGTGCTGGCGAAAAAGGGATAGTCGATAAAGACGGATATCAGTTGGATACCCGACGTCAGGCGCAGGCCGCTTATCCGCGTATTAAAGTGCTGGTTATCCATTACACGGCCGATGATTTTGACTCTTCTCTGGCTACGCTGACCGATAAAAACGTCAGTTCGCACTATCTGATCCCGGCTGTGCCGCCGCTCTACCACGGCAAGCCGCGTATCTGGCAACTGGTCCCGGAAAAAGATCTGGCCTGGCATGCCGGGATTAGCTTCTGGCGCGGCGCTACGAGGATTAACGATACCTCGATTGGCATTGAGCTGGAAAACCGCGGCTGGCAAAAATCGGCGGGAACGAAATATTTTGCCCCCTTTGAGCCAGCGCAAATTCAGGCGTTGATCCCACTGGCGAAGGACATTATTGCTCGCTACGATATCAAGCCGCAAAACGTGGTGGCCCATGCGGACGTCGCACCGCAGCGTAAGGACGATCCTGGCCCATTGTTTCCTTGGCAAGCGCTGGCAGCACAGGGAATAGGCGCATGGCCGGATGCGCAGCGTGTGGCGTTTTATCTTGGCGGTAGAGCGCCTCATACACCAGTAGACACCGCATCGTTACTCGATTTACTGTCGCGCTATGGCTATGAGGTCAAACCCGAAATGACGCCGCGTGAACAGCAGCGGGTGATTATGGCATTCCAGATGCACTTCCGCCCGACGTTGTGGAACGGCGTGGCGGATGCAGAAACGCAGGCGATTGCCGAAGCGTTACTGGAGAAATACGGGCAGGGTTAGCGCGGTAGCTTACCGTGGTCGCGCAGCCAGGCTGCGGTACGCTCAATCCCTTCATCCAGCGTGACGATGGGCTGATAACCTAACTCTTCCTGTGCGCGGCTGGTATCCAGCGTAAAGTCAAAATTCAGCTTCGAGACGCCGTAGTGCGTAAGCTTTGGCTCTTTTGCTGATTTATTGCCCAGACGCTCCATGCTGCGGGCAATCATGTCCAGCATCGGGTAGGGCACCGAGCGGATTCGGCAATCAATATTCAATTCGTCGATCAGCTTCTGCACGATACTGCGCAGCGTTCGATGCTCACCGTTAGTAATGTTGTATGCGCGGCCTGACGGCAGCTTATCGCAGGCTTCCTGGCTTACCAGCCACATTGCGTGTACCGCGTTCTCATAATAGGTCATATCCACCAACGCACTGCCACCGTGCGGCAACAGGATGCTGCCGTAGTGGTACATCATGTGGGCCAGGCGGGGGATAAAAACTTTATCATGAGGTCCGAACAGACTTTGTGGACGCAATACCGTGAAGCGTGTCTGCGGGTTAGCCTGCGCGAGCAGCGCAATCACATCTTCACCAGCCGCTTTACTGCGGGCGAATTCATTGGCGAAGCGATGTGGTCGGAAGTCTTCTTTGATATCCCGATGATGGTGATAGTCAAAATAGAGTGACGGAGAGGAGATATGGATAAAGTTACGTACGCCCCAGGCAACGGCCCATTCGCCCAGACGGCGGGTAGCACGAACGTTGGCCAGATCGAAGGCTTCCTGCGTTCCCCACGGCGAGGTAAAACTGGAGCAGTGCCACAGCGTGTCGATACCTGCGAGCATGACTTTTGCCTGCGAAGAGACCAGTTCAGTCAGATCCGCATGCACAAATTCTGCGCCCATTTTCTCCAGCAGCTTGCCCATCGCTTCGTTGCGACCGGTGGCTCTGACGCTGACGCCTTTGCTGCATAGAAACTCAACCGCGTTTCGGCCCAAGCCGCTGGTGGCTCCGGTAACCAGTACCTTCATATCAATCCACTGTGTTTAAAAAACATCGTGCGCATTCTTCCGTGAAATACGACTGTATGCAATGGGAAACGTGAAAGAATACAGTCTCTTTTTGTCATTAGTCTGTGATTTGTTCTGCAAGTTTGGCGATACGCTTCGCCATCCCTCTGAAAATGAACAGATGAGCCGGAATCATCAACAACCAGTAGAAAAGACCGGGCATGCCGTGCGGATGCCACCAGGCGCGGACATCGATGCGCCGATGATCGCCTTTATCTTCAAGCGTAAAGCTTAAACGGCCTAATCCCGGCGCTTTCATGCCAAATAGCAGCGTGAGCTGTTTTTCTGGCTCAACGATGATCACTTTCCAACTATCCACAGCATCGCCAACCTGCAATAACGGGTTATCCGGGCGGCCTTTTGCCAGCTTATGGCCGACCAGCAGGTCCAGCGCGGCGCGCGTCTTCCACAAAAAATTGCCAAAGAAATAGCCCTCTTTGCCGCCGAGTCTGTTCACCACCTGCCACAACGCTTTCAGACTGGCGGAGGTGTCGACGCTAAAGCCAGCCTGTTTGGCAAAATAGCCATATTCGGGACGCCAGCGGGCGAATGCCTGAGCGTCATACCCCCAGTCGCTGGAGTTAACCAGCTTCTCTTCTTCTTTCAGCGTGCTGCGCACTGCGTCATCAAAGGCGATCAGCTTTTGTGGGATCAGCTTGCGTAGCTCAGCGTCATCGGCCAGCAGGTCATGCTTTAAGCCTTGTATCAGCGCTTTTGCCGTAGTGGGCGGTACCGACGTAATAACATTCAAAAACCACACCGAAATCCAACTGGTCGGAAAGGGGACAGGGATCAACAAGCGGTGCTTGCCGCTGACTGCCATAAAATGTTCGAACTGTTCCTGATAGCTTAATACCTGCGGCCCTGCGGCTTCGAGTACGCGGTGATGGCTTGTGGGATGGTCCAACAGCGCCACCAGATAGTACATCAAATTTTCCAGCGCGATGGGCGTGGTACGCGAACGTACCCAGCGCGGAGGCGTAAGTACCGGCAGGTTGTAGACCATATCGCGCATCACTTCAAAGGCGGCGGAACCCGCCCCGACGATAATGCCTGCCCGCAATTCGGTCATTGGCGCGCCTGCTTCGCGCAGGATGTCTGCGGTTATCTGCCGCGCACGCAGATGATCGGATTGTTCATGTCGCGGAGCCTGTAATGAACTCAGGAAAATAAGCTGTGTGACGGGGATGCTACGTAGCGCATCACGCACGTTCATCGCGACCTGGCGCTCATGAGCGATAAAATCACCGCCTTCACCCATGCCATGGACCAGATAATAAACCGTATCAACATCCGTCAGCAGCGGCGTCAGGTTATCAGGCCAGGTTAAGTCGACTTTGTGGCAACTGACGTTGGCCAGTTGCAGTTTTTCCAGTCGTTCTATACGGCGTGCCGCCGCCAGCACCTGGTGCCCTTGCTGGCTGAGCGCCTGTACCAGATGCTGACCAATGTAGCCACTGGCGCCAAGAACCAAAATCCGTTGTGGCACGCCCATCTCCTTAGCGAGTTAAAAAAGCGCGCCAGTGGGCGGCGACTTCAGCAAGTTGTTCACGCGATACGTCCAGATGCATCACCAGGCGTACAATTGGGGAGGCGTTAATCAGTACCCCTTGCGCCTTCATGTACTCGCCCAGCGCAGCAGCGTGCTCTTCGCCAACGCGGACAAACAGCATGTTGGTATCGTGACGCATAACGTCTGCGCCTGCTGCCCGCAGTTGTTCCGCCATCCAGGCCGCGTTGTCATGGTCTTCCTGTAAACGCGCCACGTTATTTTTCAACGCATACAGTCCGGCCGCAGCCAGAATCCCGGCCTGACGCATTCCGCCGCCGGTCATCTTACGCCAGCGGATAGCACGTTTGATGTAGTCGTGACTACCGACCAGCAGTGAGCCTACCGGCGTCCCCAGACCTTTGGAGAGACAAATGGTGAACGAGTCGCAGTATTGCGTGATCTCTTTCAGCTCACAGCCGTAAGCGACGACGGCGTTAAAAATACGCGCACCATCAACATGCAGAGCCAGATTGCGCTCACGAGTGAATTCCCAGGCGTCTTTCAGATACTCGCGGGGTAGCACTTTGCCGTTGTGGGTGTTTTCCAGACTAAGCAGACGTGTGCGGGCGAAATGGATATCGTCCGCTTTGATTTTTGCCGCCACTTTGTCCAGCGGCAGAGAGCCATCCGGCGCGGCATCGATAGGCTGCGGCTGAATGCTGCCGAGCACCGCTGCGCCACCCGCTTCGTAGAGATAGTTATGTGCGCCCTGGCCTGCGATATACTCTTCACCGCGCTGGCAGTGGCTGAGCAGCGCAACCAGGTTAGCCTGAGTGCCGGTAGGTAAGAAAATAGCGGCTTCTTTGCCAGAAAGCTCTGCAGCGTATTGCTGGAGAGCGTTAACGGTAGGATCATCTCCGTACACGTCGTCCCCGACCGGGGCTGCCATCATCTCTTCCAGCATGGCGCGACTCGGCCGGGTTACGGTATCACTGCGTAAGTCAATCACGGGCATTCCTTTTTTAGTGAGGTAATGCCCTCTGTTTTACCTGAGCCAGTTTGTTTTCGCCAGTTCCATCACTTCATCACCGCGTCCACTGATGATGGCACGCAGCATATACAGGCTAAAACCTTTCGCTTGTTCGAGCTTGATCTGCGGCGGGATGGCTAATTCTTCTTTAGCCACCACCACATCGACCAGCACCGGACCGTCAATCGACATCGCCCTTTGCAGTGCTTCATCGACCTCAGAGGATTTCTCCACACGAATGCCCGTAATGCCGCAGGCTTCGGCAATCCGCGCGAAGTTGGTGTCGTGCAGCTCCGTGCCGTCGGTCAGATAACCGCCGGCCTTCATCTCCATCGCCACAAATCCCAGTACGCTGTTGTTGAAGACAATAATCTTCACCGGCAGCTTCATCTGGACAACTGACAGAAAATCGCCCATCAGCATGCTAAAACCGCCGTCACCGCACATGGCGATGACCTGGCGTCCCGGTTCGGTCGCTTGTGCGCCGAGTGCCTGTGGCATAGCGTTCGCCATCGACCCGTGGTTAAACGACCCGAGCAGGCGGCGTTTGCCGTTCATTTTCAGATAGCGTGCAGCCCAAACTGTCGGGGTGCCAACATCGCAGGTAAAGATCGCGTCGTCAGCGGCAAAATGGCTGATTTGCTGCGCTAGATACTGTGGATGAATGGCTTTTTCGCTCGGTTTGGCTAAATCATCCAGACCCTTGCGCGCCTCACGATAGTGCTCCAGCGCTTTGTCCAAAAACTTCCGCTCGGTTTTTTCCTCCACCACCGGCAGCAGGGCACGGAGAGTGGATTTAATATCGCCCACCAGCGCCATATCAACTTTACTGTGCGCGCCGATGCTCGCCGGATTGATATCAATCTGAATAATTTTGGCGTCGGTAGGATAGAACGGGCGATAGGGGAACTGGGTGCCGAGCAGGATCAGCGTATCGGCATTCATCATGGTGTGGAATCCGGATGAAAAGCCAATCAGCCCGGTCATGCCGACGTCGTACGGGTTGTCGTATTCGACGTGTTCTTTCCCCCGCAGGGCGTGGACAATCGGCGCTTTGATTTTTGCCGCAAACTCAACCAGTTCTTGATGCGCACCGGCACAGCCGCTGCCGCACATCAGGGCGATATTGCTGGAATAACGCAGCAGTTGCGCCAGTTTTTTTATCTCTTCTTCAGCCGGAGTGACTACCGGTAGCGGCGCATGATACCAGTGCGTGCTGGCGCTTTCCGGCGCGGGCTTCAGCGCGACGTCGCCAGGTAATACCACCACTGAGACACCACGATTTAATACGGCTTTACGCATGGCAATGGCGAGTACCTGCGGGATCTGTTCAGGGCTGGAAACCAGCTCGCAATAGTGGCTACATTCGCGGAACAACTCTTGCGGGTGGGTCTCCTGAAAATAACCGCTGCCGATCTCACTGGAAGGAATATGTGCGGCAATCGCCAGGACCGGAACATGGTTGCGGTGGCAATCAAACAGCCCATTAATCAGGTGCAGGTTGCCGGGTCCACATGAACCGGCACAGACGGCCAGTTCGCCGGTTAGCTGCGCTTCTGCGCCAGCGGCGAAGGCGGCAACCTCTTCATGACGGGTCGGCATCCAGTCAATCGTTCCCATACGATTGAGACTGTCACTGAGGCCATTTAATGAATCACCCGTTACGCCCCAAATGCGTTTAACGCCAGCTTGTTCGAGGGTTTTAGCAATAAAAGCGGCAACCGTTTGTTTCATGGTTTTCCATCTCCTTTAATGTGATACCGGTTACAAGTTTAGATGAAGATGATAGTTATGCTTCTCATTTCCCCCTTATTTTCGGCAGCTTATATTTCGAGCAGATAACGCGTAGTTTGATATCTGGCATGGTGAAACAAGGAATGAATTCAAATGGTTACTAAACTATTAAATGCAGTTAACCGAACGCTGACTCATGAAGACTTTGGCAAGTTTTTGTTACGCCTCGCCGTTGGCGGACTGATGCTGTTTCATGGCTTACATAAATTGTTCTCCGGTATTGATGGCATCAGCGGCATGCTGATAGCGAAAGGTTTTCCAGGCTTTATTGCTTACGGCGTTCTGTTGGGGGAAGTCGTTGCGCCCTGTCTAATTATTCTGGGGATCCTGACCCGTCCGGCGGCCTTGGGGCTGGCCTTTACGATGGTGGTGGCATGGCTGATGGTCGGGATGGGCGAAACCTGGTCACTGGACAAAACCGGCGCATGGGCGATTGAGAGTCTGGTGTACTTCTTTATCGGGGCATTGGCTGTCGCATTTTTAGGGGCGGGGCGTTTCTCGGTGGCAGAGAATTCGGCCTGGCGGTAAAATAAAGCCGGATATGGCGTAAACGCGTTATCCGGCCTGGAGCAGCTACGAAGGACTATTTTACAGATTAAGCAAGTACCAAATTGCCCTGCGGATGACAGGAACAAGCCAGGACATAGCCGTCGGCAATTTCTGCATCCGTCAGCGTCATGGTGCTGCTGACCGTGTAGTTACCGTCAACCACTTTGGTTTTGCAGCAGCCGCAAACGCCCGCACGGCATGCGGCAACGACCGGCACCTTGTTACTTTCCAGCGCGTCCAGCAGCGTAGTGCCCACCGGCGCATAAAACTCTTTTGCCGGTTGCAACTTGGTGAACTTCAGACCGCTGGTAGCGGCCTCGGCAACAGGCGTGAAGAACTGCTCTTTAAAAAAGCGCGTCACGCCCAGCGCTTTGACTTCTTTCTCGACCAGATCCATATACGGCGCCGGGCCGCAGGTCATCACGGTACGAGAGGTCAGATCCGGCACGCTTTTCAGCAGGTCGGTGGTCAGCCGGCCGGCGACAAAACCGTGGGTGGCATTGTTTTCAGCGACTAAGGTCACCGGATATTCGCGCCATTCGTCGGCAAAAATAACATCTTGCGGTGAACGCACGTTAAAGATCACCTGCACATCGGCCTGTGGGCGGTACTTTGCCAACCAGCGACGCATTGACATGATTGGCGTCACACCGCAACCGGCAGCCAGCATCAGGAACTTATTTTCCGCCTTATCTTCACAGGTAAATTCACCCATGGCATCGGACAGCCAGATATAGTCGCCGCGCTTCACGTCGCGGGTCAGCCACTGTGAGCCGGCACCATCGTCAATCCGACGAACGGTCAGCGTGATGTACTCGCTTACTCCCGGCGTAGATGAAATGGTGTAAGCACGCAGCGTCTGGGCTGAATTACGTACGCTGACCAGTGCATACTGCCCGGCGCGGTACGGATAATAGTCGTGGCACAGCAACGAAATTGTCCATACATCCGGCGTTTCCTGATGGATGTGATGAACCTGCATCCGCCATGGGCACTGATGAGTTGGCATTGTCATTCTTTACTCCTTACGCGCTCAGCAACTGCTTCATGTCTTCTTCAACGGTGGTCACGGAACGCAGACCGAATTTCTCGTTGAGCACAGCCAGCAGGTCCGGCGTGAAGAAGCCAGGCGCCGTCGGGCCAGTGACGATGTTTTTCACGCCCAGCGACAGCAGGGTCAGCAGAATCACAATCGCTTTCTGTTCAAACCAGGAGAGCACCAGAGACAGCGGCAGATCGTTCACGCCACAGCCCAGTTTCTCTGCCAGCGTGACCGCCAGAATGATGGCAGAGTAAGCATCGTTACACTGACCGGCATCGACCAGACGCGGCAGGCCTTCGATATCGCCGAACTCCAGTTTGTTGAAACGGTATTTACCGCACGCCAGGGTCAGGATCAGGCAGTCGTCCGGTACGCTGGTGGCGAAGTCGGTGAAGTAGTTACGTTCGCCGCGCGCGCCGTCGCAACCGCCGACCAGGAAGATGTGACGCAGTTTTTCACGGCTGACCAGGTCGATTAAGGTATCAGCAGCGCCCAGCAGAGTCTGACGACCGAAACCTACGGTGATCAGGTGCGGAATTTCGCTGTACGGGAAGCCTGCCATCTGCTGTGCCTGAGCGATAACCGGACCGAAGTTATCGCCTTCGAGGTGGCTCACACCCGGCCAGCCGACGATGCTACGGGTCCAGATACGGTCGTCGTACGCGCCCACGGTTGGGTCGATGATGCAGTTAGACGTCATCACGATTGGGCCAGGGAAGCGAGCGAATTCCACCTGCTGGTTCTGCCAGCCGCTGCCGTAGTTACCAATCAGATGTTTGAACTTGCGCAGTTCCGGGTAGCCGTGTGCTGGCAGCATTTCGCCGTGGGTATAAACGTTAACGCCGGTACCTTCGGTCTGCTCCAGCAGGTTGTAGAGATCTTTCAGGTCGTGACCGGAGATCAGGATGCATTTACCTTCGGTGGCTTTAACGTTGACCTGAGTCGGCGTCGGGTGACCGTATTTAGTGGTTTCACCGGCGTCCAGAATGCTCATCACTTTGAAGTTCATCTGGCCGATTTCCATAGAGCACTCCAGCAGAGCGTTCATATCGGCAGGCCAGGTACCCAGCCAGGCCATGATTTTGTGGTACTGAGCATAGATGTCGTTGTCGTACTGGCCGAGAACGTGCGCGTGCTCCATGTAAGCTGCCGCACCTTTCAGGCCGTACAGGCACAGCAGGCGCAGGCCGAGAATGTTCTCACCAATCGTCGCTTTGTCTTTGTTCGGGGTAAATTCCGCAGCCTGACGTTGCAGGTCGCCCAGATCGTCGCTCACCAGTTGCAGGTCGGCCATCGGGTTGTCGACCGCTGCGTTCGCATCAATGTTCAGACATTGCGCTTTCAGCGCGTCGCGCATGGCAATCGCTTCGCGGGCATAGCCAACAATACGCGGGGAGTCGAAGTTAACGTTGGTCAGCGTGGAGAAGAACGCACGCGGCGCAAAGTTATCAATTTCATGATCGATGATGCCGTATTCACGCGCTTTAACAGCCCATGCAGACAGACCTTGTAGGGAAGCAATCAGCAGATCCTGCAAATCGGAGGTTTCAGCCGTTTTACCGCACATACCCTGCGCGTAAGAGCAGCCGTTCCCTGCCGGAGTACGGATGGTTTGTTCACATTGCACACAAAACATGGTCACACCTTTTAAAGTTATATTTAATATACATGTTTAAGGTTATGCCTGTGCTCGCAGGGATAAAAGGGATTTCTGCTACAACTTGCAAGGAGATTGATTTAGCGCAATTTTGGCGGTAGCCGACTACCGCCAGAGAGGTATTTGTCTGAGTGTCAGGCGGAGAAAAATGCCATCAGCAGAGGGACTAACAGACTGAGGATAAAACCGTGCACGATGGCTGCCGGAACCATTTCCAGTCCGCCGCTACGCTGTAAAACCGGCAAGGTGAAATCCATTGATGTGGCCCCGCATAGCCCCAACGCGGTAGAACGACTGCGGCCCACCATGCCGGGAATCAGCATAATGGCAATCAGTTCACGCGCCAGGTCATTAAAAAAGGCGGCACTCCCAATCACCGGCCCGAACGATTCGGTTAACAGAATACCGGACAGCGAATACCAGCCAAAACCTGACGCCATCGCCAGCGCGGTTTTTATCGGCAGGCCGAGGATCAACGCATTGATAACCCCCCCTAGCATCGAACTGGCGACGACGACGACGGCCACAATCATGCCCCGGCGATTCAGCACGATTTGCTTGAGGGTCATGCCGCTGTTACGCAGCTGAATCCCCACCAGGAATAGTAAAAAGATTAAGGTATATTCGCTGGCTTCGGTGGCGTGCTGCAAAAAGGAAAGGCCAGTGAGACCCAGCAGGAAACCCACCACGACAACCCCGCAAAGCTGCAGCGACTCAAACGCCATCGCGATTCGCGACGGCAGTTTCTCTTGCTGGTGGTTATGCCGCCAGGGCAGTGAACGCTCCAGCCAGAACAGTGCGGCGATATTACACAGCAAAATGACCGTCACGCTGACAGCGGAATAATGAAGTATGGCTAACAGGTTGCTGGCGAGATTATCCAGAAACGCCAGGCTGATGCCCATAAAAAAGAGAATAAGGTAGACGATCCAACTCAACAGGCGATTGATGAGTTTTAATGCGCCCATATGCCGAAGTGGAATAAGGTAGCCCACAATAAGGGGAACCAGAATGATTAACAGCCCTGAAAACATGAAAACCCGATCCTTGCTGAGATGTAAGACGAAATGCGCCAGCACACACTACTCAATGCAAAGAGGGGAGTAAAGTTGCAAATTAAAGGAAATATAGAGAGGAAAAAAAAGACCTGACTTTCGCCAGGCCTTTTTGTTATCGATTAATCGCGTTTTTCCAGCAGAGTGCGGTAAATAAGACCGCCGAGAACCCCACCAATAATCGGCATAACCCAGAAGAACCACAATTGTTGCAACGCCCAGCCGCCCTGGAAGATGGCAACCGCGGTACTACGTGCCGGGTTTACGGAGGTATTAGTGACTGGAATGCTGATCAAGTGGATTAATGTTAACGCCAGACCAATCGCAATAGGCGCAAAACCTGCCGGAGCATGTTTGTCGGTCGCGCCGTGGATCACTAATAAGAAGCCAGCGGTCAGAATAATTTCAATTACAACAGCTGAAAGCATGGAATAGCCGCCTGGTGAATGATCACCAAACCCGTTCGAGGCAAAACCGCTGGCGGTTGCATCAAAACCTGCTTTACCGCTGGCAATAAGATACAGAGCCGCTGCTGCAACAATACCGCCCACAACCTGCGCAATAACATATCCAATAACGTCTTTCGCCGGGAAGCGACCGCCAGCCCATAAACCGAAGGTGACTGCCGGGTTAAAATGGCCACCTGAAATATGGCCTACGGCATAGGCCATAGTTAATACGGTCAGACCAAATGCCAATGCGACACCGGCAAATCCAATTCCCAATTCCGGGAATGCTGCGGCCAGTACTGCGCTACCGCATCCACCAAAGACGAGCCAAAACGTGCCGAAGAATTCGGCTGCTAATTTCCTGAACATAACCACCTCAATTAAAAGTTCCGGGTTCGTGTTCCTTGCCCGGTAATTCATCGCTTAAAGGGACGATGATGAAAGAGCGGGTATTTTAGAAAAAAACATCATCCCTTCGCCAGTTAAATTGATGAAAAAATTTGATTTAAGGCAATATGTCGTGATTCCTTTTTGAATATTGGATGAATGAAGCATAGTTCAATTAGCTAAAAATGATGATTGAGCTTAGAAATTATAATCACAGGAAAACATAAGAAGAATATTCTTAATTTTTTTGATTTCTGGGATTAACCTCCTGATGATATCGGGTGCCCTGAGCGCCCGGTTAACGTTATACTCCTGATAACTTGAAGGAAAAAGTTAGCATTTCCGGAGGCTATATGATTCTCGAACGCGTTGAGATTGTTGGATTTCGTGGTATTAACCGCCTGTCGTTGATGCTTGAGCAGAGTAACGTACTGATTGGGGAGAACGCGTGGGGTAAGTCCAGTCTGCTGGATGCTTTAACCTTGCTGCTGTCGCCGGAATCTGATTTATACCATTTTGACCGTGAGGATTTTTGGTTCCCGCCGGGGGATATACAAGGCCGGGAACATCATTTGCACATTATCCTGACGTTTCGTGAATCTCAACCGGGTCGTCATCGGGTTCGTCGGTATCGTCCTCTGGAATCCTGCTGGACGCCGTGCCACGATAGTTATCACCGTATATTCTATCGTCTGGAGGGCGAGTGTGCGGATGACGGGACCGTGCTGACGCTACGTAGTTTTCTTGATGGCGATGGTCATCCGTTAGAGCTCGACGACATTAACGATCTGGCGCGGCATCTCGTGCGCCTGATGCCTGTGTTGCGTCTGCGTGACGCGCGTTTTATGCGGCGCATTCGTAACGGTACGGTACCGGATTCGGCGGATGTTGAAGTGACCGCCCGCCAGCTGGATTTTCTGGCGCGTGAACTGGCTACCCGACCACAAAACCTCACTGATGGGCAGATTCGTCAGGGGCTGTCGGCCATGGTGCAGCTATTGGAGCACTATTTTTCTGAGCAGGGTTCTGGTCAGTCCCGCTATCGCCTGATGCGCCGCCGCTCCAATAACGAACAACGTAGCTGGCGCTATCTGGATATCATTAACCGCATGATTGATAAGCCCGGCGGACGAACGCATCGCGTTATCCTGTTGGGACTGTTCTCGACGCTGTTACAGGCCAAAGGCACGTTAAGGCTGGATAAAGATGCCCGGCCTTTATTGCTAATAGAAGATCCGGAAACGCGTTTACATCCCATCATGTTGTCGGTTGCCTGGCACTTACTGAATCTACTTCCTCTTCAGCGGGTGGCGACCACCAACTCCGGTGAGTTGCTGTCTCTCACGCCGGTGGAACATGTTGTCCGTCTGGTACGTGAATCATCCCGTGTCGCCGCATGGCGGCTGGGGCCGGGTGGGATCAGCGCGGAGGACGGTCGGCGTATCGCCTTCCATATTCGTTTCAATCGCGCATCTTCGCTGTTTGCCCGCTGCTGGCTGCTGGTGGAAGGCGAAACGGAAACCTGGGTTATTAACGAGCTGGCCCGCCAGTGCGGACACCACTTTGATGCGGAAGGTATTAAAGTCATTGAATTTGCTCAGTCAGGTCTCAAACCATTGGTTAAGTTTGCCCGCCGGATGGGAATTGAATGGCACGTGCTGGTCGATGGTGATGAAGCCGGGAAAAAGTATGCCGCCACGGTGCGCGGTTTATTGAATAACGACAGAGAGGAGGAGCGCGATCATTTAACCATGCTCCCCGCGCTGGATATGGAACACTTTATGTATCGCCAGGGGTTCGCCGATGTCTTTCATCGCGTCGCGCAGATCCCGGAAAACGTGCCAATGAATATGCGCAAAATTATCTCCAAGGCGATTCATCGGTCGTCAAAACCGGATCTGGCGATCGAGGTGGCGATGGAAGCAGGGCGACGTGGTGTAGACGCCGTCCCCACGTTGCTGCGTAAAATGTTTTCCCGCGTGCTGTGGCTGGCACGCGGCAGAGCGGATTAGTGGCGAAACATCGACGACAACTGCGCGTGGATGCTGTCCAGTAGCTGATAGCGACGGCGGTATTCTGCGCGTTTTTTACTGGCAATCTCCGCTTCGCTTTTTCGTGCCAGCGCACGCGGAATATGATAGTACCCGCGACTGTCGCACTCGCCGCCAAGCGACGCCCAAAATGCGTTGTAGTCGGAAAGAATCACTTTGTTTTGATCGTTATAACGCGGACTGCGAAAGATATGCTGTTCATTACTGACAGCCATTACCTTTTCAATATTCAATTGTTCTGCCAGACGACAAATGGCTTCCATAACAATGCGTTTGGGGAATATTCCGTGGCAGGATTTGGTCGCTTTTTGTGTTGCTTCGTGCGGAAGTTGTGAATTGCCCTGCATGCCGCCGATAAATAATGTACTGTTCCCATTATATTCGCAGAAGGTAAATGTCATTTTAGTCAGTTCGTCACCATCGCCATTTCGCACCAGAATGGTACTTTCACCCTCTTTATCGAGTACCGGAAACATCATCATGGTCACGGTAAATATCTCGTTATCTTTGCCTTCAATTTGCGCCAACTGTAAGCCGTCACTACTTAATAAGGCGTTAAATTCACCAGGCAAGAATGCCTGGCGGATAACATGATAATGAAAACGCACCGCATCTAATCGCATTCTACGATCGAAGTTGGCGGCAAGGTAAGGACGATGCAGACGAACGGGTAGCCGGGGTTGACGGGCGAGCAGATTTTCAAGCTCCGGCCACTTTGCCAGTTCAGTCATCCATTCCCGGGTAAGGCGAGGTATCAGTAATGAACGCCAGATAAACTTACGCCGAAAGCTCCGTTTATCCCAACACTGTGCAGGTCGTAACTGACCGCGGCTCAGGCTGTAAAAAAGACCAAGGCTGGTGATGGGTTTGGTGGAAAGAAAAGCGCTTTCAGTTAGTTGACTCATAATATAAATCCGATTGATACCCTGGCATTAATTTCAGCACAGTGGATCTTAACCATTCATCAATAACTCTGTTATTCTTGCGCTTTTCAACGGCTATTTATTTAACGTTGACGTTTAACACTCCACTCTGATGGACGTATTGGGGGAAATTGGGACATTTATGAAGCTCAAGGGAAAAATCAAAAAACGCTATTTTATCTTCGCCATCATCCTTATTGTGGCGATAATTGCGCTATGGCGAACGCTTAATGCGCCTTTACCTCAATATCAAACGTTAATTGTTCGTCCCGGCGATCTCCAGCAGAGTGTACTGGCTACCGGAAAACTGGATGCGCTGCGTAAAGTTGACGTCGGGGCGCAGGTTAGCGGGCAGTTAAAAACGCTGTCTGTCGCGATTGGCGATAAAGTAAAAAAAGATCAACTGCTTGGCGTTATCGATCCTGAACAGGCGCAAAACCAGATCAAAGAGGTTGAAGCGACGCTGATGGAATTACGCGCCCAGCGTTTACAGGCTGAAGCCGAGTGGAAGCTGGCGCGGGTGACGCTTTCCCGTCAGCAGCAGTTGGCGAAAACCCAGGCAGTTTCACAACAGGATCTCGATACCGCGGCTACCGAAATGGCGGTCAAACAGGCGCAAATCGGCACCATTGATGCACAGATTAAGCGTAATCAAGCCTCCCTTGATACAGCAAAGACCAACCTTGATTACACCCGCATTGTAGCGCCAATGGCAGGTGAGGTTACGCAAATAACCACCCTGCAAGGCCAAACCGTTATTGCCGCCCAGCAGGCGCCTAACATTCTGACGTTAGCAGACATGAGTACCATGCTGGTGAAAGCGCAGGTTTCCGAGGCGGATGTTATTCACCTGCATCCCGGACAAAAAGCCTGGTTCACTGTCCTTGGCGATCCGCAGACGCGCTACGAAGGTACGCTGAAAGATGTCCTCCCGACGCCGGAAAAAGTGAATGATGCGATTTTCTACTATGCCCGCTTTGAGGTGCCTAACCCGAAAGGGATCCTGCGTCTGGATATGACTGCACAGGTCCATATTCAACTTACGGATGTCAAAAATGTCCTGACCATCCCGCTGTCGGCGCTGGGCGATCCTATTGGTAATAATCGCTATAACGTCAGGTTACTGCGTAACGGCGAAACCCGCGAGCGTGAGGTGGTTATCGGCGCGCGCAATGATACCGATGTGGAGATTGTGAAAGGGCTGGAAGAGGGAGATGAAGTCATTACCGGCGAGGGCAATCCTGGAGCGGAAAAATGACGGCATTGCTTGAGCTGAGCAATATCCGCCGCAGTTACCCGTCAGGTGAAGGGCAGGTCGAGGTGTTAAAGGACGTTTCCTTGAGCATTCAGGCCGGTGAAATGGTGGCGATTGTCGGCGCGTCTGGTTCGGGTAAATCGACGCTGATGAACATTCTCGGCTGTCTTGATAAGCCTACCAGCGGCACGTATCGGGTGGCCGGGCGCGATGTCTCTACCCTCGATAGCGATGCGCTAGCGCAGCTGCGACGCGAGCATTTCGGTTTTATCTTCCAGCGTTATCATTTGCTGTCGCATTTAACCGCCGCGCAAAACGTTGAGGTGCCAGCGGTCTATGCCGGGACTGAACGTAAGCAACGTCTGGCTCGTGCGCAGGAATTACTCCAGCGATTGGGGCTGGGCGACAGGGTTGACTATCAGCCTTCCCAGCTTTCCGGTGGTCAGCAGCAGCGGGTCAGTATTGCGCGTGCGTTGATGAACGGTGGGCAGGTGATTCTTGCCGACGAACCCACCGGCGCGTTGGATAGTCATTCTGGCGAAGAGGTGATGGCGATTTTGCATCAACTGCGCGATCGCGGGCATACGGTGATTATCGTTACGCACGACCCGCAGGTTGCCGCGCAGGCCGAGCGCGTAATTGAAATTCGCGACGGAGAGATTGTACGCAATCCGCCGCCGCACAAATCCTCTGGCGGACGCGATATCTCCGAGCCGACAGTGAAAACTGTATCCGGCTGGAGCCAGTTTATCAGCGGTTTTCGCGAAGCGCTCACTATGGCCTGGCTGGCAATGGCTGCGAATAAGATGCGTACGCTGTTGACCATGCTGGGGATCATCATCGGTATTGCTTCGGTAGTTTCGATTGTGGTGGTGGGGGATGCGGCAAAACAGCTGGTGCTGGCAGACATTCGCGCTATCGGTACCAATACTATTGATATCTATCCCGGCAAAGATTTCGGCGATGACGATCCACAGTATCAACAGGCGCTGAAATATGACGATTTAACCGCGCTGCAGAAACAGCCCTGGGTGAGTTCGGTGACGCCTGCGGTGTCGAAGAACCTGCGGTTACGCTACGGTAATATTGACGTGGCTGCCAGTGCGAACGGCGTTAGCGGCGACTATTTCAATGTCTATGGCATGACATTTAGCGAAGGCACCACCTTTAACGCCGAACAGCTTGCTGGCCGGGCGCAGGTGGTGGTGCTCGACAGTAATACCCGACGACAGTTGTTCCCCAATAAAGCGAAGGTGGTGGGCGAGGTCATTTTGGTGGGAAATATGCCTGCTACGGTGATTGGCGTTGCAGAGGAGAAACAGTCGATGTTCGGCAGTAGTAAGATCCTGCGAGTCTGGCTGCCTTACAGCACCATGTCCGGGCGAATTATGGGGCAATCGTGGCTGAACTCAATCACTGTGCGGGTGAAGGACGGTTTTGATAGCGCTCAGGCTGAGCAGCAGCTTACCCGCCTGTTGTCGTTACGCCATGGGAAGAAAGATTTCTTTACCTGGAATATGGACGGCGTATTGAAAACCGCCGAAAAGACCACACGTACATTACAACTCTTCCTGACGCTGGTGGCGGTCATTTCGCTGGTGGTAGGTGGAATCGGCGTGATGAACATTATGCTGGTTTCGGTAACCGAACGAACGCGCGAGATTGGCATTCGTATGGCGGTTGGCGCGCGCGCCAGTGATGTGCTGCAACAGTTCCTCATTGAAGCGGTGCTGGTATGTCTGGTTGGCGGCGCGTTGGGCATCACGTTGTCGATGCTGATCGCCTTTACGCTACAGTTATTCCTGCCCGGCTGGGAAATTGGCTTCTCACCCGTTGCGCTGCTTACGGCATTCCTGTGCTCAACCGCTACCGGAATATTGTTTGGCTGGTTACCGGCGCGTAATGCGGCCCGGCTTGATCCGGTAGATGCTCTGGCGCGGGAATAATGCGGCAGAGATAAAAATGCCAGTCGCAAGGACTGGCATTTTGACTGCGGGATGTACACAATGAGACAGAAGGGTTATGCGACGGCTTCTGCTTCAATGACAGGCACGATGACACTGGCATGATTGCCTTTTGGCCCCTGGTGGACATCAAACTGGACAGACTGTCCGGCTTTTAGCGTTCTGTAACCATCCATCTGAATGGTGGAGTAATGGGCGAAAATGTCTTCGCCGCCGCCTTCAGGGCAGATGAAACCAAACCCTTTGGCGTTGTTGAACCACTTAACAGTACCCGTTTCCATACTTCGACATCCTTCGTAGATCTTATATAAGTAAGATGGAATGAACCGGTTGCGGAGTGGGGGCTGTTCAAAACCTCGCCAACTCTCGAAACTACAATTTAGAGAAATCAGGCGGGGCGTCAAGCGTCAGACGGATGGAATAGGGTAAAAATGCATCAAAATTTGAAGCAGTTAACGCTATTGTCGGTTCTGTGACAGATGTCGCGGATGACACTAATAGATGATAGTTATCTAATACTTGAGGTAGATTGATTGTGTGCATAGGCTGCTTGTCAGCGGCAACATTTTCTGCCGGAAACCGTAACTGAAGATGACGACTGACAATGAGTAAGACGAACGACTGGCTGGATTTCGATCTGCTGGCGGAAGACAAATTGCGCGACGCGCTAAAACCGCCATCTATGTATAAAGTGATATTAATCAATGATGACTACACTCCGATGGAGTTTGTTATTGACGTGTTACAAAAATTCTTTTCTTATGATGTAGAACGTGCAACGCAACTGATGCTTGCAGTTCACTATCAAGGTAAAGCTATCTGCGGCGTATTCACTGCCGAAGTGGCTGAAACCAAAGTCGCGATGGTGAACAAATATGCGAGGGAGAACGAGCATCCGTTGCTGTGTACGCTGGAAAAAGCCTGAATGCAGGCATAAATATTGGGGGAGGTGCCTATGCTCAATCAAGAACTGGAACTCAGTTTAAACATGGCTTTCGCCAGAGCGCGCGAGCACCGACATGAGTTTATGACCGTCGAGCACTTGTTACTGGCGTTGCTCAGTAACCCATCGGCCCGCGAAGCGCTGGAAGCGTGTTCTGTGGATCTGGTGGCGCTCCGTCAGGAACTCGAAGCCTTCATTGAACAAACCACACCCGTATTGCCTGCCAGTGAAGAAGAGCGCGACACGCAGCCAACGTTGAGTTTTCAGCGTGTACTGCAACGTGCGGTCTTTCATGTTCAGTCCTCCGGGCGCAATGAAGTTACCGGCGCAAATGTTCTGGTAGCCATCTTTAGCGAGCAGGAATCTCAGGCGGCCTATCTGCTGCGTAAGCATGAAGTGAGTCGTCTGGACGTGGTGAATTTTATTTCTCATGGCACGCGCAAAGACGAACCAAGTCAGTCTTCTGACTCTGGGAATCAGCCAAATAACGAAGAGCAAGCTGGCGGGGAGGACCGTATGGAGAACTTCACGACTAACCTTAACCAGCTTGCCCGTGTGGGCGGAATTGATCCGCTCATTGGCCGAGAAAAAGAGCTGGAGCGCGCCATTCAGGTACTGTGCCGCCGTAGAAAAAACAACCCGCTGTTGGTGGGTGAATCTGGCGTCGGTAAAACCGCGATTGCCGAAGGTCTTGCCTGGCGTATTGTCCAGGGCGACGTGCCGGAAGTCATGGCGGACTGCACCCTTTACTCTCTGGATATCGGGTCGCTGCTGGCGGGCACCAAATATCGCGGCGATTTTGAAAAACGCTTTAAAGCGCTGCTGAAACAGCTGGAACAGGATACCAACAGCATCCTGTTTATTGATGAGATCCACACCATTATCGGTGCGGGAGCGGCCTCGGGCGGCCAGGTGGATGCGGCGAACTTAATCAAGCCTCTGCTCTCCAGCGGTAAAATCCGTGTGATAGGTTCCACAACCTATCAGGAATTCAGCAATATTTTTGAGAAGGACCGTGCGTTAGCGCGCCGTTTCCAGAAAATTGATATCACTGAGCCGTCGGTAGAAGAGACCGTGCAGATCATCAACGGTCTGAAACCTAAATACGAAGCGCACCATGACGTTCGCTACACCGCTAAAGCAGTACGTGCCGCGGTCGAACTGGCGGTGAAATACATCAACGATCGTCATCTGCCGGATAAAGCCATTGACGTGATCGATGAAGCGGGCGCACGTGCGCGTCTGATGCCGGTCAGCAAGCGCAAGAAAACCGTCAACGTGGCAGATATCGAGTCCGTCGTGGCCCGCATCGCGCGGATCCCAGAGAAAAGCGTGTCGCAGAGCGACCGTGATACGCTGAAAAATCTGGGCAACCGTCTGAAAATGCTGGTATTCGGACAGGATAAAGCCATTGAGGCGCTGACTGAAGCGATCAAAATGAGCCGTGCCGGTCTCGGACATGAGCATAAACCGGTCGGGTCATTCCTGTTTGCCGGACCGACTGGCGTTGGTAAGACCGAAGTCACGGTGCAGCTGTCCAAAGCGCTCGGTATTGAGCTGCTGCGTTTTGATATGTCCGAGTATATGGAACGTCACACCGTCAGTCGTCTGATTGGCGCGCCTCCGGGATATGTCGGTTATGACCAGGGCGGTTTGCTGACCGACGCGGTCATTAAACACCCGCATGCGGTCCTGCTGTTGGATGAAATCGAAAAAGCGCATCCGGATGTCTTTAACCTGCTGCTGCAGGTGATGGATAACGGTACGCTGACCGACAATAATGGCCGTAAGGCGGACTTCCGTAACGTGGTGCTGGTCATGACTACCAACGCCGGGGTACGTGAGACCGAGCGTAAATCGATTGGGCTTATTCATCAGGACAACAGCACTGATGCGATGGGCGAAATCAAAAAAGTGTTTACGCCGGAATTCCGTAACCGTCTCGACAATATTATCTGGTTCGACCATCTCTCTACCGAGGTGATTCATCAGGTTGTGGATAAGTTTATTGTCGAGTTGCAGGTACAGCTGGATCAGAAAGGCGTCTCGCTGGAAGTAAGCCAGGAGGCACGTAACTGGCTGGCAGAGAAAGGCTATGACCGCGCGATGGGCGCACGTCCGATGACGCGTGTTGTTCAGGACAACCTGAAAAAACCATTGGCCAACGAACTGCTGTTCGGTTCGTTGGTGGATGGTGGTCAGGTAACCGTTGAGTTGGATAAAGAGAAAAATGAGCTGACCTATGGTTTCCAGAGTGCGCAAAAGCACAAGCCAGAAGCCGCACATTAAGTTCTAATCACCTCATAAGCCGGGCGTAATGCCCGGTTTTTTTTCGCCTGAATGTAGTGATTTGAATTGGGGGAACTCGGAGTGTTTAACCGGCAGGCAAAAAATAAGCCTGCGTAAGGGCGTTTTACGGGGTAGGTAACATGGGCTTTCAGCGGTGCAATGCGGGTTTGCGCGGCACATAAGACCACTGAAAGCCATAACAAACTACTCCACTGTGGACACTGTGTGGACGCTCTGGGCGTCAGCACCACCTCTCAACGGATTGAGCGAAACAGCATCCTGTAAATACTCCGGGGCAAAGTGCGCATAGACCATTGTCTGCTCTATTCGCGAGTGTCCCAGTATCCTTTGCAACGTGATAATGCTTCCCCCGTTAATCATAAAGTGAGTTGCAAAACTATGGCGCAATGCATGCGTTGCCTGCCCGGCTGGTAAGTCGGGCTTTACCTCTTTCAGGGTGCGCCTGAATTCCGGATAAGCAGCATCAGGAAACAGATAACCTCTCTTGTTTTCGGCAATCAATTTGGCCACCTCGTCAGATACGGGTACGGTGCGCGGCTTGTTCGTTTTGGTTTTAACGAATGTCACGCGGCTCTGTATTATGTGTTCCGCCTTAAGTTTTGCAGCTTCGCCCCACCTTGCGCCGGTACTCAGACAGAGAACGGCGATCTTTTTGTTATCCCCATTCAACCGGGAGAGCAGTAAGGCAATCTCATCCTGGGTGAGATAACCAGTTTCTGGCTTCTCTTCTTTTAGTCTTTTCGTTCCTCGTATGGGGTGTTCCCCGAAGAACAGCTCAGCCTCAATCAGCGCCGTAAACATTCCGCTGATACAGGTAAGATCGCGGTTAATGCTGGATGGCTTTATGCCCTGACCTCGCCTTGCCGCCGTGTACTGACTAATCAGAGATTTGGTTATCTGAAACGCACACGGATCGCTGGTAATCCTTGAGAAAATTTCAATTTTGCCCAGGTTGGATTTTCCATGCTCTTCGTGCTTACCTTTCAACTCCCACCAGATTTTTGTTAGCTCTGACAGATGCCGCTTATCTGTTGGCTTAGACAGCCACTCTTTATCGTGGTGGTTGTACTGTGTGTGCTTCTCAAAGGCTACCGCCTCACTTTTCTTGTCAAATTTCCTGCGGATGCGCTTTCCGTTGCGCCCTGCAGGTCTGATGTCCACTTCATAACGACCATCATCGAGTTTCTTAATTGTCATAAGACCCCCAAATGAATGGTGTTAGGTTGCGTTTTCTTTGCTGCTGTTAATTTTCCCTTGCGCTTAGACTTCACAAACTTGTTGTGCTTGTCGTATTTGGCAACAAGTAAACAAATTTTGTAATAAAGATGCGCCTGGTGAATGGTTAACCAATCTTTTGGTCTGAGTGCTGCGATGTTGTTACATCTTGCCCAAAGTGTGCGAGGGCCGGTGCTATTTGACCGGCTTCGGGAGCAACCTGATCGGTCATAAACCACAACGTGTATTTGCTAAATCTGGGGTGCTGGAGAATTTTCATCGTTACGTCAGTGGGTGGCGTAGTTCTTCCGCTCTCATAATAAGTTAGAGAACTGTAAGGAACTCCAGTTATTTCAGCGAATTGCTTCCGGTTTAGTCGCTCTGACTCACGAACTAACGCCAGTTTTTCGCTTATGGGCGTTGACATGTTATCAAGATCCTCTAATATTATCGTAAATCTCTAATGTGGTTTTAGATGTTGTCAATGTGCATCAAAGCCCATTAAAGAACTTTGAAACCCATTGGTTAGATCTAGATACGAGGTTAGCAGATGAGCAAACAAGTTGTCAGTATTAGTGATGCTGTCCCGTACCAGGAGTTTGCAAAACTGATCGGCAAAACACCGGCAGCAGTAAGGGGAATGATTGAGAAAGGAAAGCTACCAGTTGTTGAGATGACCGATCCGCAATCAACTTCCGGGCGGGCAGGTGAGTATTGGGTGTACCTTCCAGCCTGGAACAACGGAATGAAGTTGGCGTATGAAAGTCGACCAAAAGAGATCCGCGATGGGTGGTTAATGTGGTTGGGGTTGGGAGAACCACAATGAAAAATAAATACGCCACTCTTATTCGTAGTCTGTTACGAACATATCGTGAACAGGCAAGCACTATTGAGAAAGAATCATTCTCCATTCATAGCGATGGTATCCAGATAATGGAACTAAATTTAAAACTGGCTAAGTGTCTCGAAGGTATGACGTTAATGGCCAGATTCAATAATGAGTTTGATGATTATTGCGAACTACATGAAATTACTTTGATGGCTTTTAATGGGAATATTCCTTCAGAAGATAATATTCCTGGTCTTGTCTCACTTGTCTCATGTTCTGTAAAAGAAAATAAATCCGCTGTGCAACTTACTGCCGTTCAACGTTAAGGATATATGATGAAACATTTAATGATTGATCTTGAAACAATGGATAACAAACCGACAGCGGCCATTACTTCTATAGGTGCGGTATTTTTTGACCCTGCATCAGGGCAAATGGGTGCAACATTTTATCGTAATATTATGTTGGAGAGCAGTGTTGCTCATGGCTGTACTATAGGTGCTGAGACAGTTTTGTGGTGGATGCGGCAAGAACCGGAGGCTAGCCGTGCATGGCTTTATGGTGGAAGTCAGGACTTGCGTGATGTAATTGAGGATTTTTTAACCTTTATTAATAATAATTGTGATACACATACTCTACAGGTGTGGGGAAAGGGACCAAGTTTTGATAATGTAATTCTTAGGCATGCAATCGAAAAGTGCGGCTATCGTTTTCCGTTCTGGAATTTCTGGAATGACCGTGATGTAAGAACAGTTGAACAATTGGCTATAACATTAGGTCTGAATATCAATAAAATTATCAAGTTTGAAGGGGTTCCTCACCATTCGCTAGATGACGCTGTTCACCAAGTGAAGGTTGTCTCTTATGTCTGGATGTATTTATTAAAAATATCCAGTGTGAAATAACTATGCTGAAGGTGACCTCTCATGCAAGTGAAAGTGTCATTAACAAGGCATTTTCAGCGCTGACAGAATATTACAACGGCAAAAAGATTTATCAGGTTATAAAACCAAATCATTATTTCTCTGTTCATGTCTCCTATCGCTGGCGTTTGCTTAGTAAGGATAAGGGCAGAAGCTGGGAGTTAATGACGCATGAAAGATATAACAAGCAGTACAGAATATAGTTTTTGCCTTTTATTCATCATTTCACACATGGATTATATATGAACGCAACGATACAACAGGACGTTGTGCGCCGTCTTGTTCCGGATTTTGAGTTTAAAGAGCGGGATAAGTATTTGCAGCAGGGTGTATGCCCTAAGTGTCGTAAGCGCGAATTATTCACCAGCATAGATAAGCCCTGGATTCTGAAGTGTGGCCGCGAAAATAACTGCGGCCATCAGGTCGTTGTTAAAGAGCTGTACCCGGATATTTTTGAGGACTGGTCTAAGCGGTATCAGGACACGCCGGAAACCCCACACGCAGCTGCTGAGGCGTATTTGCGTGAGGCCAGAGGGCTGGATACAGAACCACTGAAAGGCATTTTCACCCAGGGCGCGTTTGTTAAAGATGGCATGGGATCGGCAACAGTCAAATTTAAGCTGTCATGTGGTGCTACGTGGGAGCGCATTATTGACCAGCCCCAACGCTTTGGTAAGCAAAAAGCCAATATTAAAGGGAGCTATGTCGGTCACTGGTGGGTGCCACCTTCTGTCAATCTGCTGGAAGTGAACGAAATCTGGATCACTGAGGGGATATTTAATGCGCTGAGTCTTTGCCAGGCAGGTTTACCCGCGGTTGCCACACTGAGCAGTAACAACTACCCGCTGGCCGCACTGGATATGCTGGCCAAAGAACTGGGCGAAAAACCGCGCCCACGCCTTGTATGGGCATTTGATGGTGATAAAGCCGGCACAAAGCATACGCTGGCGTTCGCCGCCCGTAGTGAGGATGCCGGCTGGAAAGTTCGCGCGGCGCAGCCGGTGAAATCATCCTCCAGCCTGGACTGGAATGACTTGTTGCTGCGTGGCCGGTTCAGCAAATCGGACATCAAAAATTATCGCTACTATGGCGATATTCTGCTGGCGAAAAGCCCGACTGAAAAAGCGCTGCTCATGCATCAACATAATGAGTGGCATTCGTTCTATTTTGAACACAATTCCCGCATGTACTGGTTTGAACTGGATCTGGACAGGTACATGCGAGCCTATGAACGAATCAGTAATACCGGTACCGAAGTTATCCAGGACTGGGAAGCCAAAGAACGGGCTGTGAAAGAATCTGGCGGCGTGACAGAAATAGCTAACTGCTGGCTGACTCCGCTCTATTTCCAGCGTTCTGAACCTACTGACGAGTCCTGGTATTACGTTAAGGTCAATATGCCGAACCGGCCAGCGGTGAAAGATACCTTTACGGCGAACCAGCTCACCAGCTCCGCCGAGTTTAAGAAACGTTTGCTGCATATCGCCAAAGGGGCGGTATACACCGGCAGCACCAAGCAACTGGATAAGTTCATCCAGATGCGGCTTCCTGAAATAAAAGAGGTTAAGACACAGAACTTTATTGGCTACAACAAAGATTATTCAGCGTGGCTGTTTAACCGTGTGGCCGTGTGCGATGGCCGGCTGTATGAGATGAACGATGAAGACTATTTTGAAATCAATCACGCCAGTGTAAAAAGCCTGAGCCTGACACCATCGCTGGATCTGAATCCAAAGCTGAATGAATTTACCACGGGCTGGATTGACGATATCTGGACGGCATTTGGTGAAAAGGGGTACGTGGCGCTGGCATTCTGGCTGGGGTCGCTTTTTGCTGAACAAATCCGGGAGCGCGATAAGTCATTCCCGTTTCTGGAAATCGTGGGTGAACCGGGGACAGGTAAATCCACACTGATTGAATTTCTGTGGAAGCTCGCCGGCCGTGAAGAATACGAAGGTTTTGATCCTTCTAAATCCACGGCCGCAGCGCGTGGGCGTAACTTTGCCCAGGTCGGCAACTTGCCGGTTGTGTTAATCGAAGGCGATCGTACCACGGATAACGCCAAGCAACGCGCTTTTGACTGGGATGAACTGAAATCATTGTATAACGGCCGTGCTTCCCGTGCTGTGGGGATAAAATCCAACAATAACGAGACATACGAACCACCTTTCAGGGGCAGTATTGTGATTGCACAGAACGCTGATACAGACGGCAGCAAGGCGTTTCTGGAGCGTATTATCCATATATATACCGACAAACGCGGGCAGTCTATTCAGACGCGCCACGCTGCTGAGCGGTTGGAACAACTCCCAGTTAGCCAGGTATCCGGATTCACACTGCTGGCCACCATGCGTGAAAAAGAAATCATGCAAACTTTTGGCAAGGGGTATGAGCGTGCTAGGAATGCGCTGGAGTCTAACAGCAATATTCGTCATATCCGTATTGCAAAGAATCACGCTCAGCTTGTGGGCTTGCTGGAGGCGCTTGCGCTTGTTGTGCCGGTACCGGTAGAACGCATAGAAAAAACGCGCGAAGCCATCACCGCGCTGGCCATTGAACGTTGTCAGGCGCTTAAAAAGGATCACCCGATGGTACAGGAGTTTTGGGAGCTGTTTGATTACCTGGATGAACTGGCACCCTATGGTGTCAATCACTCCTCAGATGAAAATGAAATTGCGGTTAACTTTAACCATCTTGAGGAAGTCGCCGCAGCTCACCGGCAGCGGATTTCGTTCACTTTAACGGAAATTAAAAAGCTGCTTAAAAACGGTAATGAACGCCGGTTCATCAGACAAAGCACCACGCGCAGCGCAGTAAGTGAGCGTCATAATCGTGGTAAAGGGGATATGCAAAGAATGCCAGAAACATTTCGATGTTGGATTTTTAGAAGAGAAAATTAGCAATTTAAAAGTTTTATCCCGGCACATAAAACATTAAGTTTATGTGTCGGGATAAATTATAATAAATTAAATCCAGTTTATAAAATCTTCCATTTCGTCATAATTTTTGATAACTCCCCTCGCATCTTTAGTGTCATCACATAAACAATCTAAAAGATTATCCCATTCACTTTGCTTTTTACCAAATCCATACACTTGTTCGATATCGCCAGATTTCCAAATATATATCCCTTCATCTTTTAGTTTTTGATGGATGGCGTGGATATATTCTTTGGTTTCTTCATGATTGCATATCGAAATGAAATCTTTACTTGAACTGGATTTAAATGATTCAATTGATGTTATTGGGTTTTTTAGTTGAAGTGAAGCCGGGTTTTTAATTGAGTTTAAGGCAGTTAATAGATTGTCACATTCAGCCCTGAGTTTTTCAGTGTGAGTGGTTGGAAGGACGATAGATAGAAAATCACAATCAGCAAGTATTCGAGTCTTGATTCCAATTGAATTTATCACGTCAGCCATTTTAAAGAGACTCCCTTTCCCATCAACAGCAACTATACAAGTTCTACTTGGGTTAAGTTCACTTTCTCTTATTTTCTTGTATAAAGCATATAAGACATTTGTTTCAGTTTTTCCTTCAACTAATAATACTTCTTCAGAGAATAAGAAAAGAGATGAATTTGATAAAGTGAATGCTGAATGTAACTGCGGAGAAGAAGTTTTATATAGTTCTTCTATCTTTTCTGAAATGGTTTTTCTAGCAATGGTTCCATCAGCATCTTTACACACCTGGATCGCATTTGGCGCATGTTTAGCTGAAAGCATACTTGCTGAGTGAGTGGATATAATTACTTGATAACCTGAGTCACTTAATGAAACAAGTGACTCTCTCACAGAATCTATTGCTGATGGGTGTAAGTAAAGTTCAGGTTCATCAATAAAAATCAACGTATTTGACTTTTTAGTGTCTTCACTTTTTTTCTTTATTTCTGCAAGGTATTGTATTAAAGCCATTTGAATAGAACGTTGTGTCCCATGTCCAAATCTACTTATGTCTCGCATGACAGAGCCATCTTCACGGTTCTCAAATACTTTTAACGTTCCTGATTTAAATATGTCATCGAGTGTAGGGGTTGGGAAGTGTAGTTTTACGCTTACATCTGGAAAGAATTTATTAACTTTATTATTAACACCAGAATCTATGGTATTTAGACCATCTAACCTATTTTCGCCATCATGTGCAAGGTACTTTCCTATTTCGGAAATGTTTTTAGAGAATTTCTCCTCATGCTCTTTTTTTATTTCAGAGACTATTGCTAATAGGATTTTGCCTATAGTAGTGGATGTTTTGTATTTGGTTGCATCTTCAACAGCATCAGACATTGCAGGGATGTGTATAGGTTCAGGGAATATGTTGGATATTGCTCCATCAATCCCACCCGGATTCTTTTTCCAGTTAGTACCATCAAATACATCAAGGCTTTTTTTTGTCTTCCCTGTTTTTTCGTCAATTTCTTGTGCTCTTAAGAAATTCAATTTCCCATCAATGATAAAAGGTGCTATCTTTTGTTGGTTTTCTTCAGTCAGTAACGTTAGAGTTTCTTCAGTTATACCTTCTATAACTCCTTCAACAAAAACAGGTTTTCTTGGGTCATACATGTCTTCACTGGAAATTGTTGAACCTTCTAAAAGCCACTTTATTGCTAAAATAATATTTGATTTTCCTGCGTTATTATAACCAACTAATGCAGTGAAAGGTCGCAGAACAGCGGTTGTTGACTTGCAAGACCTAAAGTTATTTATATTTACTTTTGTAAGACGTACAGTCATTTATATTTCCTTAAGCACTGTGTGATTGTAATCTTGAAACTTGAAAGGTAATTGTATTACAAACTTAGGAAATATAAATAGGGATGTAAAGAGAAGTGTGATGTGCAATGGTTTTTGATAAGTTAAAGTAATGAATGTAATTATGTCTTGCTTTATAATAACTGTACGAAAGAGTTTTCGTTGTAAAAGTGAATATGAAAGATAAATTTTGATGCTGGATTTATGTTAGATAAAAAGATAACAAATGGCACCGGTATCGGTGCCATTTGTTATGCCAGTGCAGTACCGTCCTGACTCAGAAACTTGAGCATCAGCTGTTTTTGTTGCATATCAAGGCTGTTACAGATAGTGGCGATCAACGCATCGCTGGATTTGGCGCTGGGGCTGATGGTATGTGAGAACGTCATATTCATCACAAAAGTGTGACCGCATTCAACATCAGTACAGGCGCAATATAAATCAGACAGCTCCTTGTGTTTTCTGGCTGTTTTTTTGATAACAGCCCTTGCCTCACATACCGGACAGTAAACCTTCATTACCCGCATATCCATCGCTCCGGAAGTTGGAAAACGATGATATTTTAGCCTTTTTGCAGACATTAATCACCTTCCAGCTCACTGTCTTTCAGGAAATTAAGGTACAGGTGGGGTGGTACATCACTTTCCTGTTCCACTGCGGCGGTGAACATGCGCTGAATAGGTAAAATCTCCGCTTTGCGGTATGTTTTGGCCGCTTTCTCAATATCCCCCATTACTGCCCCGTTCGTGGGGATAATTCCGGCCAGACCGGCCGGGAAACGGTGCGCGGTCAGTACATCCTGAGCGCTGATGCTTTTCACGTTCTGAAACTCATCTTTGGCGCTGATATCACCAATCGGGATAAATTTGATGGCATCCGGATCACCTTTGGGGATATTCACAAACATGGTGCTGAAATTCCCGATCCCCTTTGACTGCTCCAGCTTCTGAATAATTTCTTCTTCCACTTCATCGGTCATATTCGGGTCATTGGAATAGAGCACACCGCCCGTGTGAGCACCGTTGTGATAGTAACGCCGGCGAAAAATCGTGGCTTCACCGTTGAGCAGGGCGGAGTGGATGCCGCTGATGTAATCCGGAAGACCATAAATAGCCTGTTGCGGGTCGTACTGCCTGAGAAAAATAATATCTTCAGGCGGATAAATCACCGGTTCACCCTGCTGAAGTACAACAAATTCCCCGGTCTTACGCTGGCGGGTATAGAGCGCCGGCAGCGGGTACAGTGCAACCACATCCCCCCAGCCGTTACGTACTTTGAGAATGGCCACATCACCGAACGTCAGCCAGTCAAATACGGCCGCGCCCAGTTGCTCATGTGTCAGGCCGCCGCCATCATAATTTGCTGTCACCATATTGCGACGGGCATACAGCACGCCGCCGTGCTGCGCGTTCAGGTTCACCAGTTGTGCCAGTGCCAGCCTGTCAATCGGGAGCGTCCAGTGTTCCGCCTCATTGTCATACCAGACGTCTGTATAGTTCGTGCCGGTCGTCAGAATGGGTTCTGGCTTGCCCAGCGTGATAAGGCTCATATGGCGCTGTTTGGTAACGGTGCGGCGTTCCCTGTATTTCCGTTTTTTCATGCTGCTTTCCCTAAGTTACCCCAGCGTGATTTGCGCTGGTTTTCAAAGTTTAATGGTTCGTTGTCTATGGCATGGGCGATAGCCCAGAAACTGTCAGCGTGGCCGGTTTCAGCTGTACGGTCGGCAACAAACGTCATGGCGTTACCGCTGGCCGTGGACGTTCTGCGGATGGTCATAAAGCTGGCGGCGATTTCAGTTTTCTCCTTGTCCCACTCCACGCGGTTGTCTTCGATAACGTCGATCATCTTCATCACCAGGCGGTTTTTGGTTTCCACGCCATAGCGGATAGCCACCGCCTGACGCATGGCAAAGTGCTGCACATCTTCAAAGACACCACTCCCCAGCCCGGTGATATCAATCCCGATGTAAGTCATGTTGTACTGGCTAAACAGTTTTTTGATTTGTGCCGCCTGCCATTTCCAGTTCATTCCCTGCCAGTGGAATACGCGTAGTACGCGAAATTTTTCAACGGCCACTATCGGCGGGGCGACAATGACAAAGGTTGAGGTGTCGCCGCTGCGAGCCGGGTCATAGCCTGCCCATACTTCACGATTGCCGAATGGCCGGGGCAGGTCTTCGTCATGATCCTCCCAGATATCCGGATCAATACAGCAGCGTTCCACATGGGAGAACGAAAAAACGCTGTCTTTGCTGTCCACGAAAACGCACATGTACAGCATGTTGAAGGTGTCGCGGTTGTAACGATTACGCAGTTTTTCGATGCTGGCCAGATTGAACCCGCCCGCAATCGCGTCTTCCAGTGTGATGATGTAGCGCCACTGGCCATCAGGACATAACCGTCCACCGTCACGCAGCTCCTTCTCTGTTGGAAACGCCACGCGTGCGCGTTTTTTGTCGCCGCGCTTCCATTCTTCACCTGTCCAGAACGGGTAAGCCTGGTGTGTTTTGCTGCTGGGAGTTGAAAAGTAGGTGGTGCGCCATTTGTCGTGTGTGGCCATTGCGCTGGCCACTTCGTTTAATTTTGTAAAGTTGGGTACCCAGAAATATTCATCACAATACAGATGACCACTGTATGACTGGGCTGTGTTCTTATTAGTGGACAGGAAGCGCAACTCCGCGCCGTTGGACAGGCGGATGGGGTTGCCTGTCAGCTCCACGCCGAAATACTGCTCCGCAATGTTGACGATATAGCTGCGGAACACTTCAGCCTGAGCCTTTGACGCGGACAGGAAGATTTGCGGATCGCCTGTCATAACCGCATTTTCAAAGGCTTCTATTGAGAAATACCAGGTTGCGCCAATCTGGCGACTTTTCAGGATGTTCCTGATTTGCTGATTGAGATTGGCGCGAAGGTGTTTCTGGTAGCCGAAAAGGTGCTCGAGCGCGAACCGGTCGAAATCTTCCTGCGTCAGCCCGCTGATATCATTTTTTTTGTACTTGCCACGTTTACGGGGCTTTTCGTCGCCACCGGACTGACGGGACGCCGGCGCATCACTTTCGCTGTGCTTAATTTCTGCCAGCTTTTCCTGATGCTTATTGTGTTGTGCACGCAGTTTCACCAGGTGAGAAACGAGGCTGTCCAGCTCCCGCAACTCCAGCTCCGATTTCCCCTCACGTAATGTCAGCGACTGAATACGGCGGTTTAATGCGTCTTCGGTTGATTCGTGGCTGAGTAATTCCGCCCAGCAATATTTCTCCGCCCAGTAATAGACTATGCGTCTGTTAGGCAGATTTAATTCACTGGCAATTTCCTGCGGGGTATAACGTTTTAAATAAAGCGCCCGCGCAACGCCTTTTAATTCTTCTGAGTATTTAGCCATGCACACATTATGCACGGGCGTTTCTTTATTAAATCCTGCTTTGTTTCTGATGTGTTCGGCTAATTATTTATATCCGAAATGAAGTGAATGCGGCGGTTAATTTAATTGGCGATACTGAAAACCGCAGCAGGAAGGGAGGCAATATGTCAGGTTCACAGCTGGCAACAAACTGGATTTGTATCGCCACTGCGGGTGAAACGGTGGATAAGAGAACCATTGAGGAACAATGGTTACTTGATGCCGCAGAATTATATGACCCCAATTTATATACCGCGCTGTTATGGCCGGAACATACCCGTAATTTTGGGAATATGGGGGAAGTGCTGGAAGTAAAAGCCGAACGGGATGATGAAGGTATTTTGCGTTTGTATGCCCGTCTGTGTCCGGCTATTGCATTGCTTCAGGCAAATGCAAAAGGTCAGCTTTTATTTTTATCACCGGAGTTTACACCGGACGGAAATTTCAGAAATACCGGCAAAACCTATCTTGAGGGGCTGGCCATTACTGACAGCCCGGCCGGCGTAAGCACCACCCGGCTACGTTTCAGCCGCACCAAAGGAAAACGCATCGGACCATATAAGCCGCTGGCGTTTGATGAAGTCAGGGAATTTAAAAAGGAAAAGGGAATGTCAAAGACAGCGAAAAAGGGCTGGCGCCATTTTTTTAGCATTGAAGAACCGGAGCAGACTCCACCAGAAGAAGCCGCACCGTCTGATGCCATGCAGGCGCTGGCTGATGCGCTGGCCGCGCTGGAAGACCGTGTGGCGGCAATTGAAACCGCCATGTCTAATGTACAGGACGATGTGGACACCGTTAAGGAAGTCGTGGATACCGAAGATTTTGCACGTCTGGTCGGGAATCTGCCGGAGTTGGTGAAAAATTTCAGCAAGCTGAATAACAAAGTCACCCAGTTGCCGGACAAGAAATTCAGCAAGGGCAATAAAGGCTTCAATTTCCTGTAAGGGATAACACTACTTTTCTTTAAGGAAAAAGAATATGCACTTAAATGTAAAAGCCCGTGAGTATCTGAACAATTATCACTTTGGGCTTCAGGTGGCATACGGTGGACCGGGTTCTGGCCCGGATAGTCGCTGGTATGCACTTACCGACCCCAAAGAAACCAGTCTGCGCAATGCGCTGCTGGAAGAATCATCTTTCCTGAATCTGTTGACGGTTGCTGATGTTGACCAGTTACAGGGGCAGGTGGTACCGGTCGGCAGTTCTGGCCTGTATACCGGACGTGTGCTGGATGGCCGTTTCCGTAAAAAAGTGGGCGTCAGCGGTAATGATTACAAGCTGGTTGAGACGGATTCATGCGCTGCAATGACCTGGCAGTTGCTTTCTGTCTGGGCAAACGCCGGCGATGAAAACGAGTTTTTCCAGCGCGTTCAGGAGTTCACCAATCAGGCGTTTGCTCTGGATATGCTGCGTATCGGCTTCAACGGTAAATCTGTTGCAGACACCACGGATGCCGAAAAGAACCCGAACGGCGAAGATGTGAACAAAGGCTGGCACCAGATCGTTAAAGAATGGGATGGCGGTAAGCAGATTGTCACTGATGCGGTTGTGCTTGATGGTGACGGTAAAGGCGATTATGTGTCACTCGATGCAATGGCATCCGACCTTATCAACGCCAAAATCCCGGCACAGTTCCGTAATGACCCGCGTCTGGTGGTTCTGGTGGGGGCTGACCTGGTAGCTGCTGAATCTTTCCGTCTGTACCAGAAAGCCGATAAACCCACTGAAAAGATTGCCGCACAGCTGCTGTCTGACAGTATCGCCGGCCGTACGGCTTATGTTCCGCCGTTTATGCCTGGCAAGCGCATGATTGTTACCACACTGCCTAACCTGCACATCTACACCCAGCGCGGCACACGTCAGCGTAAAGCGGAGTTTGTGGAAGACCGCAAGCAGTATGAAAACAAATATCTGCGTAATGAAGGTTATGCCGTGGAATATCCGGAACTGTATGCCGCATTTGATGAAAGCGCGGTGACAATCGGCGCGGTTTCAGCGGGCGCATAAGGGGGAACTGATGCAACTGTCACCGGCACAGCGACACAGTGCACGTATAGAGGCGGAGCGGTTACTGCGTCAGCAGCAGTCGCTTGACAGCGAAACCAGTCTGCATGTCCAGATTGCCGCGCTGGAAAAGGATGTGGCAGCGGCCGCAGCGATTAGCAACCGTGCAGAGCGTATGGAGTTCAAACGTGATGTGTTGTTGCCCCGCTGGATGCCGACCGCACAAACCTGGCTGGAAAGTGACAGTACGCATCAGAATCCCGTTTTTGCCTGGTGTGTCGTCTGGCTGTTTGATACCGGCCAGTTCGATCAGGCGCTGGACTGGGCGGATGTGGCCATCGAACGGGGGCAGGAAACCCCGGCCGCGTTCGGCAGTGCGTTCCCGGTGTTTGTGGCCGATACGGTACTGGCCTGGGCGGAGACGGAAGCCGCACAGGGGCAGGATGTGGAGCCGTATTTCAGCCGTACGCTGGGAAACGTTATGCAGCACTGGAATGTGTATGAGGTCATTAAGGCCAAATACGTGAAGTTTGCCGGTCTGCACCTGCTACGCGATGAGAACGGAGAGCCACGCGCAGCGGCAACGGAAGACAGGGATGTATTGCTCCGGGCGAAGGATTTGCTGGAGCAGGCGAAGGGATTCGACCCTAAATGTGGCGTTGGCACGATGTTGCAGCGTATCGCTGCCCGTCTGCGGGCGCTTGAAAAATAGTCATCGGAGAGTTCAAAAATGGGGTTTAAACATTCACTTGGGCAAGCAGTGAAGATTTCTGTCAGCGGTGAGAAAGGGCATGTGAAAGCCCGTGCCGAATACACCCACTGCTGCAATCAGTATCTGATCCACTATCAGGCTGCTGATGGCCGTGCGGTTGATTCGTGGTTTGAAGAAGGCGAGATTCAGGCCGCAGCCAGCGGCGAATAAGACTACCGACCCGAAAGCGGGCGCGGTGGAGGGGATCGCATCAGCGTATCGCCCGTGGAAACCGGCCAGCCCGCTTTTTTCCGGAGGAACAGGATGTTCAGCGGAACCGCAATTGATTTTGATGATGCCATTCTGACGAATGATGGCTTCTGGCCAGACCTGAGCGTGAAGGATTTTCAGTCCCAGCGTGCTATTCCTGCCGATATCGACGCAGCCACCATCCGTCAGGCGCTGCTGACCGCAGCCGGTGAAATCAATGATGATCTGGTCAGGGTAGTGGCAGATTGTCGCCTCAGTGGCCATGCAAGCGCGGCGGACGTTCCAGGCGTTGAAATTGACGGTGAAAATCTGTTGTGCGCCCGTTACCGCAAGGCTGTTTTTGCCCGCGCCAAAGCTGACCTGATGGGCGAATTTGCGTCTGTTGGTCGCCGTGAAAGCCATCCGGGGCAGGAAAGCGATGAAACCCGATCCAGTCTGATAGCGGAATCCACGCTGGCAGTACGGCGTATTAAAGGGCTGAAACGCATCACGGTGGCCATGATATGAGCCAGCTCACCGAGTTAACGGATTTTCTCATTGCGAACATGCCCAAACGGGCAATGCAGGGATTTGACAGCCAGATGGATGAAATCGCATTCATCCCGGCACAGCGTGACACCGGGCTGGGGCAGTATCGCATTGCCATCATTCGCTATAACGCCGTGCTGACGTGGGAGCGTTATCCCTACCGAGAGTACGATCCCAAAATCCTGATGGCGCTGTTTATGTCGTGGCTTTGCCAGGATGAGCGGGCGCTCTTTGAGGAAACCGGCATTGATGCCGAATTGCCGGAATTTGATATCGAAACCATCGACCAGGAAACCGCCATCATGGTGGTGACGCTGCCAATGGTGGAGGAACTGAATCTGATCCCCGATCCCAAAGGTCAGATCCCGTTTGATGGCCAGCGCTGGAAGCTGGCAAATCCCGAAGTCTGGACGGCGGATGAGGTGACGGTGATCCCCGTCAATGAGGGGCAGGAATGATAAATGGCGAACTGAACCACGAACAGTTCCGCCAGTTACAGGAGGCGCTGAAAAAGCTGGATTTGCCTCCTGCCAAACGTCGCCGGCTGCTGTGGCGAATGGCGAAATACGGCGTGGAAGCCGCAGCAAAGCGCAATGTGCGCAATCAGCAGTCACCGGAGGGGGATAAGTGGCAGGGGAGACAGACCCGGCGTAAAGGCAAAATGTTGCGCAATATGCCGAAACTTATCCGCATCCGTGAAATGCCGGAAACGGAGTCTGTCAGGCTGTATCTGACCGGTGGTAATTACCGGAATGCGAAGGGAAATCTGCCTGCCGGCGTGGTGGGTTATGTCCAGCAAAATGGCATGAGCGTGACCGTCAACCGCAAGCAGGTGGAAGGCCGTGAACAGGGGGATAAACCTGCATCACTGCGACAGGCGAAACGTCTGCGTAAGGCCGGGTATAAAGTCAGGCGCGGCAAGCGCTGGCGCAAGCCCGGATATAAGGAAATACAGGAAAAAATGACCGCCAGACAGGCAGGTTTGCTTATCCGGATACTGGAGGACAAGCCGGTCAAAACATCCTGGCAGATTGATTTACCTGCCAGGGGATTTCTGGGGATCGGTCAGGATGATTTTAACAAAGCGCTGGCGCGACAGCTTCAGGCTATCGGGTTCGGCTGGGATGTTAACGCGCAGGATATCAGGGGGAGATCATGACCTGGCCAATTGTGACCGTAAACCAGGTAAATCAGCTGCTGGGTGAAACCACGGAAGTGGAACGCACGCTGCTGTTTATCGGTACGGGAACCAAAAATGTAGGGAAAACACAGGCAGTTAATGCACAGAGCGATTTTGATGCGCTGCTGGGTGAGGGGGACAGCCCGTTAAAAAGCGATGTTCTGGCCGCACTGGCGAACGCCGGGCAGAACTGGTGGGGATTTATCCATGTGCTGGCCGCTGACAGTGAGCCGGGGGCGTGGGTTGATGCCGTCAAAGCTGCACAGGTTTCCTGTTCGGTGGAAGGTGTGGTGCTGTCTGATGATGTGGCGGCAAAAGAGCAGATTAATCAGGCGGTAACGCTGCGATCTGAACTGATTGCAAAATACGGTCGCTGGGTGTGGTTCATTCTGGCCGTACAGGGAATGCAGAAAGACGAAACACAGGCGGATTACCTGACACGTTTATCCACGCTCCAGCAGGGGATCGCGGAAAAAGCGGTGAAGCTGGTTCCCCGCCTCTGGGGGAATGAGCCGGGTGTGCTTGCCGGTCGCCTCTGTAACCGCGCTGTTACCATCGCTGACAGTCCGGCGCGGGTAAAAACCGGACCATTACTGAGCCTGGGCAGTGACGAACTGCCGAAAGATGGAGCAGGGGCAACGCTGGAGCTGGCGACCCTTCAGGCGCTGGAGGCACAGCGCTACAGCGTGCCGATGTGGTACCCGGACTATGACGGCTTTTACTGGTCTGACGGTCGCACGCTGGACGTTGAGGGCGGTGATTATCAGTCCATTGAGACGCTGCGTATTGTGGATAAGGCTGCACGTCGTGTCCGTCTGCTGGCCATCGGTAAGATTGCCGATCGCTCACTGAACAGTACACCGGGCAGTATTGCCGCACACCAGACGCTGTTTGCCCGTCCGCTGCGTGAAATGTCCACGGCGGCCAGTATTAACGGCGTGTCATTTCCGGGCGAAGTGAAGCCACCGCAGGACGGTGACGTGACCATTGTCTGGAAGAACAAAAAGGCGGTGGATATCTACATTGTGGTGCGTACGTATGAAGTACCACTGCAAATCACCATCAGTCTGTTACTGGATGCGAGTCTGGAGGCCAGCGCATGACCAAACGTATTTCAGGGATGTCCTTTGACGTCTACGTGGACGGCGACCTGATCCACATTGAAAAAATTTCTCTGGATATCACCGACAACAGCGCCGCAGCCCAGACACGCGGTGTCCCGGACGGTTATGTTGACGGCGATGTTGCCGCCGAAGGGGAAATTGAAGTCAGCTCAAAAGTGCTTCAGGTACTGACGGCCAAAGCCCGTTCAGCGGGTTCATGGAGGGGCATTCCCCCGGTGGATTTCCTTTTTTACGCCAAAGCCGGCAGCGAAGAAATGAAGGTGGAAACCTTCGGGAACAAGCTCCAGCTCAACAGCGTTCTGGATGGTGATCCGAAGGGTGGCAGCGTGTCCACGCACAAAATCAAATATTTCGTGACCAGTCCGAAGTTTGTCAACATCAACGGGGTGCCGTATCTGGAAGCGGAAGCCACGGAAAACCTGATTGGATAAGAGGCAGCAGGGATGCAGGAGTATGAAAAAGGGTTCATTGCACTGGCAGTCATGGGGGCGATGATTGCACTGGGGAAATTACTCAACAGCGACGAGCCGATCACCCTTCGGCTGGTTACTGGGCGTGTCATTGTCGGCAGCGGATTGTCACTGATTGCCGGCGTGGCACTGTATTTTGTCCCGGATATTCACCCACTTGCGCTGGCCGGCTTTGGTTCCGCGCTGGGCATTCTGGGGCAGAACGTGGTGGAAGCCTGGCTGCGCAAACGTGGCTTTACAGGGATTTTTGATAAAGGGGCAGGGAAATGACGCTGAGCGAGAAACAACAACGGTTTACATCAATGATTGCTTTGTTGATCCAGTATGCCAACGCCAATGGGATGTGGCTGACGTTCGGTGAGGCGTACCGGACGCCTGAACAGGCGGCACTGAACGCGAAGAAGGGCAGCGGCATTTCCAACAGTCTGCACACCCAGCGTCTGGCCGTGGATTTTAATCTGTTTGTGAAGGGCGAATATAAAACCCGCACGGAGGATTATCTGCCGCTGGGGGAATACTGGGAATCGCTGGGCGGGAGCTGGGGCGGACGCTTTAAAACCCGTCCTGATGGTAATCATTTCAGCCTGGAACACAACGGGGTGCGCTGATGGATCGCGTGGTGTCAGGCTGGTTATTCACCCTTGTTCTGGCATTTTTAGCCGGCTGGAAAACGGCCGGCTGGCAACGGGACAGCATCGATCTGACCGTCTCAAAAGCGGCCACCGCGACCGGGGAACGGCTGGCTGATATTGCCGGCATTTCTGGTCGCCGGCTGGAAGACAAACTGGAGGCACTGAAAAATGCGCCACCGCGTGAAATCCGTACGGAAGTGGTTAAGCCGGTGTTTACCAATAAGTGCCTGTCTGATGATTTTGTCAGCATGTACAACGATGCCGTCACCAGTACCGAACGTACGTTATCAGGAAAACCTGAAAACTAAATGTGCCACGCAGCTGCCGCGTCTGAATGGCACGCAGGGAAAAGATGCGGCGGAATTACTGACACTTTATCTGGAGTTATACGGGCAATGTGCTGCACGTCATAACACGCTGGTTGATGAAATTAATTTAAGAGAGAATATTATTTATGGAAAAAATTAATCTGGTTGTATGTAAAAAAGATATTGCCTTTGAACCAAATCAGACGGCTTATAATAAATTCATCAACGAAATGGCGATGGATAATAAAGTGGCTCCAGCCCATAGTTATCTGATGCGCATTGTTGTACCCGAATGTAAAGAAGCACTGGAAGATATTCTTAAACGTCCGGGGGCAGCACTTCAGCTTGCCGGGAAAATTAATGAGATTTATGCGCCCGAACTGGAAATTGAAGTAAAAAACTGACAAAGCGAGTCCGGGCAATTGAACAGAACGGACTCGAACAATATCTGATTTTACGGCGTCATTATTTACCGCACGGTCAGGATTCAGTGGATGATATTTCTGCCGCTATCTGGCTGGATAATCGCCACTGGGAAAATACGCGTATAGCGGTTGCTAACGGAATAAGCACCGCTTTTAAAGGTTCAGGATGAAACAGTTAGATTTTACATTAAGCCTGATTGATAAACTGACGCGCCCGTTAAAGCAGGTGCAGAGCAGTGTCACAGGCTTTGCTGAAAAATCGAAAGCGGCCTTTACGCAGATTGGGGGCGGTGCGCTGGCTTTAGCCGGCACAGGGATGGCCATCAAAGGGGCGTTATCGCCGGCTATTGAGATGTATGACGCGCTGAATGACGCAGCCGCAAAAGGCATTGATGATCAGGCTTTAAAGGCCGTCCAGCGTGATGCGCTGCGGTTCAGTATGACCTACGGTGCCAGCGCGGTGGAGTTTGTCCAGTCCACGGAAAGTATTAACACCGCCATTGCCGGCCTGACCGGGAATGAACTGCCGAAGGTGACGAAAGTCGCCAACACGCTGGCGTTTGCACTGAAATCAACATCCGCCGACACCGCCGAGTTTATGGGGCAGATGTACGGCAACTTTTCCGCCGAGGCGGCACGGCTGGGTAAAGTCCAGTTTGCTGAACAACTGGCCGGAAAAATGGTGTACATGCGTAAGGTCTTCGGTACTGAAATGGGCGTCATCAAAGACCTGATGGAAGGTGCGCGCGGCGTGGGTACCAACTACGGTGTGGGGCTGGATGAACAACTGGCCGTATTGGGGCAGCTTAACCGAACGCTGGGAACGGAAGCCAGCAGCGCTTACGAAGGCTTCATGACCGGAGCCATTGAAGGTGGTAAAAAGCTGGGGCTGTCCTTTACGGATGCCACCGGCAAAATGCTGTCCATGCCTGAAATGTTGATCAAGTTACAGGGCAAGTATGGCAAAAGCCTGGAAGGGAACCTGAAAGCCCAGGCGGAGCTGGATGCGGCATTTGGTGACAGTTCGGCGGTGGTGAAGCACCTGTACGGCAATGTGGCCTTACTGCAACGTAATATCACTGAGCTGGGCGGTTCTGACGGACTGAAGCGTACACAGGAGATGGCCGGGAAACTGGTGAAACCGTGGGATCGCTTTGTTCAGATCCTGAAGTCGATTCAGACCGTCATTGGACTGACGTTGATCCCTGTCCTGTATCCGGTGTTGAATCGCCTGGCCGACATGGGGCAGACCTTTGCCCGCTGGATGCAGTTGTTTCCCAACATTGCGCGTGTTATCGGTTATGCGGCTATGGCGTTGTTGGGGTTTGCTGCTGCCGGCGCGGTAGCGAATATCGTTCTGGGCGTCTCAAAACTTATCAAGCTGGGCGCGATTGCTCTCTGGAAGACGCTGACTTCAGTCACGAAGATATACACCGCCACTGTCTGGATTGCCTCAAAAGCCGTCGCGGCATGGAACATCACGCTTAAATTCCTTCGTGGCACGCTGCTGGCCGTACGCATGGCGGCGATTATGGCCGGTATTGGTATCAATCTGATGAGCTGGCCGGTGCTGCTGGTCATCGGGGCGATAGCCCTGCTGGCTGCGGGCTGTTACCTGCTGATTAAACACTGGGATGATGTGAAAGCGGCGGTGATGAATACCGCAGCGTTTACGGCGGTGGCGGGCGTGGTGGAATGGCTTGCCGGCGTGTTCTCCGCTGCATGGCAGTGGATTAAAGACGGCTGGAACAGTTTTATTGCGCTACTGGCCGGGTTCTCACCCTCACAGGCATTAAGCGGGATGGCCAGCGGGATTGTTTCCCTGTTTGATAACGTCTGGCAGACCATTAAAAGCGGATTTCTGAAGTCGTGGAACTGGATTGTAGAAAAACTGAATAAAATTCCGGGCGTCAATATTGACCTGTCCACAACCGTTTCGCCGGAAATAAATAAAATTACAGGTGGGGTGGCACCTTCATTAATACAGAACAACCATACTGCAAATACCCGTGAAACATTGACTGCCAATACACTTTCAACAGGTGGAAAGTTAAAGGATGTGGATCGCGGTGGTATCAGTAAAACGATAAACAGTAACTCTAAATCAGTGACGGATAACAGCCGTAAAATTGGTGAAGTGCATTTTCATACCAAAGAAGCACTTTCACCCTCCCAGCTAATGGAATGGCAGGAGCTTAATGCGTGAGTGAAATTCTTTATATTGACCTGCTTATTAATAATGGTGATTTCTCACTGAATGCAGGTCATGAGCCTGAATTATGCAATAACCGTAAAAGTATCGGGCAGGACATTGTGCACGCCATTATTGAAAGCGGACTGGCAACGCAATTAATTGCGGAGCGAAGCCCGACGTTGAGGGCAGATATTTTTACCCAGCTTGAATTACTGGTTGAAAATGATGAACGCATAGTGCCTGGCACAGTTGAAATCAATGAAGAAAGTCAGAAACGCCTTTGGGTGACTGCCAGTACATACGACTTTGGCACGCTTTCATATCAGGTGGATTTATGACGGAAAAACCGCAGGTTGATTTTGAAGACGTGGTGAAAACCAGCGGGATGCCGGTGACGGAATCTGAAGTGCGGGATCGCTTTAATGCGATTGCGGCTGAGGAGGGCATTATCACCAACACATCCCGTATGTCACCGTTCTGGCGCTTAATCACAGCCATTGTGACTGCACCGGTGATGTGGCTGAAAGAGGTTCTGGTGTCCACGGTACTGGCCAATATGTTTGTGGCCACGGCCAGCGGGAGCATGTTGCGTCTGCTGGCCTGGGCGGTGAACGTGACGGCGAAACCCGCCAGCGCTGCACAGGGTGTGATCCGCTTCTTTAAGGAGGATACCAAAGCCGTTGTGACGGTGAAGGCCGGGACGGTTATCCAGACCGAACGTATTAACGGCAGGGTGTACGAACTGGCGACCACGGTCGATGTGGTGATCCCTTCTGGCACGGCCAGTGCCTTGCTACCGGTGAAAGCCACCGGCACCGGGGGAGCCTATAACCTTGCGCCAGGGTATTACCGCATTTTGCCTGTGGCTGTGGATGGTATCAGCCATGTGGCCAGTGAGGAAAACTGGCTGACAGTGCCGGGTGCCGATGAGGAAAGTGATGATGAACTGCGTGAACGCTGCCGCAACCAGTTCAACCTGGTGGGCAATTACCACACGGATGCGGTTTACCGTTCAATGATTGCCGGCGTTGCCGGGCTGAGTATTGACCGGATTTTCTTTGAGCATGAAGCGCCGAGGGGACCGGGTACCGCAAACGCCTATTTATTGCTGGACAGCGGGGTGACTTCCGCGCCGTTTGTGAATGCGGTGAATGATTACATCAACACGCAGGGGCATCACGGCCACGGCGACGATATGCAGTGTTACGCCATGCCGGAAACCCGTCACGATCTGGTCGTGACGGTGTATGTCAGAAATCTGGCCAACCTGACAGACGATGAACGGAACAGCCTGAAGGCCGGCATTGAAAACATGATCCGCTGTGCTTTCCGTGAAAACGCTGATTTTGACGTCAGAAAGACGTGGCCGTATTCGCGCTTCTCGTTTTCTCAGCTGGGGCGGGAGATCCACAAAACGTTTTCACTGGCGGATTCGTTGTCCTTTTCACTGGGTGACATTACCAGTGAGCTGAATGTGCCACGTCTGAAGTCACTGGTAGTGAGTCTTGAGAATGAATGAGTTCATGAAAAAGCTGGCCGGGATGGTGCTTCCTTCCTGGATGAATCAGGGGGAGCCGAACAAGCTGCTGAAAACAGCGCGGCGATTCTGGGCGGAGGTTTACGGCTGGATAACCTGGCCACTGAACCAGTTTGATCCGCTGACCTGCACACCGGCATTACTTAACCTGCTGGCGTATGACCGGGACATAACCCGCTTTGATGGTGAGCCACTGAGCCTGTTTCGTAAGCGTGTGGCGTATGCCTTTGTAAATGCCCGTGATGCCGGTTCCGTTGAGGGATTTATCAACATCTTTGAACGGCTGGGTATTGGGTATGTGGAGCTGCGGGAGCGCCAGCCAGATATTGACTGGGATGTGATCCTGGTACGTGTGACAGACAGCCAGATAGCGGACAACACGCAGCTGCTTATCCAGATAATCCGGCAGTACGGGAGAACATGCCGCCGCTATCAGTTTGAGGTGATCACATCGGAAAAAATGGCCATCAGAGCCGGATGGGATCAGGGGGAATATGTGGTTTATCCGGCTTCGTTAGCAGGGACGGAAACCCGAAGCGCGACATTCAGCGCAGGTTTGTAAGGAGTTTTTTATGTCACAGACAGCTATCACGCTGGCGTTTGAACACTGGAAAGCGCAGCAGGGTGCGACCGGCGAGCCGGTGTTACTGGATGAATTTGTGTTTGCGAATGCGCCAGGGCTGAACCCGGATATTCCCGTTGATCGCAGTGAAGCACTGCCGCCAGTGGAGCAGATTGTGCACCGGCAGCCTGTTACCCGCACTGGCGTGGTGAATGAAAACGGCGTGGTGTATTCCGCCGTGCTGGGCGCGGATGTGGGCGATTTCAGTTTTAACTGGATCGGGCTGCTGAACAAGGCCAGCGGCACCCTGGCCATGATTGTTCATGCGCCCTTACAGCAAAAACTGAAAACAGCAGAAGGGCAACAGGGGAACGTGCTTACCCGTTCGTTTCTGATGGAGTACAACGGCGCACAGACCGAAACCGGGATTAATACACCGGCTGAGACCTGGCAGATTGATTTCACGGCGCGTATGGCCGGAATGGATGAGCGTCAGCGCCTGGAAAATGCGGATATTTACGGCGCTGCGGCATTCTTTGGCGATGGCTGGCTGGTCGGTAAAACGGGCAATCAGTTCTTTGTGACCAAAGGCACCGGCTATGTGGCAGGGCTGCGTACATCACTGGCTGACAATCAGAATATCACCGTGACAACAAAACCGGTCAAAGTCTGGCTGGATGTGTGCTGGACGGGATCGCTTACCAGTGTCTGGAATGCCCAGTGCAAAATCACCGTGGCGGAAAACCTGACGGATTACGTGCAGAACGGCGTTCAGCATTATGTGTTTGCCGTGGCCAGCATTGATGTGAATGGCAATATCACGGATTTACGGCCAAAAGGGACGCTGAACGAACAACAGGCCAGTGATGCATTGAGAAAGCATGAACAGTCCAGAAATCATCCTGATGCCTCAACCACTGAAAAAGGGTTTGTGCAGTTAAGCAGTGCAACAGACAGCGATTCCGAAAAGCTGGCCACCACGCCAAAGGCATTAAAAGCAGTGAATGAGAATGCAAATGGTCGCGTTCCGTCAGAAAGGAAGGTTAACGGACATCCGTTGACCGGTGATATCAGTGTCACGGCACAGGATATTTTTGATGGTCAGTGTGTTGAAATTGGTCCGGGTCAGGATCTGGATAATTACCAGTCACCGGGACTGTATTTTCAGTCAGCAAATGCAAATACCAGCGCAGCATTGCATTACCCGGAAAATAACGCCGGTTCCCTGATGGTTTTAAGAAGCGCAGGGATAACGCAGGTTTATCGCGTGTACGGCAGTTCGCGAAGCTATTCGCGGAGCAAATATTCTACGCAACCCTGGACGACGTGGACGCCCGATGATGCTTTTCCTGTCGGCGCGCCGATTCCGTGGCCATCCGATACCGTTCCGCCCGCTCACGCCTTAATGCAGGGACAGCCTTTTGATAAATCAGTCTATCCGTTGCTGGCAGTGGCGTATCCATCCGGCGTTATCCCTGATATGCGAGGCCAGACAATAAAGGGCAGGCCTGATGGCCGCGCGGTTTTGTCTCAGGAACTGGACGGTATCAAGTCACACGACCACGGCGCAACGGTCGCAGCTACCGACCTCGGAAGCCGTGACACCACCGGATTTGATTACGGTACTAAATCTGTTTCGGCTTTTGACTATGGCACGAAAACAACAAACAACGGAGGCAACCACGCCCACGCAGTAGATGTTTATTATCTCAATACTTCACAGCAGTTTGCGAAAGTGGGGGCAGGTGGTCAGTGGGCTGGCGGAGCGGGAACTCAGGCAACTTATGCCGGTGGGGATCATGCTCATTCTGTTGGTATTGGTGCGCACGACCACGTTGTTGGTATCGGATCACATGCCCACTCTGTCTACATTGGTGCGCACAGCCACGGCGTAACTGTTTCGCCGTCTGGTCATGCAGAAAACACCGTAAAAAACACCGCATTTAATTACTTAGTGAGGCTTGCATAATGGCTTTTAAAATGACCGATTCCAACCGCGTAATTACAATCTATAACCTTTCATCTTCGACGAATGAATTTATTGGTCAGGGTGATGGTTATATTCCGGCAAATACCGGATTGCCTGCTTTCAGTACCGATATTGCTCCGCCGTCAGCGCCGGAGGGGTTTATTGCAGTATTTAATTCTGATTCTAATAAATGGTCACTGGTTGAAGACCATCGCGGGAAGATTGTCTACAGCATCCACACGGGGGAAGCAACCACAATTAACCAGTTAGGCGCACTACCGGATGATGTTGTTTCCGTTGCCCCAGAAGGCCATTTTATGAAATGGGACGGGAAAAAATGGGTGCATGATGCTGACGCAGAAAAAACAGCGCAGATTACGCAGGTGACGCAGCAAAAAGAAAGTCTTCTGACGCTGGCGGCATCAAAAATCGCCCCCCTACAGGACGCAGTTGATCTTGATATTGCAACAGAAGCAGAAGCGGCACTTTTGCTGGCGTGGAAAAAATACCGCGTTTTACTTAACCGCATAAATCCAGATGATGCGCCTGATATTAGCTGGCCGGAGGTGCCTGATGTGGCGTGAAGCGCGTCTGGCGTTTACTGACTCACTGGCCGCGCTGAATTGTTCCATTGTTCCGGCGCATCCGTGGATAAATGGTCTGGGGCAGCAGACGGATAACGGGGCATATCTCAGCCCGGTGAATGCCGTCCGCTATCTTGCTGAAAGGCTGGCCGGAACGGGCGGGAAGGCCGATGTGATGATCATGATGGTGACAGGCCAGACGCATGAGAATTTTATGACCCGCCTCAACGGTCTGGTGGATGTTTTCCCGGCACCTGCATTCACGCAGGTCAAGCGCCTGGCACAATCCGCTGCGGCGCTGGCCATCGAAAAAATGCAAATCCCCGCTAAAGCCGGGGCGGGGTTGCCGGTGGCTATTCCGCTGTCTGTGCCAACCAGCAGGGCGGCATTGTCTGCGGCGGCTGTCAGCCAGGCACAAAAAGCGGCCAGTGCGGGATTCAGCCTGGACGGATTAAAGCAGCAAATGGGGGAGTTCGCGCAGCTGCGTGACAGCCTGATCAGTGATGTGGCCAGCGGGCTGAATGATTTGCAGGGAAAAAGTGCCAGGGCGTGGGTGTTCACCAGCACCGGCGATACGGCCACCACGCTGCTGGAACTGGTAAAGGATATCCCGCAACCGTCAGCCGTCTACACTGCGGCGGTGATGCTGGTCGGTGACAATCTGGATGGAATAAAGGGAATGATTCATGACTTCGATCCCAACGCTGGCGCTTAATGGAGAGGCTATCCAGCTGAAAAACATGCGCGTGACCGTATCGCAGCAGTTTCAGGATAAAGACCAGTCCGGCCAGACAAGCGCCACAACCAAATCAGAACAGGGGGCAAAAGGGAAAGAGCTGCGTATCAGTGGCGAAATTCCGTTTAAAAGCCCGGAGATCCTGAAGCGTATTTTTGAACTGGCCAGCGCCACGGATGCCGGAGGCAACCGCCAGAAATACCGCGTGGCGCATGAAGTGGCCAGAGCCGTGAATTTTCGCGAGGCAACATTCAGCGGGACGCTTGATGCCCCGCAGCAGGACGGGAAAATGGCCTGGCTGGTCACGTTTACGCTGGCAGAACATATCAGCGTGCAGGAAAAGCGGGAAGCCCGGGCAACAGGCAAAACGTCAGCCAAAAAACAGACGGCCGGTAATGCGGGACAGCCTGGTGGCCAGAGTGCCGGGGAAGATGAAGAAAAACTGACGTGGTTTGAAAAACGTGTGCTTAAACCCGTCAATGATGCTTTGGGTTAATGATGAAACCAGTTAAACGCCTGTACCTTTCAACGGATGAAGTTCACCTGGCGGATGCCAGCCTGGTACTGGAGCTGAACAGCTGCGGCCGGGGGTTTATCACCGCACAGACCGCCACGGATTACACCGGGAAACTGGTGCGGCTGGATGTGGGATACTCCGATCTCCTTTTGCGCTGGTTTACCGGCTACGTGGAACGCGCACAACCCGCCGAAAACGGTTTTCAGCGTCTGTTTGTGCGCGAGCTGGTCGGCGTATTTGAAAGGATGTGGCCATGTTCATTTCAGCATCCCACTTTGCGCAAGGTAGCCAGCTGGCTGGAGGAAAACAGCGGAATAGCTGTCAGTGTGCCGGATGCTCCTTACAGCGATAAACCGATCCCCCATTTCACCCATAACGGCACGGGTTATCAGCTGCTGAATAATCTGGGCAGGGCGTTCAGTATACCGGATTACATCTGGTACCAGCTGCCGGATGGTTCCCTGTATGTGGGCGGCGCGGAAAAAGCGATGTTTGCCGGTCGTCCGGTCGATATCCCGGCAGAGTTCAGCCAGGAGGCGGCTGGCGGTAATTCCATTACGCTGCCGGTGATCCAGAGTCTGCGGCCGGGTGTCGAGCTGAACGGGGAGCGCGTGACCAAAGTTCATCTGACCAATGACACAATGACCGTCACCTGGACACCCAGAAACTGCGCAACAGGTCAGCCATTACAGAAAACCCCGGCACAACGCCAGATTGAAAGCCATTACCCGGAACTGGCTTCCGGGCTGCATCTGCCAAAACTGGCCAGAGTGGTGGCACCCAGCGAGGCCGTGAAAAGTGGTAATTTTTCCGATCCGTTCCGGCCGCGCTATGCCGTTGATGTGCAGCTGCTTGATGCAGACGGCAACCCGGATAACCAGACGCCGGTATATTCTGCGGTGCCGTTGCCGGTACCTATGGCCGGTAATGATTCGGGTATGTTTCAGTTCCCGCCTGAAGGGACGCTGGTTGAAGTTGCGTTTACCGGTGGACGCCCGGATAAACCGTTTATCAGGCAGACGCTGCCGGATGGTACCAGCCTGCCGGATGTTAAACCCGGCGAGCAGCTGCAACAGCAGCGGGCGGAAGTGTCGCAACGTGTTACCCAGGCTGGCAACTGGGTGAGGCAGACCGATCAGACCATCAGCGAAACATCGATGGCGCGGACGGTCAAAGCCGATACGGAACAGCGCGAGCTGGTCAGCCGTGAAACAACGGTTAAAGCCACGGATAAGACCACGGTTCTGGGTACCTCCACCCTGATGGCCGGAGCCATTCAGCAGGTCAGTGCCGGTGATTATAGCCAGGCCGTGAAAGGCAACAGGCTGGCCAGCATTGAAGGAAATGACGAAACCGATATTACCGGCAAACAATCCACGAAAGTAGCCGGTGCCGTGGATGTTGATGTGGGGGGAACCCTGACTGAAAAGATTGCCGCATTACGTAAATCTGTGGCGGCGGGCGGTCAGCAGATCATGGGACCAACCGTCCATATTGGCAGTGAGAGCGTCAACACGCTGGCCATGATGCTGGACACCATTGATTTACTGGCAGAGCTGGCGCAGCAATGTGCGAGCCATTCACACCCCAGCGTAGGTACGCCAACTAATGCCGGCGCATTCACACAGACGGCAGAGAAGGCCGGACAGACCCGGCGTAAGTACCAGAAAATAATCGCTTGATCATCCCATCAGCCCGCGCATAATGCGGGCTTTTTTGTACCCACTCCCAGACCTCACCAGACGCATCCTGAGCGCCGCAATTATCTGCACCCGTTCATCCCAACCTGATTAACTTCAGAAGCGCAGCAAGGCGCTGACGCAGCCTGCCGCGACGAAATAACGGAGGAAGTGACGAAAACGGCGCTACACCGCACCCGCCTGCGGTTTTCGTGTTGTGAATGATTTCAGTTTTTCCGGCGGTACAAAACACATCGGCAGACCGCGCCAGCGCTGGGGCTTTGGCAGTGGTTCGCCAACTGAAATGTGTGAAACAGATTTCAAGGATTTCATTTTTTGTGCGATTGCCGGCTATGGGTGAGAAATATCGGAGCCTGATTACATGCGGGATTAACAGCGATCACGCGACTTTTTACGTAACGACCGCAGCGGGATCACGTAAGAGCGTGTAAGTATCCAGGCCTTAACTGGCGTACTCTGGCGTGGAATGGCAGTGGAATGCGGAACTGAAATACTTTGCACAGCCCTGAACCATTGCCATACCTGCACTAACGTAGACGCTCCAGTGCTCAAGTCACTAACAGTTAGATATACAAAACCACCAACAAATCAGGGTGATTTCTGACCGATTCTGATTTTTTCAAAAATTTAGGGGGGGCATCGGAAAACCATCACAAACGTCACAAGATTTAAAAATAGTATCTATCTATATGATATATATAAGTAAATAGTGGTATTGAAAACCATCACGAAACCATCACAACAGCATCACAGTGTGACGGTCTTAAATCATCACAACTCTGTTTTATAACTTACTGAATTTATTGGGTGTGACGGTTTACGTTACGTTTTGTGATGGTTTTACCATCACAAGATTTATTTAGCTAAATCATATGGATAAGTGTTGTTTTTGTGGGGTGTGATGGTTGTGACGGTTTTCCGATGGCTAAATCAAATGATAGGGGAAGCTTCTGATACATTTGTTAACATAGTACTAGAGTCGGTGTTCATAAATTTTGCGTGCAAGATGCCATGATTGCGAATTCAGGGGAGAGGGAAGAATTGGAACAATTTGAGGTCAGAACTATTAGTGAGCTGGAAGCTGTAATTGCACAGTTTGGTAACAATGTATTATTTCGAGGTCAAAACTCTCTCTATGGTAAGCAGGAGGTGCCATCCGTACTTGCTTCTTTTGATCGCGATGAATGTAACAAGTCAAAGATGATAAAGTGGATTAGCTATGCTGCAAGTGTGCTTGAGGGAGTAATTGGTAGCCACGCAAATGATCTGGAATATGTACAGGCACTGTTACAACACTATGGATGGAGATCATTCTATGTTGACTGTACCACTAACCCAGCAGTTGCCGCTTGGTTTGCGAGCCATAAATTTTCACTATCAATAAAACCATCTCCACCGCCAAAGATAGACATGTGCGAAGACTGTCATGAAAACCCCATATGGCTGATAAAAAAAGCGGTATGGTATTATTATGAAGATGGAGATGGATATCTCTACATTCTAGATAAATCACTAGCATCTCGTCTTGGTTTGGTTGATCTTTCTGATATTGAAATTGAGGGTTTCCGACCCAGAATGCAGGCCCAAGATGCTTGGTTACTGGGGCCGCTATATGGAAAGCCAGTTCCAGAAAATTGCTTTATTGCACAGATAAAAGCTAGTCGTTCACTTTTAAAACAATATGCCGCATTGAATGCAATCACTGATACAAACTCCTTATTTCCGTCAGTTACGGAGGATCCTATCCTCAAGGAGTTATTAGACTTACCTTGGCGGGAAATTGAACAATTAAGAGATCCAAATATAGATATTCCTGTATTCAAGCGGTCACTTGAATTACCTGAATATCATGATAGTTATGTGAAAAAAGTTTGCCCTAGTGTTGCTTTCTATCGTGGTGGGAAAATAGCTGAGCTATTTGACTCTATTGAAACGATGAGAGGCGAATTAACAGGCGGCGTTACGATAAGTTCACCCAGCATAATTCTCTTTGGTAAAGATAATGACAATTCTCCATTGCGCTTGCCAAAGATAGAGCGGCTTCTTAAAGGAAAAAATTACGTCGCTTTTGAGATAGATGAACTAATAAAACATGTCAATAAAGACTTTCAGGCCGTGTATCAGAAGGGAATTGGAATCATATGCCATGAGACTGACCTGATTGAAGTATGCGAATTAGTTGTCGTTCACCCAGGGATGTACATGCAAAACGTAGGTTTTCGTCCTGGGTGGTTCTACCGAAAAAATAGCGATGGTGTATGGGTACGAGAACCATGTGAGAATGAATGCGGATGCGGGAACGACATGATCCATGAAAAGCACATTTCAGCGCTTCGAATTGCCGAGTATTACCTCCGTCCATAAACTCACCATTACAGTATTCAAACCCCGTTAAGACGGGGTTTGAATAGTCGATGTGGTCGATATGTGGACATTGATCGAAATAAATCCATTTATTTCAGTGAATTACAGGCAAAAAATAAGCCTGCGTAAGGGAGATTACGCAGGCTAAGGAGGTGGTTCCTGGTACAGCTAGCATTTATGGGTTATGTTTTTCAGCGGGTGGGATAATACCCTTAATGAACGAAACGGTATGTGATCGATTTCTAAGAATCTTCCGATCGCTGAAAAATAACCGTAATTAACTACTTAGCATGCGGGTTACGTGTGGACTCACCGGCAAAATTACGCATTAACAAGGCATAATTCAGATCGATATCCTCAGGTACCGGCATCCACACGGTGTAACCATCGCCCGGAGCAACCGGCATGGCTTCGCCTTTCGCGTTTTCCATCTGCTCAAGGGTAAAGTTGATATTGCCCTGTGGGGTCATCAATTCAAGGCTGTCGCCGACGGTGAATTTGTTCTTCACCAGCACGGCTGCCAGTTCGCCTTTACGTTCGCCGGTAAATTCGCCAACAAACTGCTGGCGTTCGGAAACGGAGAAACCGTATTCGTAGTTCTGATAGTCGTCATGCGTATGGCGGCGCAGGAATCCTTCGGTGTAACCCCGATGCGCCAGACCTTCCAGCGTTTCCAGCAGTTGCGGGTCGAACGGTTTGCCGGCAGCGGCATCATCAATGGCTTTGCGATAAACCTGCGCAGTACGTGCACAGTAATAGTATGACTTGGTACGGCCTTCGATCTTCAGCGAATGCACGCCCATCTGCGTCAGACGTTCAACGTGGGCAATAGCACGCAAATCCTTCGAGTTCATGATGTAAGTGCCGTGTTCGTCTTCGAACGCGGTCATGTACTCACCTGGTCGCTGGGCTTCTTCAATCATAAAGACTTTATCTGTCGGCGCACCAATACCCAGCGTGGGTTCGACGTTTTGTACCGGGATCGGCTCGTACTTATGTACGATATTGCCCACCACATCTTCTTTTCCTTCCTGCACGTTGTATTCCCAGCGGCAGGCATTGGTACAGGTGCCCTGGTTCGGATCGCGCTTGTTGATGTAACCAGAGAGCAGGCAGCGCCCGGAATAGGCCATACACAATGCGCCGTGAACGAAGATCTCAATCTCCATATCAGGCACCTGGATACGGATCTCTTCAATTTCTTCCAGCGACAACTCGCGAGACAGGATCACGCGGGTCAGCCCCATCTGCTTCCAGAATTTGACCGTCGCCCAGTTGACGGCGTTAGCCTGCACTGACAGGTGAATATCCATGTCAGGGAAGTTTTCGCGCACCAGCATAATCAGTCCCGGGTCCGACATAATCAGCGCATCCGGCCCCATTTCCACCACCGGTTTCAGATCACGAATGAAGGTTTTCAGCTTGGCGTTGTGCGGGGCGATGTTAACCACCACATAGAATTTTTTGCCCAGTGCATGGGCTTCATTTATGCCGAGCTGCAGGTTTTCGTGGTTGAATTCGTTGTTGCGTACGCGCAGTGAATAACGCGGTTGGCCCGCATAGACAGCATCTGCGCCATAGGCGAAAGCGTAACGCATATTTTTCAGCGTTCCCGCCGGGGAAAGGAGTTCCGGTTTAAACATAATTATCTCGTTCTGATGACAGGTCAGACTCGCCTCACTCAATGAGGCGGTTAGGGGAGTGCCCCCATATTAAGGGCGGGCATTGTAGCGCTGAGGGGCGGGCAGGTAAAGTCATTGTACCTGGTGGTCGCTCCACCTTATCTGATATCGCTTGGGCTATCGCTGATTACATAATTCGGCACGCATCGGCTTCCCAGCGATACCCTACGCCATATACCGCGCGGATAAATGACTGCTCCGCATCCAGTGACTCCAGCTTGCGTCTCAGGTTCTTAATATGGCTGTCGATGGTTCGATCGGTCACAACGCGATAGTCGTCATACAGATGGTTAAGCAACTGCTCGCGGGAGAACACTTTTCCCGGCTCATGTGACAGCGTTTTGAGTAAGCGGAATTCCGCAGGCGTTAAGTCGAGCATTTTCCCCCGCCACGACGCCTGAAAACGACCTTCGTCGACGATCAGCGGGCTTTCCGCATCCATTTGTTGCAGTTCGCGCTGTGGTTTACAACGACGCAGGATCGTCTTCACGCGAGCGACGACTTCGCGCGGACTGTAGGGTTTACAAATATAATCATCCGCACCAATCTCCAGTCCCAGCAGACGGTCAATTTCTTCGATTTTTGCGGTTACCATCATGATAGGGACTTCAGAGAAACGGCGAATTTCCCGACACAGGGTCAGGCCATCGGTGCCGGGCAGCATCAGATCCAACAAGATCAGATCGGGCGGCGTTTGACGCACGTAAGGCAGCACCAGATCGCCATGGCTGATGAGCGTAGGTGCGTAGCTTGCCGCTCGCAGATAGTCGATAAGCAGTTGTCCCAGCTTGGGTTCGTCTTCCACGATAAGAATACGCGGCGTGTTTTCATCAATGGGTAACTCTGTCATACATCTCTCTGTAAATCGCGTTCAAGCGGTAGCTCTACTGTAATGCTAACCCCGCCAAAAGGCGAATGGGCGGCGCGGATCAGGCCATTATGCGCCTGTACGATATTGACGCAAATCGCCAGCCCCAAGCCGGAACCTCCGCTGGCGCGGTTACGCGAGCCTTCGGTGCGATAAAACCGTTCAAACAGCTTCTGCAACTGCTCTTCACTCACGCCTGGAGCGGAATCAGCGAAGGTTAATAACACCATGCGTTCACGTTGTTCAGCGCTGATATGCAGCCCGCCGCCGCTATCGGTGTAGCGCAGACTGTTTTCCAGCAAATTGTTGAACAGTTGCATCAGACGATCCCGGTCGCCGAAGACCGTCATGCTGTCCGGGAGAGAAAGTTGTATCGTCAATCCCCGGCTGGCAAAGCGTTCACGAAATGCGCCGCTTGCCACTTCCAGCAGGGGAATAAGATCCAGCGATGTTTTCTGGTAGGCCAGCGCGCCTTCATCGGACATGGAGAGCTGATGAAGATCGTCCACCAGTTTGGTGAGCGTTGCGACTTCGGCCTGTAAAGAGGTTACGGAGTCAGGGGTAAACTGGCGGACGCCATCCTGAATGGCTTCCAGCTCGCCACGTAACACCGCCAACGGTGTACGCAGTTCGTGAGAAATATCGGCCATAAAGTCTCGCCGCATCTGCTGGTTTTTTTCCAATGTACTGGCAAGCTGGTTAAAGTCTTGCGCCAGTTTGCCCAGCTCATCGGTACTGGTCGGCGCAACGCGGGTGGTGAAATCGCCTGCCGCCAGTTTATGCGTGCCTTCCACCAGTCGTTTGACCGGGGCCAACAGGCTGCGTGCCAGCGTAAACGTTGCCAGCGCTGCCAGGATCGTAGAAAGCGCGACGATAAGCCAGCTGGAGCGTCTTTGCTGCATGTCGAAATTGATATCCGTATTACGCGTTAAGCGCTCTACGGGAGAGGCAATCACGGCGCCCACTTCGCTACCATTGACGCGGATAGGATGGCGCATACCGTCGTGAGGGACCGGAGCGCGCGGGCCGACCAACACGCGAGCGTTTTGATCAACAACCCAAAACTGTGTACGCCAGCCGTGCGGCGGCATGCCGGGACCGGGTTTATCATCGTCGTTGTCGTGTTCAAACGAGCGCAGGATCTGAAACACAAAACGATCGTTATTGCGTAAGAACCGCCAGTTGCCATGCTGCTCATACTGCTCGCTCAACGCGTCGCTGAGCATTTGCAGACGCTGCTCGTTACCGTGTTTGATATAGTCAATAAAGCCCCGTTCGAAGCTAATGCGTACGGCCCAGTGCATACTGATCAGCAACACAATGCAGGTGGCGAAAATCGCCAGAAACAGTTTGCCGGTGATACCGGGCCGCCAGAACTTCATCAGGTGCTCCTTTTGCGCCGTGAGATCACCGCGTTAGTTTGCGTGTCGTTCGGCACGCGGGCAAAAATAATGGCGGGCAGCGCAATAATGAATGCAATGCACAGCCAGGTATACATAAAGACGGTATGCGTACTGCCGCTGTCGATAGCGATATGCTGCTGACCAAACATACCTAACAGCAGGCCAGCGATAGTCACCCCGATACTCATCGACAATTGCATGATCATCGACAGCAGGCTGTTGCCGCTGCTGGCGAGATCGTCTGGCAGATCTTTTAGCGTCAGGGTATTCATGGATGAAAAACGCGTTGAGTTGACCATTCCCTGTAAGAACAGCACAAAGGGTAGGGCGTAATACCAGCCGAGCAGCGCGGTGGTCATCAGCAACAGGCTGACCAGCGACAGGCCAAGCGTTGTGGCAACCAGTACGCGACGGTAGCCAAAGCGGTTAACGACCTGCACCACAATGCGCTTCATGCCCATACTGCCGAGCACCATCGGGACCATCATCAGCCCGGCATGAAAAGGTGAAAAACCGAGGCCAATCTGTAAAAACACCGGTGTCATAAACGGCAGCATACCGCTGCCGATACGTCCGGCAAAACTGCCGAGCAGGCCTAACGAGAAGGTTGGTGTGTGAAACAGATTCAGGCTAAACAGCGCGCGCGGATTACGATGGGCGTGTTTCAGATACAGCGCAATAGCCAACACCCCGCAGATAACCAGCGCTGCCAGCGTGATACCGGAGATGCCGGTTCCTTTACTGCCATCGAGCGCCAGCGTTAGCACCGCCATGCCGACCGCCAGCATTGCGAATCCCGAAAGATCGAAGCGTCGCGTTTGCATGGTGTAGTTGGGCATCAGCATTAACGTTGCTATCGCGCCGACAATGCCAACCGGAATGTTCAGCAAAAATATCCAGTGCCAGGAGGCATACTCAACCAGAACGCCGCCTAACGCCGGACCCAGCAATGGGCCAATCTGGCCGGGTAACGTGACAAACGTCATCGCCGCCATATATTGCTCACGCGGGACGATTTTCATCACCGTTAGCCTGCCAACCGGCACCATCATCGCGCCGCCAACGCCTTGTAAGACGCGCGCCATCACCAGTTCGTTGAGCGTGCCGGACCAGGCGCAAAACAGCGAGCCAAGCGTAAACAGGATGATGGCGGTGAAGAAGATATTGCGCACGCCGACTTTGTCCGCCAGCCATCCGCTGGCAGGCAGCATTACGGCAACGGTTAATACATATGACACAATGACCATATGCATATGTAACGGGCTTTCTCCGAGGCTGGCGGCCATCGAAGGAAGCGCAGTATTGACGATGGTGGTATCCAGCGACTGCATAAAAAAGCCAAATGCCACAATCCAAAGTTGCCAGCGGGTGCTGTCGGGAAGTTCTGTCATAACTCGGCTACCGGTTTGCTATTTTTACGCGAAAAACGCAGACGCAGACGGTCGAAAAAGAGATAGACCACGGGCGTGGTGTACAGCGTCAGGAGCTGACTCACCACCAGCCCGCCGACGATGGTGATCCCCAAAGGCTGGCGCAGTTCGGAGCCATCACCTGCGGATAACACCAGCGGCAGCGCGCCAAACAGCGCCGCCAGCGTGGTCATCATTATTGGGCGAAAGCGTAACAGGCAGGCCTGGAAAATGGCTTCCTCCGGCTGTAACTTACCGTTTCTCTGCGCTTCCAGCGCAAAATCGACCATCATGATGGCGTTTTTCTTCACAATGCCAATTAATAGCATGATCCCTATCAGGGCGATTAGGCTGAACGGGGCATTGAACAGCTCCAGTGCCATTAAGGCCCCAACCCCCGCCGAAGGAAGTGTGGACAGAATAGTCAGAGGGTGAACATAACTTTCATACAACATGCCCAATACGATGTAGACCGTTGCGATGGCGGCGATAATCAGGATCACCTGCGAGTTCATGGTGTCCTGAAATACCTGCGCCGTACCGGCAAAACTGCCGCGAACCGTCGAGGGAACGCCAAGCTGGGTCATCGTTCTATTGATGGCCTCCGTTGCTTCAGAAAGTGAAGAGCCCGTCGGCAGGTTAAACGACACGGTTGAAGCGGCAGACAAGCCCTGATGATTCACCGACAGCGGGGCATTCGCCGGTTGCCATTTGGCAAAGTACGATAACGGGATCGCCTTACCGTCATTGTTGATGACGAACATTTTGTCCAGCGCGCTGATGTCCTGGGTGTAACGTCGATCAACCTCCATCACCACTTTGTACTGGTTCATGGGCTGATAGATTGTCGAAATCTGCCGTTGTCCGAAAGCGTTATTCAACAGGCTGTTGGCGGCGGCAACATCGATTCCCAGACGCGACATGGTGTCGCGATCGTAGATCAGGTTCATTTCCGCACCATTGTCCTGCTGATCGGAGTTGACGTCCGCCAGTTGGGGCAGGGCAGCTAACGCCTTGCGAATTTTAGGTTCCCATTCACGCAGCGCCGCCAGATCGTCGGACAGTAGTGTGTACTGATAGCTGGCGTTGGCCTGGCGTCCGCCAACGCGAATGTCCTGCACCGCCATCAGAAACAGATTCGCGCCCGGTTCTTTTGCCAGCGCGACGCGCAGGCGGTCGATCACCTGCTGAGCGCTTTCATGGCGTTCACCGCGTGGCTTGAGGGTAATAAACATCATCCCGCTATTGACCCGGGAACCGCCGGTGAAGCCGGTGACGTTATTCACTGCCGGATCGTCGCGGATGATCTGCATAAAGTCCTGCAGTTTGCCGCGCATCGCCTGGAAAGAGATGCTTTGGTCAGCCTGGATCCCGCCCATCAATACGCCTGTATCCTGCTCAGGGAAGAAGGTTTTTGGGATGGAAATGTAGAGCCAAATGTTCAGCGCAATGGTGCCGAGTAATACCACGCCCACCAGCCGCGTATGGCGCAGCACCCATTTAAGCGATGTGCCGTAGCCCTGTTGCAGCGCCACTAACATGCGACCAAATCCCCGCTTACGCGTTTGTTCGCGCGGGGCGCTGGATTTGAGCATCCAGCCGCACATCATCGGCGTTAATGTCAGCGACACCAGCAGTGAAATGCCGATGGCAACCGACAGCGTGACGGCAAATTCGCGCAGTAATCGCCCCGGCAGGCCGTCCATCAGCAGCAGCGGCAGAAACACCGCCACTAGCGACAGACTCATGGAGAGCACCGTAAAACCGACTTCGCGCGTGCCTTGTAACGCTGCCTGAAGGGGTTTCATTCCGGCTTCCAGATGGCGGGCTATGTTTTCCAGTACCACGATGGCGTCATCGACGACAAAACCCGTGGCAATGGTTAGCGCCATTAACGACAGGTTGTTCAGACTGAATCCGCACAGATACATGGCGGCAAATGTGCCGATTAGCGAGACCGGAACTGCGACGGCGGGGATGAGGGTTGCGCGTCCGGAACGCAGGAAGACAAAGACCACCAGGATAACCAGCGCCACAGAGATAATCAGCGTCTGTTCAACTTCCTCCAGCGAGGCACGAATGGTCGGCGAGCGGTCCTGGGCGATTTGCAGATCGATGGCGGCCGGGACCAGGGTTTGCAATTCCGGTAATTTAGCCCGGATGCTGTCTACCGTCTGAATGATATTGGCTTCCGGCAGCTTGCGGATCATCAGCAGGATGGCCGGTTTGGCATTGGTCATCCCCGCATTACGCACGTCCTGCACCGAGTCGCTCACAGATGCAACGTCACCCAACCGCACCGCAGCGCCGTTATTGTAGTGGATGATAATGGGTTGGTATTCGGCTGCCGTTTTCAGCTCATCGTTGGTTTGTACCTGCCAACGATGGGTTTCACTCTCGATAGCTCCCTGCGGCTTACGCACGTTGGCGTTGTCGATTGCGCTACGCACGTCGTCCAGCGATACGCCCTGGTTAAACAGCGCTTGTGGGTTGAGGCCTACGCGCACGGCAGGCAGAGAACTCCCTCCCACATCCACGTCACCCACGCCGTCGATTTGCGCGATGGTTTGCGCCAACTGGGTTGACGCGAAATCGTACAGCTCACCCTGGGAATACGTATCAGAGGTGAGCGTCAGGATCATAATCGGCGCGTCGGAAAGGTTGGCTTTGCGGTACGTTGGGCGACTGGGCATTCCGCTTGGTAGCAGGCTTTGTGCGGCGTTAATCGCGGCCTGAACGTCTCGCGCAGCGCCGTTGATGTCACGGTCGAATTTAAATTCGAGAATAATGCGTGTGCTGCCAAGCGAGCTGCTTGAGGTCATTTCATTCACGCCCGCGATGCGGCCCAGAGAGCGCTCCAGCGGGGTGGCGACGGAGGAGGCCATCGTTTCAGGAGATGCGCCGGGTAATGAGGCGCTGACCATAATCACCGGGAAATCCACCTGCGGCAGCGGAGCCACTGGCAGCAGACGAAAGCCCAGTATGCCGCACAGAGTGATGGCCACAGAGATGAGAATGGTTGCCACCGGACGATGAATGAAAAGCGCGAAAAATTTCATTTACGCTTCCTCTTCCTGACGTGGGAAGCGGCTTTTCACATACAGCGACAAACGGTCAAACAGCAGATAAATCACCGGGGTGGTGAACAGGGTTAATACCTGGCTTACCAGCAGACCGCCGACCATACCAATCCCTAATGGACGGCGTAATTCAGCACCTACGCCGGTACTTAACATCAGGGGCAATGCGCCCAGCAGCGCCGCCAGCGTGGTCATCAGGATCGGGCGAAAACGCAGCAGGCAGGCCTGGAAAATGGCTTCACGCGGCGCCATACCCTGTTCGCGCTCTGCGGCCAGGGCAAAGTCGATCATCATGATGGCGTTTTTCTTGACGATACCGATGAGCAAAATAATGCCGATAATCGCAATGACGTCCAGTTCGCTGCCGGCAATCATTAACGCCAGCAGTGCGCCAACGCCCGCCGTGGGCAGCGTGGAGAGTATGGTAATCGGGTGAATAAAGCTTTCATACAGCACGCCGAGCACGATATACATCGCGACAACCGCCGCCACAATCAGCCAGATAGTGTTACCCAGCGCGGCCTGGAAGGCCAACGTACTGCCCTGGAACTGGGTGGTAATGTTCGCTGGCAGGTTAAGCGTTTTTTCAGCGTCCAGAATCGCCTGTACCGCGTCGCCCAGCGAATGGTCGTCTGGCACATTGAACGAGATGGTGGTAACCGGGAACTGATCGAGATGGTTAATCGAGAGCGGGGCGAAGCGCTGTTCAATGCTGGCGATAGCGCTGAGCGGCAGCACGCCGCCGTCGCTACTGGTCAGACGAATCGTATCCATAGCCGCAAGCCCGGGCGTCGTGTCGGTGTCATGTTCTAACACGACGCGATACTGGTTAGCCTGTGTATAGATGGTTGAAATCAGGCGTTGGCCGAAGGCGTTGTACAGGGCGTTATCGACATCCGCCATGCTGATGCCTAAACGGCTGGCGCTGTCGCGATTGACGTTCACATAGGCTACCAGCCCTTTGTCCTGCCAGTCGCTGCTGACATCAGACACCTGCGGTAGTTGTTGTAGCTTTTCCAACAGTAGGGGAACCCAGGTGCTGAGGGCATCAAGGGAAGTCGCTTGCAACGTGAACTGATATTGCGTCCGGCTGACCTGAGTATCAATCGTCAGGTCCTGCGTAGGCTGAAGATAGAGGTCGACGCCGGGAACGTTGTTTACTGCTTCCTGTAACCGCGCGATCACTTTCTGCACGCGATCGTCGCGTTCATCCAGTGGCTTAAGGTTGATTTGCAAACGAGCGCTGTTTAACGCCGGATTGGTACCATCCACGCCAACAAAAGCGGTCAGGCTCTCAACCGCCGGATCTTGCAGGATGACATCTGAAACCTGACGCTGACGCTGAGCCATGCTGGCAAACGAACTGGACTGCGGCGCCTGCAGCGTGCCCTGGATGATGCCGTTATCCTGTATCGGGAAGAACCCTTTTGGAATAAACACCCACAGCATGACGCTCAGCGCCAGCGTACCAAGCGCCACGCTGAGCGTCAGCCACGGATGGTTGAGCACTTTTGCCAGCCAGTGCCCGTACCCGGCGATGATGCGATCAAACATCCGTTCAGAGGCGCGCGAGAAGCGGTTCTGTTTACGTAACGATGCCTGACTGAGCATACGGGCGCACATCATCGGCGTGAGGGTGAGCGACACCACCGCAGAAATCAGGATCGCCACGGCCAGCGTTACGGCAAACTCGCGGAACAATCGCCCGACAATATCTCCCATAAACAACAGTGGGATCAGCACGGCGATCAGCGAAAATGTCAGAGAGATGATGGTAAAACCAATCTCGCCCGCACCTTTCAGGGCGGCGGTCAGCGGTTTTTCGCCTTTTTCGATATAACGTGAAATATTCTCAATCACCACGATGGCGTCGTCCACCACAAAGCCGGTGGCGATGGTGAGCGCCATTAAGGTCAGGTTATTGATAGAGAAATCAAGAAATACCATTACCGCAAAGGTGCCGATTAGCGACAGCGGTACGGCGACTGCGGGTATAATCGTCGCCGGAATGTTGCGCAGAAACAGGTAGATAATCATAACAACCAGCGCAATCGCTAGCATCAGCTCAAACTGGGTGTCGGCTACGGATGCACGAATATTGGTTGTACGATCCGAAAGCACGCTGACTTTTACTGATTTAGGCAGGCTTTCAGTGAGCTGCGGCAGCATTTGGCGGATGCTGTCAGCAGTGGAAATGATGTTTGCCCCAGGCTGGCGCTGAACATTCATTACAATGGCTTGTTGCTTATTGGCCCATGCGCCGAGCCAGCTATTTTCTGCCCCTTGCTCAACGGTCGCAACATCGCCCAGGCGTACCGGTGCGCCGTTTTTATAGGCAATAATCAGCTGACGATATTCATCCGCAGACTGCATCTGGTCGTTAGCTGAGAGGGTGACGGCGCGCGTTGGGCCATCAAGACTGCCTTTAGCCGAGTTGACGTTGGCGCCGGTAATGGCCGTACGGATGGTTTCGCTGGTCAGACCGAGCGCGGCAATGGCCTGCGCATTAAGCTTCACGCGGACAGCCGGACGTTGCCCACCGGAAAGCGTCACCAGACCCACGCCGGAAACCTGAGAGATTTTCTGGGCGACGCGGGTTTCGACCATATCTTCCACCTGCGTCATCGGCATCGCGCTGGAGGTGACGGCCAGCGTCATGATCGGTGGATCCGCCGGGTTTACCTTACTGTAGACCGGTGGATTGGGCAGATCGCCCGGTAATAAATTGGTGGCGGCATTAATGGCAGCCTGAACTTCCTGCTCGGCGACATCCAACGGGAGCGTCAGTTGAAACTGCAACGTGACGACCGAAGCGCCGCCGGAGCTTTGCGAGGACATCTGTTTTAAGCCGGACATTTGTCCAAACTGACGCTCAAGCGGTGCTGTCACCGCCGAAGTCATAACGTCCGGGCTGGCGCCGGGGTAGAGCGTTACGACCTGAATCGTGGGGTAATCCACTTCCGGTAAAGCGGCGATCGGCAGGAAGCGATAACCGATAATACCGGCCAACAAAATGGCGACCATCAGCAGCGTGGTGGCGACGGGGCGCAGAATAAACAGGCGCGATGGGCCGCCTGAGTTGCCTGGAGGTAACACCTGCATCAGGAGTTAGCTCCTTTTTTGCCGTAGCCGCGCGGCGTGGTTTTATCGTCTGTTACAGTTGCGTCGTGTGCCTCCACGACTTCAACTTTGGCCCCTTCTGTCAGGCGGTCAATACCGTCAGTCACCACGCGATCGCCTACGGACAGTCCGGCGGTAATCACCACTTTCTGGCTATCCTGGATACCCGGTTTAACCAGGTGTTTACTGACGTTGTTGTCGCTATTCAGCACCCAGACAAAGTGACCTTCGTTACCCATTTGCAGGGCGGCAGTGGGGATGACAACGGCATTTTGTTCCGTGTCGACCAGCATGCGGGCGTTAACGAACTGGTTCGGGAATAAGGCATCATCCTGATTGTTAAACCTGGCCTTAACTTTGATGGTTCCGGTGGTCGCGTCGATTTGATTGTCGAGGCTCAGCAGGAGACCTTCGCTGAGTTTTTGCGAATTAGTACGGTCCCAGGCTTCGACCTTCAGCGGGTTCCCCGATTTTTGCGCCCGCAACACGGTGGCAATGTCGTTTTCAGGTAAGGTGAAAATCAGGTCGATGGGGTGGGTTTGTGTAATAACGACGATGCCGGTGGTATCACCGCTGGAAATCTGGTTGCCAACATCCACCTGTTTCAGACCGACCCGCCCATCGACAGGCGCGGTTATCCGGCTCCAGTCGAGCTGTAATTGGGCGCTGGCGACGCTGGCTTCATCCGCTTTGATTGTCCCTAACGTCTCATTTACCAGCGCCTGTTGGGCATCCAGTTCCTGGCGGGAGACCAGATTGGTTTTTACCAACTGCTGATAACGCGCAAGGTCGCGACGGGCATTCGCCAGCGTGGCTTTATCTTTTGCCAATTGCCCCTGCGCCTGAGCCAGAGCAACTTTAAACTGGCTGGGGTCTATCTCTGCCAGCAGGTCGCCAGCTTTTACCTGTTGCCCTTCCTCGAAGTGTAACGCGATAAGCTGACCCTCTACCCGGCTTCGCACCGTAGCGGTATTGGCGGCAGTAACGGTGCCCAGTCCCGTCAGGTAACGCGGAACAGCTTCCACGGTGGCGGTGGCAGCCTGAACGGGGGCCAACGGCCCGGAACGCATACCACGACGCCCAGCCCCTGGCGAGTGCTGCGCTTGTTTGGTCGCGCCTGGTGCGGTTCCCTGGGGTTCACTGCGGCTATGCCAGAACCAGAATGCGGCGATGGCGGCCACGACGATCACAGTTGCTATCACCCAGCGGGATTTGTTACTGCCTTTCATTGTTATGAGTTTCTCATCCTGAAACGATTCGCGGAATGATACTAGTTTAGCCAGCGAACAAGGGAGAAAAATGGAGGAATTATGAAACACTGTCGGGATTCGTCTGAATGCCGATGCGGCTTTGCGAGGCGTTACGCAACATTTAGCGCTGAAAACGGCGAAGAAGAAATAGTGCGCTAGAGTGCGTTCAAGGCAAAAAGGAGGTAAGCCAGAGATTTCAGCGGGACGCTGGAACGGGAAAGCCCCTCCCGAGGAAGGGGCCAAAATAAGGAAAGGGTTATGATGAAGCACGTCATCATACTGGTGATACTCTTAGTCATTAGCTTCGCGGCTTACTAAGACACCAGGGGGAGGGGAAACCCTCCCTAACCCTCACTCCTGAAAATAAGCCACAGCAACGGTGATGTCAATACACACACCTTTCAGCTTGCGAGCGGCTTAGCGGAAAACAACCTCAGCCCAGCGGGCCAATCCTGCGGTAACGGAACCGAAATCATCGCCACCGGCAATTGGGATGCCCGGAAGCTGCGCTGCGAGAGCTTTTTTGATCAGTGGCGAACGCGCGCTGCCGCCGGTCAGGTAAATCACGTCCGGTTTTTCCTGCGCGTTTTCCAGCGCCAGTTGCACCTGCTCGAGAATACGCGCCAGGGGCTGATTGAGCGCAGTTTCCAGTCCGTGTTGACTGATATCGGTGGCCAGCGTTTCGCTGATAAACGGTATCGCCGCCGTAACTATGTTCTGGTCGGACAGCGCAATTTTGCTCTCTTCTGCGTTGCGCACCAGGCGGTAACTCAGACGCTCGCGCCAGACTTTGAGCAACAGCGCGACTTTATCGGCTTCCCGGGCGTCGCGCACAAGATCGTTCAGTAAGCGTCCGTTGGCGCTACTGTAGAACTCACTTTGCGCGGGGACATCGTTAATCGCGACCGCGTTCCACCAGGGCAGAATAGGTAAGGCGATGCCTTTTTCCGTTTCTCCACCCATGCCGAGGAGCGGCATCAAGTGTTTAAAGGCCAGCGCAATATCCAGATCGTTCCCGCCTACGCGACAGCCGCTGTGCCCCAGCAGACTGTTTTCGCGATCGGCGCGTTGATGCCATTGCGGTCCCATCAGCAACAATGAACAGTCAGTCGTACCCCCGCCGATGTCCACGACCAATACGCGTTTTTCTTCCTGCAGCGTGGCTTCGTAATCCAGGCCAGCCGCTACCGGTTCGTACTGAAAGACGACATCCTGAAAACCCGCGCGTTTTGCGGCGCGTTCAAGAATACCTTGCGCCTGGGTATTGGCGTCATCGCCACCTAAACCCTGAAAGTTGATTGGACGACCAATAACGGCCTGGGTGATGGCTTCCGGCAACTGGCTTTGTGCCTGATTACGAATATGCAGCATCATGGCGCAGACCAGATCCTCAAACAGTGCAACCTGCTGTGGTTTCAGACCGCTGGCGCCGAGAAAGGATTTTGGTGATTTAACGAAATACACCTCTTCCGGATCGTCAATATAGTGACCCAGCGAAGCCAGACCGAACTGCACGCTGTTGGCATTAACCTCGATATCTTCTTCGCGGTTATAGCGCATCGCACGGCGCAGCAGCGCCTGTGTTTCATCATCCGTGGTTGCAACGTCGTGATGGCGATACAGCCATTCGCTGACCGCTTCGCGCGTTGGCGCACAAAGCATTGAGGGCAGAAGCGTGCTGTTATTTTCCATTTTGAGCAAGTGTGGCTGCCCGTCTCGCATAACGGCCACTGAACAGTTTGCCGTACCGTAGTCAAAACCAATAAACACCGTAAAAATCCCCATGCCAGTGAAGAAGGGGCGTGACTTTAACGAAATGTTGACGTCCCGACAACTGGAATATGAAAGCAAGGCGTATCGTTTGAATACCGTTTATGCTGTAGGTTTGTTTGAAAAGGAAAACGCAATGTTCACGTTGAGTTGGCAACCGCCTTACGACTGGCCCTGGATGCTGGGGTTCCTGGCCGCCCGTGCGGTGGAAGGGGTAGAAACGGTGGGGGATCTGCATTATGTCAGAAGCCTGTCCGTCGGGAATCATCGTGGTCTGGTGCGCGTGATACCGGATCTACACACCCATCAACTACACGTGACGTTGAGTCAGGGGCTACAGCCGGTTGCCGCAGAGTGTCTGGCTAAAATGACGCGTTTATTCGATCTTACCTGTTGCCCGCAGCAAATCCTCAGTGCGCTGGGAAGTCTCGGGACAGCGCGTCCGGGACTGCGTTTGCCAGGCAGTGTTGATGCTTTTGAACAAGGTGTACGAGCTATTTTAGGGCAGTTAGTCAGCGTGGCTATGGCGGCGAAACTGACGGCGAAAGTGGCGCATACTTATGGGGAAACGCTGGAGGAGGCGCCAGAATATGTCTGTTTCCCCACCCCTGAAGCGCTCGCTGATGCCGATCCATTACACCTGAAAGCGTTAGGGATGCCGCTCAAACGTGCTGAAGCGTTAATTCATCTGGCTCGTGCGACGCTGGACGGAACGCTTGCGACGCAAGCGCCTGCCGATATCGAGCAAGGCGTCAAACATCTGCAAACGTTCCCCGGAATAGGGCGCTGGACCGCCAACTACTTTGCGTTGCGCGGCTGGCAGGCGAAAGATGTTTTTCTGCCGGATGACTATCTGATCAAACAACGTTTTGCCGGCATGACGCCCGCCCAGATACGGCGGTATGCAGAGCGCTGGAAACCCTGGCGCTCCTATGCGTTATTACATATCTGGTATACGGATGGCTGGCAGCCGTTAGTTGATGGCGAAATTACTGGTATTCAGTAGCAGATCCAGCGGTTGGGCGTCGGCAATGATATCGCCATAAATCATATCAATCCCGATGCCAGAAAGCGCATCCATGATCAGCGGCAACTGCACCGGGCCGGCGATGGTTTTAATGTCCAGACGCTGAGCATGGCCCTGGATAATGGACACCCACATTTCGTCAATCACGTTACCGTGGGCGCTGGCGCTTAGCTCGCTGTCGAGCAGAAGGTAATCAACCATGCGATACTTCAGGTTGTCAAACAGCTCTAAATCGCGACCGACATGACTTAAAATAATTCGACATCCGCACTGACGCAGTCGATGTAATGTGGATATAGCCTGAGTTGGGTTTGTTTTTATCACGTTAGACGGAACGGTCAGGTGCAGCAGTCGTGGTGGTAACGGACTTCTTTGCAGTTGCCCCAGCAGTTCGTCAACAAGTTCTGTATTCAGCAGCCCGGCGGCGGAAAGGGGCAGGGCAATGCTGAGTCCCTTACTGGCGACGGCCGGGGCAGCACTCTGGAAGAACTCGGTGAATACCCGGCGGTCAAGCGCCTGATTTAATGTAGGATCGACCAGCCCGGCACGGAAAGCGTGTTCTTCAATAATCTCCCCTTCAGCTGTCCCTAAACGCAGCGAGAGAAGCCAGAAGCTAAACGTCTCTGGTATACGCGGGGAGGCCACGCCCCTGGCGATGATTAACATTGGGTTGTGGGTAATGGTGTGTCTTTGTTCATCCAATGACAGTTGGCTTCGCGCAGCATGAGCCTCGCTTTGCTGGGGTTCATACACGCAGACTCGCCCACGTCCACTGTTCTTCGCCGCATAACAGGCAATATCCGCCTGAGACATGACGTCGCTGGCGACATGGTTTTTTTCATCAATTAGCGTAATCCCCGCACTGGCGCCAATACGGTGCAAGCGGCCTTCCCACATGAAATGATAATCGTTGATGGCGCTGATGATGCGACCTGAGATAAAGCGGGCGCTTTCGATATTACAATCCGGCAGCAACAGACCAAACTCGTCGCCGCCAAGGCGCGCCAGCATGTCGCTGGAACGCAGCATGCTCAGCATAAGTGAAGAGAGTTCGCGTAGCAGGGCATCGCCTGCCGCGTGACCGGCGCTATCGTTTACGGCTTTAAAACGATCGAGATCGATAAAAACCAAAGCATGCCGTTGGTGCGTGTCGTGAACCGTATGCAGTAACTGTTTGAGATGATTTTCGAAGCTGACCCGGTTTGCCAATTGCGTCAGATCATCATGCGAGGCGCTGTAGCTAAGTTGGCGCAGCATTTTACGTGACTCGGTGACATCCTGAATCACCAGCACCGAGCCAATGCTGCCGCCATCGAGAGTACTAAGGGGGGTGATGCTGTACTGAATATCATAACTGCTGCCGTTGCGACAATGCAGAACGACTTCCTGCTCGATGGCAGTACGCGACATGTCAGCACTGTAGATATTTTCCATCAGCGGACCGTTATCGCCAAAGGTAATACGCAATACCGTCAGCAGCGGAATGCCGATCGCACTTTCCTGCTGCCAGCCGCTCATCTTCTCGGCGACCGGATTCATAAAGGTCACGTTCATATCGACATCAATACAAATCACCGCTTCGCCAATCGAATCCAGCGTAATGTGCAGCCGTTCTTTTTCCTGATACAGCGCTTCGTTAAGCTGCTTCACCTCGGTCATATCCATATTGATGCCAAGGAAGCGTTCAACTTCACCGTCTTTATTCAGTACCCGGTTTGCCAGTGAGCGGATGTGCCGCACGCCATCTTTGACCGCAATACGAAACTCGAGCTTAAAGGGAGCACGAGCGGCCAGCGAATCGCGAATGACATTTTTAGCATGTTCACGATCTTCGGGCACAACGCAGTCATACCAGACTTGCCAACTGGGTTTGATATGCGCGGGGACTTCATAGAGATCAAACATGCGTTTATCCCAACTGATTACGTCAGGCTGCAGCTCCCATTCCCAGATGCCAATTCCCCCGGCTTCATTGGCGAGGGTAATGCGCTCCATCAGCCGTTTGTTAATCCACTCGGTATGCTTCAGATCGTTAATATCCTCAACCTGTGCAATAAAGTAGAGGGGGGTATTGTCGCTATGACGCACCAACGAAACGGCCAGCAAGGCCCAGACGACATCACCGGAACGCGTGTAATAGCGTTTTTCCATGGAGTAGCTGTTGATTTCCCCACGTGCCAGCATATCCAACTGTTCGAGATCATTATTCAGATCTTCCGGCCAGGTTAATTGCTGGAAGGTTAGCGAACGTAGCTCATCCTGGCTGTAGCCCAGAAACTGGCACAACGCTTTATTCGCCTGGAGCCATTGCCCCTCCGTCCCTACCAGCGCCATGCCAATCGCGGAATATTCCATGGCATTGCGAAAGCGCGTTTCGCTTTCAGAGATATGTTTGCGTTCGGCCCGAAACGCGTACATCACCATCGTCATCATATTGGCCGGCAGCAGGATCATCAAAAACGGCAGCCACGGCAGGCTGGTCATCAAGTTGGGTTTGGGGATGTAGAGCAGAGAAGGGTCTGCGGCCAACATCATCGAGACCATCATCACAGTGCTGAGGAAAATTAAAAATGCCTCCATTCGCGGCAACCGAACGGCGCTCCACATCAACAGGACGATAACGCAGGTAAAAGGCCATGGAAGATACATCATGGACAGCCAACTGAACGTTAAGGTCACCAGAAGTGTGATGACGGTTTCCAGCAGTAACCGCGGGTTGCGGTGGCGAAGCAGATAATGGGGCTTAAACAGCAAACCTAGCGGCACCAGCGCCAGCGCGCCGATGGATTCTGACAGCACCCAAATAAGGAAGGTATTTAACGAGGTTTCCTTTGGCAGCAATAACCACAGTAACAAGCCGCCCAACACTGGGGGAACCACGGCGCTACCAAATGCCAGGCGCGCCCAGTCGTTAAGATTTTGTAAGGGGTTGTACCAGGGCAGCAGTTTTCGCAATAGCATTGCGCCAACGACAGCCTCAATAATGTTGATAGCCGTATAGGTGAAGCTAAGCGATTCACCGGGGAAGAAGAGTAAGGACGCGCCGATATTACCAAATGAACAAGCCAGCGCGATTCCCGGCCACATCTTTCCCGCATGACGGTAAAAAGCCACCATCATGATTGACGTTGGGAACCAAAGCGGCGCCAGCTGCGCGCCGAAACGCGACAGTTCCAACGAGAATAGCGTAAAAATGAAAGCCACCAGACCTAAACTGGCCATGCGCAGTAGAGGATGAGGTAAGGTAACTAAAACATGTTGGGATTGTTTACTCATTACCACTCTACCCAAATAGCCGATGTCGCCCGGGAGATATGCCGGATACATCATGTTTAATCTGCGATTATGCTAGTACAAACAATTTACAATTTATACGCCAGCTGCTCATAAATTAACACTCTCAAGCTATTAATTCCTAAGGCTGATAGATAAATTTAGCACCTGCTTTAAAACTGATCATTTTAATTTGCGACAAGGAAAGCATTGGTGCAGGCTGGACTGGCATCGCGCCGCTGAAATCCCTATAATTGCCGCGTTTGGCGTTTCGACGCCGCCCTTCCTTACATCCAGGTTAATCAGGTCGCTAAATTTATGACTGATCAGTCCCATCAGTGCGTCATTATCGGCATCGCCGGCGCATCGGCTTCCGGCAAGAGTCTTATTGCCAGCACGCTTTATCGCGAATTACGTGAACAAGTCGGTGACGAACATATTGGCGTTATTCCCGAAGACAGCTATTACAAAGATCAAAGCCATCTGTCGATGGAAGAACGTGTAAAAACCAACTACGACCATCCGAACGCGATGGATCACAGCCTGCTGTTTCAACATCTGCAAACGCTTAAACGCGGAAGTGCCATTGAACTCCCCGTTTACAGCTATGTTGAGCATACGCGCACGCAAGACACTATTCATATTGAACCTAAGAAAGTGATCATCCTGGAAGGCATTCTGCTGCTGACAGACGCGCGTTTGCGTGACGAGATGAACTTCTCTATTTTTGTTGATACGCCGCTGGATATTTGCCTGATGCGCCGTATTAAACGGGATGTGAACGAGCGTGGTCGTTCTATGGATTCGGTGATGGCGCAATACCAAAAAACCGTACGTCCAATGTTCCTGCAATTTATTGAGCCTTCAAAACAATACGCCGACATCATCGTGCCGCGCGGGGGTAAAAACCGCATCGCCATCGATATTCTGAAGGCTAAAATCAGTCAGTTCTTTGAATAAGTTCAGCGAATTGTGTACCGTTCAGTGATAACCTGGTTCACCCTTAACGCACCTGGCATTAAGGGGTTGAAGCACGAAAGGAGAAAGTGCCATGCGTTTATGTGACCGAGATATTGAAGCCTGGTTGGATGAAGGTCGCCTGTCGATCACTCCACGCCCTCCTGTCGAGCGAATCAATGGCGCCACGGTAGATGTGCGTCTTGGTAACAAATTCCGTACGTTCCGCGGTCATACGGCGGCGTATATCGATTTGAGTGGACCGAAAGATGAAGTCAGCGCCGCGTTGGATCGCGTGATGAGCGATGAAATTGTCCTTAAGGACGGCGAGGCATTTTTCCTGCATCCGGGTGAACTTGCGCTGGCGGTAACGTTCGAATCCGTGACATTGCCTTCCGATCTCGTCGGTTGGTTAGATGGACGTTCTTCATTAGCGCGTCTGGGACTGATGGTACACGTTACCGCACACCGTATCGATCCGGGCTGGTCAGGGTGCATCGTACTGGAATTTTATAACTCCGGAAAATTACCGCTGGCCCTGCGTCCAGGCATGCCGATTGGCGCGTTGAGTTTCGAACCGCTTTCCGGTCCGGCTGCGCGACCTTACAACCGTCGTCAGGATGCAAAGTATCGCGATCAGCAGGGCGCCGTCGCCAGCCGGATCGATAAAGACTGAATGTTTTCAGTCCATTGGGGATAGCATGAGACGATTTCTGACAACGCTGATGATCCTTCTGGTCGTGCTGGTGGCCGGTTTTTCTGCGTTAGTACTGTTGGTGAATCCGAATGATTTCCGCGCGTATATGGTTAAGCAGGTTGCTGTGCGTAGCGGATATCAGCTGCAGTTGGATGGTCCTCTGCGTTGGCACGTATGGCCTCAGCTGAGTATCCTCTCGGGGCGCATGGTATTGACGGCTGAAGGTGCCAGCGAACCCCTGATTCGTGCCGACAATATGCGCCTCGACGTCGCGTTGTGGCCGTTGTTGAGCCATCAGCTCAGCGTGAAGCAGGTGATGCTCAAGGGAGCGGTGATTCAACTGACCCCGCAAACTGAGGCGGTGCGTGGACAAGATGCGCCCGTTGCCCCCAAAGACAATACGTTGCCCGATCTGGCGGAAGATAAAGGATGGTCATTTGATATCGCCAGTCTGCGCGTTGCCGACAGCGTTCTGGTATTCCAGCATGAAGACGACGAGCAGGTGACTGTTCGCGATATTCGTCTGGAGATGGAACAGGATAACCAGCACCGCGGTACGTTTGATTTCTCCGGGCGCGTGAACCGCGATCAGCGTGACCTTGCATTATCCTTAAACGGCACCGTCGACGCCTCCGACTACCCGCATAATTTGTCCGCTAATATCGAGCAGTTAAGCTGGCAACTGCAGGGAGCCGATCTACCGTCGCAGGGAATTAAAGGTGAGGGGCAGCTTCAGGCGCAGTGGCTGGAAGAGAAAAAACAGCTCTCGTTTAGCCAGATTCATTTGACCGCTAACGACAGCTCTCTCTCCGGACAAGCCCAGGTGTCGTTGTTAGATAAACCAGAATGGCTCGTCGATCTGAAATTTGGTCAGCTCAATCTGGACAATCTGCTTGTGCAACGCGATGCCGTGGCGGCGACAAACGGTGAGGTTCAGCAAGGTCAGAGTCAGGCGACGCTGGCGCGTCCCGTCATTGCTTCGCAGGTTGATGCCGTCTCTTACCAGGGACTCAAGGGATTCTCGGCAGACATCACGTTACAGGCTGACAAGGTATTGTGGCGTAAAATGGCCTTTGAGAATGTCTCGGCAAAAATAGACAACCAGTTCGGCTTACTGAAGGTCGTGCAACTGGAAGGGAAAAATGACGGGGGACATGTTTCGCTTCCCGGTACGTTGGACGCCAGAAAAGATGCACCGCGCGCAGTCTTTCATCCGCGGCTGGAAGGTGTGGAAATTGGCACAATCCTGAAAGCCTTCAACTACCCTATCGCGCTGACCGGCAAGCTGTCACTGGCGGGAGATTTTTCTGGCTCTGATATTGACGCCCAGGCGTTTCGTCATAGCTGGCAAGGACAGGCCCATGTCGATATGAGCGATACGCGAATGGAAGGGATGAACTTCCAGCAGATGATACAACAAGCCGTAGAACGCAGCGGGGGGGATGTTAAAACCCAGCAAAATCTGGATAACGTCACCCGACTGGATCGCTTTGTAACCGATCTGACGCTGGATAACGGCGAGCTTACGCTGGATAACATGGCCGGTGAGTCTGCGATGCTTGCGCTGACTGGCAAGGGGACGTTAGATCTGGTGAAGCAGAATTGCGACACGCAGTTTAACATTCGCGTGCTGGGCGGCTGGGATGGCGAAAGCAAGCTGATTAAGTTCCTGAAAGCCACGCCGGTTCCTCTCAGGGTTTATGGCCAGTGGCAGGCGCTGAACTATAACTTGCAGGTTGATCAGTTGCTGCGTAAGCATCTGCAGGATGAAGCGAAACGTCGTCTGAACGACTGGGCCGATCGCAATAAAGACTCCCGCAACGGTAAAGATGTTAAAAAGTTGCTGGATAAACTCTGATTCGAATTGCCGGATGGCGGCTAATGCGCCATCCGGCGGGTGATTTACACCTCGTAATCCATCTCTTCTTCACCGTGTAGCGGTATCAACTGGACTTTTTGCACGCGATGGTTTTCCACCTGCAAGGTTTTTAGCCGGTAGTCGCCAACCTGAACTTCCTCCCCGGTTTTCGGGATACGCTGTAAATATTCCATCAATAGCCCGGCAATGGTGTGATACTCACGTTTTTCATCTAACGGAATAGGGACGTACTGCACCAGATCTTCCAGCGGCATGTGACCGTTAGCCGTCCAAGAACCATCGGCATTTTTCTGAATATCATGGCGGGCATCAATCTCTTCTACCTCATTCGGCAGATTACCGGCGATGGTTTCCATCACGTCACTGAGCGTTACGATCCCTTCGACAGAACCAAATTCATCAGCAATAAAAGCGAAGTGCGTGCGGGCATTACGGAACTGCTCCAGCGCCGGAAGCAGCGGCAGGGTTTCCGGGAACACCAGCGGCTGACGAATCAGGACGCGTAAGTCGAGCGGCTCACCGCGCAGAGACTGCTGCAGCAGATCGATGACATGCACTACGCCCAGCAGCTCTTCCTGCTCGTCTTCGCCGGTAACGACCAGACGCGTATGCTGGTTTTTTTCCAGTAAAGCGCGAATTTCTGCTTCGGGTGCGTTGAGATCGACGTGCTCAATGTCGTGACGCGAGGTCATGATGCTGCTGACGGTACGCTGATTAAGATTCAGTACGCGCTCAATCATCCGCCGTTCCTGAGGCGCAAAAATCTGACCCTCCTGGTGATCCGCCAGCATAGCTGCGGTTTCGGCATCCAGTTCGGCATCTTCTTTTTGGCCGCTCAGCAGCCTCATCACCGCCTCGGCGGTGCGCTGGCGCAGGGTATGGTTAGCTGACAGGAAGCGACGGCGGTTAAAGATTGCCAACTGGTTTAAGGCTTCGATCATGACCGAGAAGCCGATAGCGGCGTACAGGTAACCTTTCGGGATACGGAAACCGAACCCTTCGGCGACCAGGCTGAAACCAATCATCAGCAGGAAGCTCAGGCACAGAATAACGATGGTTGGGTGGCTATTGACAAAGCGAGTCAACGACTTGCTGGCGAGCATCATCAGGCTGATGGCAATAATCACCGCCGCCATCATCACCGCCAGGTGATCGACCATCCCTACGGCTGTAATAACGGAATCCAGAGAGAAGATGGCGTCCAGCACCACAATTTGCGCAACCACCCCCCAGAACTTAGCGCCTTTACGCTGGGTGGGATTATCACTGTCTTTTCCTTCCAGCCGTTCGTTTAGCTCCATTGTGGCTTTAAACAACAGGAAGAAACCGCCGAACAGCATGATCAGATCGCGTGCGCTAAAGCTGAGGCCGCGAATGCTGAACAATGGCGTAGTCAGCGTCACCAGCCAGGATATTGATGCCAGCAGCAACAGTCGCATGACCATCGCCAGCAGGAGCCCGGTAATACGCGCCTTATCCCGCTGGGCAGGAGGGAGTTTCTCCGCGAGGATGGCAATAAAAACAAGATTATCAATGCCAAGAACAAGTTCGATCACGATTAGCGTGACGAGTCCGGCCCAGATTGACGGATCGGCAATCCATTCCATAGTAAATGCTATACCCATAGTTGTATGACAATTGTCACAATTCGATCATGGGTAAAACTGGCGGAAAATGCAATGCCGGAAAGGGATTTCTCTGGCGGTTATATCAGGGGAACTGCGGGATAATAGCCGTAATGTAACTACAGGAAATAATTTTCTTCAGCCAATTATATTTAGGAAATATCGCAGGTGGTGTATTTATTTAGTAATGCTGTCAATATCGAGAAAATCCTAAAAATATATAAATTCCACTCTTAATATTAATCTTAAAAGCAAGTGAGCGGAGGCTTGTTATCTTGCCTGCTATTCACTTAGCTGCAACAATTCTTGCGGTAATAATCAAAAGATAAATATTTGTTCATCAACCAGTGGCGTTATTCCCAATGCGTTGCTGTTCTGAATGTGATGAAAATAAAGGAGAAGATAAAAATTTAAATTAATCAGTGCATTGGTAGCTAATGAAGCCAGGGGCGGTAGCGTGTCTGGTCGCCTGAAGACAAGCCTAAATTATTCTGTCAAGAGATCGCAGATGAATCCATTATTTTTAGGACTGATGCCAGTTAAATTTCTTTTCAATTAACGGCAAGGTAAATATGTACAGGCGAGGCCGCTATTTAGATCGCACGTGATAATTACTCTGCCAAAGTGATAAATAATCAATGATGAAATCCAAACTTAAATTGATACCGGTCCTGGTATCGGTAATCTTGATAAACGGTTGTACCGTGCTTCCGGGCAGCAATATGTCTTCCATGGGCAAAGATGTGATTAAACAGCAGGACGCTGATTTTGATATCAATCGGATGGTGAATGTTTATCCACTGACCCCGCGGCTGGTCGAGCAATTACGTCCTCGTCCGAATGTTGCGCAGCCTAACATGTCGCTGGAGCAGGAGATCGCAGGATATCAGTATCAGGTCGGTCCAGGCGATGTCCTGAATGTGACCGTCTGGGATCATCCTGAACTCACGACTCCGGCCGGGCAGTATCGTAGCTCAAGCGATACCGGCAACTGGGTGCAGCCGGATGGCACCATGTTTTACCCCTATATTGGCAAAGTCAGCGTGGTGGGAAAAACGTTGGCAGAAATTCGTAGTGATATTACCGGGCGCTTAGCGAAGTACATCGCTGACCCGCAGGTGGACGTTAATATCGCCGCTTTCCGCTCGCAGAAGGCTTATGTATCCGGGCAGGTAAACAAATCTGGCCAGCAGGCCATCACCAACGTACCGCTTACCATTCTTGATGCCATTAACGCCGCAGGCGGTCTCACCGAGGCGGCTGACTGGCGCAATGTTGTACTGACTCACAACGGGCAGGAGCAACGTATTTCACTGCAAGCGCTGATGCAAAATGGCGACCTGAGCCAGAACCGTCTGCTCTATCCTGGCGACATTCTGTTTGTGCCGCGTAATGACGATCTGAAAGTCTTCGTGATGGGGGAAGTGAAAAAACAGAGCACCCTCAAAATGGACTTCAGCGGCATGACGCTCACCGAAGCGCTAGGCAATGCGGAAGGTATCGATCTGACCACCTCCAACGCCAGCGGCATTTTCGTTATTCGTCCGTTGAAAGGCGAAAGCGGGCACAACGGCAAGATCGCCAATATCTATCAGCTTGATATGTCCGATGCGACTTCGCTGGTGATGGCGACGTCATTCCGACTCCAGCCTTACGATGTGGTGTATGTCACGACCGCGCCGGTTGCTCGCTGGAACCGTTTGATCAATCAGTTGCTGCCGACCATTAGCGGTGTTCGCTATATGACGGACACGGCCAGCGACCTTCACAACTGGTAATCGTCATGTTTAACAAAATATTAGTTGTCTGTGTGGGGAACATTTGCCGTTCCCCAACGGCGGAACGCTTGTTAAGGAAGTTTCATCCAGCGTTGACGGTCTCTTCTGCGGGTCTCGGGGCGCTGGTGGGTAAAGGTGCAGATCCCTGCGCTATCAGCGTCGCGCAGGCGCATAACCTGTCACTGGAAAATCATTGTGCCCGGCAGATCTCAGGACGCATGTGCCGGGAGTATGACCTGATCCTGACTATGGAAAAACGCCATATCTCAGCCCTGTGCGAAATGGTGCCGGAGATGCGCGGCAAAGTGATGCTCTTTGGTCACTGGGACAGCGAACGTGAAATTCCCGACCCATACCGTAAAAGTCGGGATGCGTTTGACGCGGTGTACGCATTACTTGAACGATCTGCCCGCCAATGGGCTCAGGCATTGAACGCGGAGCAGGTAAAACAATGACAGAAAAAGTAAAACAGTCCGCCGTGCCGGTTACGGGCAATGATGAAATCGATATTGGCCGTCTGGTAGGGACGGTGGTGGAAGCTCGCTGGTGGGTACTCGGCATTACCGCAGCTTTTGCCGTGTGTGCGGCGGTTTACACGCTGTTTGCCACGCCGATCTACAGTGCGGATGCGCTGGTGCAAATTGAACAAAATACCGGGAATTCCCTGGTGCAAGATATTGGCTCGGCGTTGTCGAATAAGCCGCCGGCTTCTGAAGCGGAAATTCAGCTTATTCAGTCACGGCTGGTACTGGGAAAAACGGTAGACGATCTCAACCTGGATATCGCGGTGACGAAAGATACGTTTCCGATTTTTGGCGCCGGCTGGGATCGGTTGATGGGCCGCCAGAATGAAACCGTTAATGTCACCACATTCACGCTGCCAAAGGCGATGAAAGAACAGACCTTTACGCTAAGCGTGCTGAACGATAAAAGTTATCAATTAGTCAGTGACGGAGGATTTAGCGCCCGCGGTCAGGTTGGGCAATTGTTGAATCACGATGGCGTGACGATGCTGGTTGAGGCGATTCATGCCAGTCCAGAGAGCCAATTTACCGTCAGCAAATTTTCCACATTGGGCATGATTAACACCCTGCAAAATAACCTGATGGTGACAGAAACCGGCAAAGATACTGGCGTATTGAGCCTGACTTTTACCGGCGAAGACCGCGAACAAATCCGCCAGATCCTTGACAGTATTACCCGCAACTACCTGCAACAAAACGTAGAGCGTAAGTCAGAAGAGGCCGCTAAAAGTCTGGCGTTTCTGGCAAAACAGTTGCCCGAGGTGCGTAACCGTCTGGACGTTGCCGAAAATAAGCTGAATGCCTTCCGCCAGGATAAAGACTCCGTGGATTTGCCGCTGGAAGCTAAAGCGGTGCTGGATTCCATGGTAAATATCGATGCGCAGCTCAACGAACTGACCTTTAAAGAAGCGGAGATTTCCAAGTTATTCACCAAAGCTCACCCGGCGTACCGCACGTTGCTGGAAAAACGCCAGGCGCTGGAAGATGAAAAAAGTAAGCTGAACGGGCGTGTGACGGCAATGCCGAAAACGCAGCAGGAAATTGTCCGGTTGACCCGTGATGTGGAGTCCGGTCAGCAGGTCTATATGCAGCTGTTAAATAAGCAACAGGAACTGAAGATCACCGAGGCAAGTACGGTCGGAGATGTGCGCATCGTCGATCCCGCGATTGCCCAGCCTGGTGTGCTGAAGCCGAAAACGACACTGATTATTCTCGGCAGCATTATTCTTGGTTTGATGCTTTCGGTAGTAGGCGTACTGCTGCGTTCCCTGTTCAATCGCGGTATTGAAAGCCCGCAGGCGCTGGAAGAGCATGGAATCAGCGTGTATGCCAGCATCCCGCTTTCAGAATGGCAAAAAGCGCGCGATAACGTCCAGACGATTAAAGGTGTGAAGCGCTACAAACAAACCCAGTTACTGGCGGTGGGGAATCCAACGGATCTCGCCATAGAAGCGGTCCGTAGCCTGCGTACCAGTCTGCACTTCGCCATGATGCAGTCGCGCAACAACGTGTTGATGCTGACCGGCGTCAGTCCGTCGATAGGTAAAACATTTGTCTGCGCCAACCTGGCGGCGGTCATTAGCCAGACCCACAAGCGCGTGCTGTTGATCGACTGTGACATGCGTAAAGGCTATACCCACGAACTGCTGGGGACCAATAACGTCAACGGTCTGTCTGAGATCCTCGTCGGTAAGGGGGATATCTCCTCCAGTGCGAAACCGACCTCCATTGCGAATTTTGATCTGATCCCTCGCGGCCAAATCCCCCCTAATCCTTCAGAGCTTCTGATGAGTGAACGCTTTGGCGAACTGATTACGTGGGCCAGCGAGCACTATGACCTGGTGCTGATAGATACACCGCCAATACTGGCGGTGACCGATGCGGCGATTGTTGGGCGTCATGTTGGTACCACGCTGATGGTGGCGCGTTATGCAGTCAATACGCTGAAAGAGGTGGAAACCAGCCTGAGCCGGTTTGAGCAAAACGGCATTCAGGTGAAAGGGGTGATCCTGAACTCTATCTTCCGCCGCGCCAGTGGCTATCAGGATTACGGTTACTACGAATACGAATACACGTCGGATTCGAAATAGATAACGCACATTGCCGGATAGCGGCCCACAAAAACATATTTATACCCTAAATAATTCGAGTTGCAGGAAGGCGGCGACGCAGCGAATCCCCAGGAGCTTACTTAAGTAAGTGACTGGGGTGAGTGAGTATAGCCAACGCACATGCAACTTGAAGTATGACGGGGATATATGGGAAACGAAAATGACGACAGAAAACCCACTCATTTCAATTTACATGCCAACCTGGAACCGCCAACAGTTGGCCATTCGGGCGATTAAATCGGTGTTGCGGCAGGACTATCCTCACTGGGAGATGATCATCGTCGATGACTGTTCTTCTTCATATGAGCAACTACAGCAGTTCGTTGAAGAACTCAACGACCCACGCGTGTGCTATACGCATAACGCGACGAACTCCGGGGCCTGTGCGGTGCGCAATCAGGCCATCATGCAGGCCAGTGGGCAATATATTACGGGTATTGATGATGATGATGAATGGACGCCGAATCGCCTGAGCGTGTTTCTGCAACATCGTCATCAGCTGGTCACGCACGCGTTTCTGTACGCCAATGATTATGTTTGCGAAGGCGAAGTGTATTCGCAACCAACCAGTCTGCCGCTCTATCCGAAGTCAGTTTACTCCAGACGCAAGTTTTATAAGCGCAATATTATTGGTAATCAGGTGTTTACATGGGCATGGCGTTTTAAAGCATGCCTGTTCGATACCACACTGAAAGCCGCGCAGGATTATGACATTTTCCTCAGGATGGTGGTGGCGTACGGCAAACCGTGGAAGGTGAAAGAGGCGACGCAGATCCTGCATGTGAACCACGGTGAAATGCGCATTACCTCATCGCCGCATAAATTCTCCGGCTACTTTCAGTTCTATCGCAAGCACAAAGGTAAGTTTGACCGGGCGAGTAAGAAATATCAGCTGTTTACGCTCTACCAGATCCGCAATAAACGAATGAACTGGCGCACGCTGCTGACGTTGCTTTCCATTCGCAACAGTAAGCGTCTGGCCGACGGACTGCGAGGACGCTAAATATGCTGGAAGATTTACGCGCGAACGGCTGGAGTCTGCGTCCCTGCTGCATGGTAGTGGCCTATCGGATTGCCCATTTTTGCTCCGTCTGGCGTAAAAAAAATATCTTGAACAACCTGTGGGCTGCGCCGGTGCTGGTGCTGTATCGCCTGATCACTGAATGTCTGTTTGGCTATGAAATTCAGGCTGCTGCATCTATCGGTCGTCGTTTGACCATCCATCATGGTTATGGCGTGGTGATCAATAAACACGTGGTGGCAGGGGACGATTTAACCCTGCGCCACGGTGTCACCATCGGCAATCTTGGCGACAAAGATCCGTCCTGTCCGGTCATCGGCAACGGTGTCGAGCTGGGGGCCAACGTCACTCTGCTCGGCGATGTCGCGATTGGCGATAACGTGACCATTGGCGCCGGGAGCGTGGTGGTGGATAGCATCCCCGACAACACGCTGGTGGTGGGCGAGAAAGCACGAGTCAAGGTAACAAAATGAATATCTTACAATTTAATGTGCGACTCGCAGAAGGTGGAGCCGCAGGCGTGGCGTTAGATCTGCATCTTCGCGCGTTGGAGAAAGGACTGTCGTCGCGCTTTGTGTACGGCTATGGCAAAGGTGGCAAGAAAAGCGCCAGCCACGGGAATTATCCGCATGTTATCAAACATACGCCGCGTCTGACATCGGTGGCGAATATTGCGCTATTTCGTTTCGCTAACCGCGACCTGTTTGGCAATCTCAACAATTTATACCGAACGGTGACCCGCACTTCCGGCCCACTGGTGCTGCATTTTCATGTGCTGCACAGCTACTGGTTGAACCTGGAAGAGGTCGTGACCTTTTGCCAAAAGGTGAAGGCGCATAAACCGGACATCACCTTTGTCTGGACGCTGCACGATCACTGGAGCGTGACCGGGCGCTGTGCTTTCACCGACGGTTGCGAAAGCTGGAAAACGGGCTGCCAGAAATGCCCGACACTGAGTAACTATCCGCCGGTCAAAATTGACAAAGCCCATCAGCAATTGCCCGGGAAACGGCAGATGTTTCGCGACATGTTAGCGCTTGGCTGCCAGTTTATCTCTCCTAGCCAGCATGTGGCCGACGCGTTCAACAGCCTGTATGGCGTGGGGCGCTGCCGCATTATTAACAATGGTATTGATGTGGCAACTGAAGCCATTCTTGCCGACCTGCCCGCCAAACATGAGCCACAGGGCAGACCGAAAATCGCTGTGGTGGCTCATGACCTGCGCTATGACGGTAAAACCAATCAGCAGTTGGTGCAGGAGATGATGGCGATGGGAGAAAAAATTGAGTTGCATACCTTCGGCAAATTTTCGCCCTTTGTTGGCGATAACGTCATCAATCATGGCTTCGAAAGCGACAAGCGCACGTTGATGAGCGCGCTTAACGAGATGGATGGCCTGGTGTTTAGCTCCCGCGTTGATAATTACCCACTGATTCTGTGCGAAGCGCTTTCCATCGGCGTTCCGGTGATTGCTACGCACAGCGAGGCGGCACGGGAGGTGCTGGCGAAAGCGGGCGGCAAAACGTTCAGTGAAGCGGATGTATTGCGGCTGGTACAACTGAAAAAATCAGACATCGCGCAGGCGGTATTCGACACCTCACTTGCCGCGTTCAGCCAGCGCAGTCGGGTGGCATACAGTGGGCAACAGATGCTGGAGGAGTATGTCTCGTTCTATCAGAATCTGTAGCTATCTGCTGCTACCGCTACTTTATCTGCTGGTTAACGTCAAACTTGCCCAGCTTGGCGAGAGCTTCCCGGTAACGATCGTCACCTTCTTGCCCGTTCTACTGTTGCTGTTTGTCGAGCGCATCAATATTAAAAAGTTAATGATTGCGCTGGGCGTGGGGGGAGGGTTGACGGCGTTTAACTACCTGTTCGGTCAATCGCTGGATGCCAGTAAGTACGTAACGTCCGCGATGCTGTTTGTCTATACCGTGGTGATTATTGGCATGGTGTGGAGCATTCGCTTCAAAACCATTTCGCCGCATAACTACATTAAGATCCTGCGCTTTTTCTGGCTGGTCGTCGGGCTGGTGGTGGGGTTAGCGGCAGTTGAAATGGCGCAGATCATTCTCAGCGGCGGCAGCAGCTTAATGGAAGTTATTTCGAAATATCTTATTTACAGTAACAGCTATGTTCTGAACTTTATTAAGTTTGGCGGGAAACGCACCACCGCGCTTTATTTCGAACCGGCATTCTTCGCTCTGGCGTTAATCTCAATTTGGCTCAGCATCAAACAGTTTGGTATCAAAACGCCTAAGTCCGATGCTATGATTCTGGCAGGGATAATATTATCAGGTTCGTTTTCAGGGGTAATGACGTTTATTTTGTTTTATCTCCTGGAGTGGGCATTCCAGTACCTGAATAAGGATGCGATAAAAAAGAAGATGCCGCTGGCGATAATCTCATTAAGCGTGTTTTTAGTCGGTGTGATATTTGCGTTTCCGTACATCGCAACGCGCCTTGGCGATTTAGGTACCGAGGGGTCATCATCGTATTATCGAATCGTAGGGCCGTTAGTGATGGTCGGTTATTCGCTAATGCATGTTGATGGAGTAGTAAGATTCGGTTCGCTTTATGAATATGTTGCATCATTCGGAATTTTTAACGGTGCGGATGTGGGTAAAACGATAGACAATGGTTTGTATCTGCTGATTATTTATTTTTCGTGGTTCGCCGTCATATTAGCCCTGTGGTACATGGGGAAAGTCATCAAGATGATGATCAATGCTTTTGGTGATAATCAGAATTATCGGGTGCAGCTTTATCTTTTTACGCCGTTGTCACTGTTTTTTACAGGGTCAGTATTTAGTCCGGAATACGCATTTTTAATTGTATGTCCGTTTATTTTGCGCAAGGCGCTGAATATCGCGAGGTAAATCACATGCTGCTCAGTATTATTACCGTCGCCTTTCGCAATCTGGAAGGGATCGTCAAAACTCACGCCTCGCTGGCACACCTGGCGCAGGCAGGCGAGATCAGTTTTGAGTGGATTGTTGTTGATGGCGGCTCCTCTGACGGTACGTCGGCGTTTCTTGAAGGTCTCGGTGATGAACACCGGCTACGGTTTGTCAGCGAACCGGATAACGGCATTTATGATGCGATGAACAAAGGCATCGCCATGGCGCGCGGACGCTTTGCGCTGTTCCTCAACTCCGGGGATATTCTGCATGCCGATGCGGCTCAGTTTATCCGCCAGTTAAAAACGCAGAGTGATAAAGCCATGGTTATCGGCGACGCATTGCTGGATTTTGGCAATGGCAACAAAATTAAGCGCCGGGCAAAGCCGGGTTGGTATATTTATCACAGCCTGCCCGCCAGTCATCAGGCCATTTTTTTCCCGCTCTCCGGACTGAATGTCTGGCGTTATGATTTGCAATATAAAATATCCTCCGATTACGCGCTGGCCGCCAGGCTATATAAATCTGGTTACGCTTTCAAAAAACTGGAAGGGCTGGTGTCGGAGTTTTCGATGGGCGGGGTGTCAACGACGAATAATCTGGAATTATGCCGCGATGCAAAAAAAGTTCAGCGGCAGATATTACATATGCCAGGTTTTTTGACTGGGGTTTCTGAATATTTACGGTTGCGTACAACTGGTAAAACAAAAACCTTATATGGCAAAACGTAAGGGCACATTATGCAGGATTTAAGCGGCTTCAATGTGCCGAAAGGTTTTCGCGGTAGCGGTGTCATTAAAGTGCAATTATGGTGGGCTGTACAAGCAACACTGTTTCGCTGGTCACCCCAGGTAATGTATCGCTGGCGTGCATTTTTATTAAGAATGTTCGGCGCGAAAATAGGAAAAAACGTAGTTATTCGACCTTCAGTAAAAATTACTTATCCGTGGAAATTAACCCTGGGAGATTATGCCTGGGTGGGTGATGACGCGGTCTTATATACGTTGGGGAATATTACGATTGGCGCACACGCGGTTATTTCGCAGAAGAGTTATTTATGTACCGGAAGTCATGATTACGCCAGCCAACATTTTGATATTAACGCCACACCGATTGTGGTTGGCGATAAATGCTGGCTAGCGACAGATGTCTTTGTCGCGCCAGGCGTGACGATTGGCGATGGCACCGTCGTCGGAGCACGAAGCAGCGTATTTAAATCGCTGCCAGCAAATGTCGTTTGTCGGGGAAACCCCGCGGTAGTCACGCGCGAACGCGTCGAGAAAGTTACTCCCTGAGGGGATCATTGAAGAGGTAATAACATGTCAAAAGTCGCTCTCATCACTGGCGTAACCGGGCAGGATGGTTCTTACCTGGCAGAATTCCTGCTGGAAAAAGGGTATGAAGTACACGGCATTAAGCGTCGCGCTTCATCATTCAACACCGAACGTGTGGACCATATCTATCAGGACCCACACTCAAGCAATCCCAAATTCCATCTGCACTATGGCGATTTGACGGATTCATCCAACCTGACCCGTATTTTAAAAGAGGTCCAACCGGACGAGGTCTATAACCTGGGCGCCATGAGTCATGTCGCGGTGTCGTTTGACTCACCGGAATACACCGCGGACGTTGATGCGATCGGTACGTTGCGTTTGCTGGAGGCTATCCGCTTCCTCGGTCTGGAAAAGAAGACCCGTTTCTATCAGGCCTCCACTTCAGAACTCTACGGCCTGGTGCAGGAAATCCCGCAGAAAGAGACCACGCCGTTCTACCCGCGCTCGCCTTATGCGGTAGCTAAGCTCTACGCCTACTGGATTACCGTTAACTACCGCGAATCCTACGGTATGTATGCCTGTAACGGCATTCTGTTTAACCACGAATCTCCACGCCGTGGTGAAACTTTCGTCACCCGTAAAATCACCCGCGCCATTGCCAATATCGCTCAGGGTCTGGAGTCGTGCCTGTACCTGGGCAACATGGATTCGCTGCGTGACTGGGGGCATGCCAAAGATTACGTCAGGATGCAGTGGATGATGCTGCAGCAGGAGCAGCCGGAAGATTTCGTCATTGCTACCGGCGTGCAGTATTCCGTGCGTCAGTTTGTAGAAATGGCGGCGGCGCAACTGGGTATCAAACTGCGTTTTGAAGGTGAGGGCGTGAATGAAAAAGGCATTGTGGTTTCCGTGACCGGACACGATGCGCCGGGTGTGAAACCTGGGGACGTGATAATCGCCGTCGATCCGCGCTATTTCCGTCCGGCAGAAGTAGAAACGCTACTGGGTGACCCGGCTAAAGCACATGAAAAACTCGGCTGGAAACCGGAAATTACGCTGCGTCAGATGATCTCTGAAATGGTCGCAAACGACCTTGAAGCGGCGAAGAAACATTCCCTGCTGAAGTCGCACGGTTACGAGGTCGCCATCGCGCTGGAGTACTGAGGATGAACAGACAACGTATTTTTGTGGCGGGCCATCGCGGGATGGTGGGGGCCGCCATCGTAAGACAGCTGGCCCAACGAGATAATGTCGAACTGGTGCTGCGTACCCGCGATGAGCTTAACCTGCTGGACGGAGCCGCGGTGCGTCAGTTCTTCGCCGCTGAACGTATTGACCAGGTGTACCTGGCGGCGGCAAAAGTGGGTGGGATCGTAGCCAATAACACTTATCCCGCTGATTTTATTTACGAAAATATGATGATTGAGAGCAACATCATTCATGCGGCGCATTTGCATAACGTGAATAAACTGCTGTTTCTCGGATCATCCTGTATTTATCCCAAACATGCCACCCAGCCAATAGCCGAAAGCGAGCTCTTGCAGGGGCAACTGGAGCCGACCAACGAACCGTATGCGATTGCCAAAATAGCCGGCATCAAGCTGTGTGAATCGTATAACCGTCAGTATGGCCGTGATTATCGCTCGGTGATGCCGACGAATTTGTACGGGCCGCATGACAACTTTCATCCGAGCAATTCGCATGTGATCCCGGCGCTGCTGCGCCGCTTTCACGAAGCCTGCGAGCAAAATGCGCCGGATGTGGTGGTGTGGGGAAGCGGTACGCCGATGCGCGAGTTTCTGCATGTCGATGATATGGCGGCAGCCAGTATCCACGTAATGGAGCTGGCTCATGAAGTCTGGCAGGAATATACCCAACCGATGCTGTCGCATATCAACGTGGGTACCGGCGTGGACTGCACCATCCGTGAACTGGCCCAGACCATCGCCAAGGTAGTGGGTTACAAGGGGCGCGTGGTGTTTGACGCCAGCAAACCGGACGGCACGCCGCGCAAATTACTCGACGTTACGCGTTTGCATCAGTTGGGCTGGTATCACGAGATATCGCTTGAGGCGGGGCTTGCCAGCACCTGGCAGTGGTTCCTTGAAAACCAGCAGCGTTATCGGGGGTAAGCATGTTTTTACGTCATGAGGATTTTGCCACCGTTGTACGCTCAACCCCGCTGATTTCTGTCGATTTGATCGTGGAAAACGCCGAGGGAGAATTTCTGCTTGGTAAGCGTCTCAATCGTCCGGCTCAGGGCTACTGGTTCGTTCCCGGCGGTCGTGTGCTAAAAGATGAATCGCTCCACGCGGCTTTTGAACGGCTGACTGAAGCTGAGTTGGGGTTGCGTCTATCGCTGTCCGCCGCTGAGTTTTATGGTGTCTGGCAGCACTTCTATGACGACAACTTTTCCGGGGATGATTTCTCAACGCATTACATCGTGCTGGGATTTCGTCTGCGCGTATCAGAAAACGATCTGCAATTGCCTGATGCCCAACATGATGCCTACCGCTGGCTGGCGGTAACGCAGATTCTGTCCAGTGACAGCGTGCACGCCAACAGCCGGGCTTACTTCTGCGAAGCAAGTCAGACCGGAGTGCCTGGGCTATGAAGATCCTGGTGTATGGCATCAACTACTCGCCGGAGCTGACCGGTATCGGTAAATACACCGGTGAAATGGTGGAGTGGATGGTGCAACAAGGTCATGACGTTCGGGTGATCACCGCGCCGCCTTATTATCCGCAATGGAAAGTTAATGGTCGCTATTCATCCTGGCGCTATCGTCGCGAGGAGGGGGAGGCCACCGTCTGGCGTTGTCCGCTGTATGTGCCTGAGCAACCCTCAACGCTCAAGCGCCTGCTGCATCTGGGCAGTTTCGCCCTGAGCAGTTTCTTCCCGCTGCTGGCGCAACGTCGCTGGAAGCCGGATCGCATCATCGGCGTGGTGCCGACGCTGTTTTGTACGCCGGGTATGCGCTTGCTGGCAAAACTCAGCGGCGCACGCACGCTGCTTCACATTCAGGATTATGAAGTCGATGCCATGTTGGGACTTGGCATGGCGGGCAAAGGCAAGCGCGGTATGGTGGCGAAACTGGCCAGCGCCTTTGAACGCAGTGGTTTACATAACATGGACACTATTTCGACGATTTCCCGTTCCATGATGCACAAAGCCATGGAAAAAGGCGTTGCGCCACACAAGGTTATTTTCTTCCCGAACTGGTCGGAAGTGGCGCGCTTTCGTGACGTGACCGATGCCGATGCTTTGGCGTTGCGCCAGAAACTGGGATTGCCCGCAGATCAAAAAATCATTCTCTACTCGGGCAATATCGGTGAAAAGCAGGGGCTGGAGAGCGTCATCGAGGCGGCGGCCCGGTTGAGTGAGCAACCCTGGCTGTTTGCGATCGTCGGGCAGGGCGGGGGAAAAGCGCGGCTGGAGACCATGGTCAGCGAACGCGACCTGCGTAACGTGATGTTCTTTCCGCTGCAATCTTATGACGCGCTGCCTGCGTTGCTCAAGCTCGCGGACTGTCATCTGGTCGTACAAAAGCGCGGCGCGGCGGATGCGGTACTGCCGTCCAAACTGACTAATATCCTCGCCGTTGGCGGTAACGCGGTGATTACCGCCGAGCCTGAGACCGAGTTGGGTCAGTTGTGTGACGCTCACCCAGACATCGCGGTGTGTGTTGAGCCGGAATCAGTGAATGCGCTGGTTGGCGGGATTCAACAGGCGCTAACCATGCCAAAAGTTAACACGGTGGCACGTGAGTATGCCGAACGCACGCTGGATAAAGAAAACGTGCTGAGTCAATTTATTGCTGATATTCGGGGTACATGATGAGTCAAAACAAACTCTTTCCGGTAGTGATGGCCGGTGGCTCGGGGAGCCGTTTATGGCCGCTGTCCCGCGTACTGTATCCAAAGCAGTTCCTGTGTCTGAAAGGCGATCTCACCATGTTGCAGACGACGATTTGCCGTCTGAACGGTGTGGAGTGCGAAAGCCCGGTAGTTATCTGTAATGAACAACACCGTTTTATCGTTGCGGAACAGTTACGGCAACTGCACAAACTGACCGAGAACATTATTCTCGAACCTGCCGGACGTAACACGGCACCGGCGATAGCGCTGGCTGCGCTGGCGGCAAAACGTCAGTGTCCAGGTGACGATCCGCTGCTGCTGGTACTGGCGGCGGATCACATGATTGCCGACGAAGAGGCATTTCGCGAAGCGGTTCGCAATGCGATGCCATATGCCAGTGCGGGTAAGCTGGTAACGTTTGGTATCGTTCCTGACCAGCCGGAGACCGGTTATGGCTATATTCGTCGAGGCGAGGTTTCTCCAGCGAATACTGACGCCGTGGCCTTTGAGGTGGCGCAGTTTGTTGAAAAACCGAATCTGGAAACCGCACAGGCGTATGTGGCAAGCGGCGACTATTACTGGAACAGCGGTATGTTCCTGTTCCGGGCTGGTCGCTACCTGGAGGAACTGAAAAAGTATCGTCCCGACATCCTTGAGGCCTGCGAAAACGCCATGAGCACCGTCGACCCCGATCTCGATTTTATTCGCGTTGATGAACAGGCGTTTCTCGCCTGCCCGGAAGAGTCTGTGGACTATGCGGTAATGGAACGTACGGCCGATGCGGTGGTGATGCCGATGAATGCAGGCTGGAGCGATGTTGGTTCCTGGTCATCGCTGTGGGAAATCAGCGCCCATACTGCCGAAGGTAATGTGCATCACGGCGATGTCATTAGCCACAAAACGGAAAACAGCTACGTCTATGCCGAATCCGGGCTGGTAACGACCGTCGGGGTGAAAGATCTGGTGGTGGTGCAGACCAAAGATGCGGTACTGATTGCCGATCGCAACGCGGTACAGGATGTCAAAAAAGTGGTGGAGCAAATTAAAGCTGATGGACGCCATGAGCACCACATTCACCGCGAAGTTTATCGTCCGTGGGGCAAATATGACTCCATTGATGCCGGAGACCGTTATCAGGTTAAGCGAATTACCGTCAAGCCTGGCGAGGGATTGTCCGTGCAGATGCATCATCATCGGGCCGAGCACTGGGTTGTCGTCGCTGGCACCGCGAAAGTGACAATTAATGATGATATCAAACTGCTCGCTGAAAACGAGTCTGTCTATATTCCGCTGGGGGCGACCCATTGTCTGGAGAACCCTGGGAAAATCCCGCTCGATCTGATTGAAGTGCGCTCCGGATCTTACCTCGATGAGGATGATGTGGTGCGGTTTGCCGACAGATACGGGCGCGCCTGATGCCTGATGCGCTGATGCGCACCGGGCAATGCATTTAACACTCATAAAAAAGGCTCATTAAGAGTCAGGGCCTCCTGTTGCCTGAAAAAGGGTAAATCATGACAAAACTGACCTGTTTTAAAGCGTATGACATCCGCGGCCGACTGGGCGAAGAGTTAAATGAAGAGATTGCGTGGCGTATTGGCCGCGCTTACGGCGAGTTCCTGAAGCCGAAAACCATCGTCCTCGGCGGTGACGTCCGCCTGACCAGCGAGACGCTAAAGCTGGCGCTGGCGAAAGGACTGCAGGATGCAGGCGTGGATGTGCTGGATATTGGTATGTCGGGCACCGAAGAGATTTATTTCGCCACTTTCCATCTTGGCGTTGATGGCGGCATCGAAGTGACCGCCAGCCATAATCCGCTGGATTACAACGGCATGAAGCTGGTGCGGGAAGGGGCACGGCCCATCAGCGGCGATACCGGTCTGCGCGACGTGCAGCGACTGGCGGAAGCGAATGACTTCCCGGCGGTTGATGAGAGCAAACGTGGCCGCTACCAGCGGATTAATTCTCGCGATGCTTACATCGACCACCTGCTGGGTTACATCAATCCCGGCAACCTGAAACCGATGAAGCTGGTGCTCAATTCCGGCAACGGTGCGGCAGGTCCGGTGGTGGACGCCATTGAAACCCGTTTTAAGACGCTGGGCGTGCCGGTCGAGTTCATCAAAATTCACAACACGCCGGATGGCAATTTCCCCAACGGTATTCCCAACCCTCTGCTGCCGGAGTGTCGGGCAGACACGCGTAACGCGGTGATTGAACACGGTGCGGATATGGGGATTGCCTTCGACGGGGATTTTGACCGCTGCTTCCTGTTCGATGAAAAGGGCCAGTTTATTGAGGGGTACTACATTGTCGGCCTGCTGGCGGAAGCGTTTCTGGAGAAGAATCCGGGGGCGAAAATTATCCACGACCCGCGCCTGTCCTGGAACACCGTGGATGTGGTGACGGCGGCAGGCGGTAAACCGGTGATGTCAAAAACCGGACATGCGTTTATCAAAGAGCGGATGCGCCATGAAGATGCCATTTACGGCGGCGAGATGAGCGCGCATCACTATTTCCGCGATTTCGCTTACTGTGACAGCGGGATGATCCCGTGGCTGCTGGTGGCGGAGCTGCTGTGTCTGAAAGGACAGTCGCTTGGCGAACTGGTTCGTGACCGGATGGCGGCGTACCCGGCGAGTGGAGAAATAAACAGCACGCTGGCAGAGCCGACGGCAGCCATTGCAAGGGTGGAGCAGCACTTTTCCCGTGAGGCGCTGACGGTGGACAGAACGGATGGCATCAGCATGTCGTTTGTCGACTGGCGCTTCAATTTACGCTCTTCCAATACCGAACCGGTGGTGCGCCTGAACGTGGAATCGCGCGGAGATATTCCGTTGATGGAAGCGCGAACGCGCACTCTTCTGGCGTTGCTGAATCAGTAATGCCGGTGCTTCCTTTGCCCGATGATGGGCCAAAGGCGACTAACAGGAACCACGATGACACATCTAAAGAAGCGCGAACGCGCCAAAACCAATGCGTCGTTAATTTCGATGGTGCAACGTTTTTCGGATATCACCATCATGTTTGGCGGGCTATGGGTAATCTGCGAATTAAGCGGTTTACCTTTCCTGTACATGCACCTGCTGGTGGCGTTGATCACGCTGGTGGTTTTTCAGATGCTCGGCGGGATAACGGATTTTTATCGCTCCTGGCGCGGCGTCAAAATATCCACCGAGCTGGTGCTGTTGCTGCAAAACTGGACGCTAAGCCTGATTTTTAGCGCAGGTTTAATTGCCTTTAATAACGATTTCGATAACCGTCTTGCGGTCTGGCTGGCGTGGTATCTGCTGTCAAGCGTAGGTCTGGTGTTGAGCCGTTCGTTTATTCGCTACGGGGCGGGATGGCTGCGTAATCGCGGTTACAACACCCGCCGGGTCGCGGTGGCAGGCGACCTGCCCGCCGGACAAATGCTGCTGGATAGCTTTCGCCATGAACCGTGGCTGGGGTTTGAAGTGGCCGGTGTTTATCACGATCCTATCCCCGGCAAAAACTCCCGCGACTGGGCCGGGAACCTGCAACAGCTGGTGGATGACGCCAAAGCCTCACGCATTCATAACGTCTATATCGCCATGTCGATGAGCGATGGCGCCAGCGTAAAAAAACTGGTACGTGATCTGGCCGACACCACCTGCTCAGTGATCCTCATCCCCGATGTCTTTACCTTCAACATCCTGCATTCACGGATTGAAGAGATGAATGGTGTTCCGGTGGTGCCGCTGTATGACACGCCGCTCTCGGGAATTAATCGTCTGTTAAAGCGCGCGGAAGATATCGTGCTGGCCACGCTGATCCTGCTGCTGATTTCCCCGGTGCTGTGCGGTATTGCGCTACTGGTGAAACTGACCTCAAAAGGACCGGTAATTTTTCGCCAGACCCGTTACGGCATGGATGGGAAGCCGATCAAAGTCTGGAAGTTTCGCTCAATGAAAGTGATGGAAAACGACGCGGTGGTGACGCAGGCGACGCAAAACGATCCGCGCGTGACGCCGGTGGGTAATTTTCTGCGCCGAACATCGCTGGATGAGTTACCACAGTTTATTAACGTACTGACGGGAGGGATGTCTATCGTCGGGCCACGTCCGCATGCGGTGGCGCATAACGAACAGTACCGCCAACTGATTGAAGGGTACATGTTACGCCATAAGGTGAAGCCGGGCATTACCGGTTGGGCGCAAATCAACGGCTGGCGGGGGGAAACCGATACGCTGGAAAAAATGGAGAAACGTGTGGAGTTTGACCTCGAATATATTCGCGAGTGGAGCGTATGGTTCGATATCAAAATTGTTTTTCTGACGATATTTAAAGGCTTTGTGAACAAAGCGGCGTATTAACATGAGCTTACGAGAAAAAACGCTGAATGGCGCGAAGTGGTCAGCCATTGCCACGGTGATCATTATAGGTCTGGGGCTTATCCAGATGACCGTGCTGGCGCGGATTATAGATAATCACCAGTTCGGGTTGTTAACCGTGGCGCTGGTGATCATTGCGCTGGCCGATACGCTGTCTGACTTTGGCATTGCCAACTCCATTATTCAGCGTAAAGAGATTGGCTACCTTGAGCTGACCACCCTGTACTGGCTCAATGTCGGACTCGGTATTGTGGTATGCGTGACGATGTTTCTGCTTAGCGAGACGATTGCCAGCGTTCTCAATAATCCTGAACTGGCGCCGCTCATCAAAGCGTTATCACTGGCGTTTGTGGTAATCCCGCACGGGCAGCAGTTTCGCGCGCTGATGCAAAAAGAGCTGGCCTTTAACAAAATCGGCATGATTGAGACCAGTTCGGTGCTGGCCGGTTTTACCTTTACCGTGGTCAGCGCCCATTTCTGGCCGCTCGCACTGACGGCGATTCTTGGGTATCTGGTGAACAGTACGCTACGTACGCTGCTGTTCGGCTATTTTGGTCGCCAGATTTACCGTCCGGGGCTGCATTTCTCGCTGGCTTCCGTTTCGTCAAACCTACGTTTCGGCGCATGGCTGACGGCGGATAGCATTATTAATTACATCAATACCAACCTTTCTACGCTGCTCTTAGCGAGAACGTTGGGGGCAGGCGTCGCGGGGGGATTCAATCTTGCCTGGAACGTGGCGGTTGTACCCCCGATTAAACTAAACCCGATCATTACCCGCGTTCTGTTTCCGGCGTTTGCCAAAATTCAGGACGACAGCGAAAAACTGCGGGTGAATTTTTACAAGCTGCTGTCGGTGGTCGGGATCATCAATTTTCCGGCGCTGCTGGGATTAATGGTGGTATCGAACAATCTGGTGCCGCTGGTATTCGGCGAGAAGTGGAACGGTATTGTCCCCGTCCTGCAACTGTTGTGCATTGTCGGGCTACTGCGCTCTGTCGGGAATCCGATCGGTTCGCTGCTGATGGCGAAGGCTCGGGTTGATATCAGTTTCAAATTCAATGTGTTCAAAACCTTTCTGTTTATTCCGGCCATTTTCATCGGTGGACATCTGGCGGGGGCCATTGGCGTGACGCTGGGCTTTTTGCTGGTGCAGGTGATTAACACCATCCTCAGTTATTTCGTGATGATCAAACCTGTCCTGGGCTCCAGTTACCGTCAGTACATGCTCAGTCTGTGGCTACCGTTGTATCTCTCCTTGCCAACCGTTGTTGTGAGCTATGCGCTGGGTTATACGCTGCACAACCAAATGCCGTTAAGCGCGGTGCTGGGGTTGCAAATCGCGGCGGGTGCGCTGGCGTTTGCGGTGATGATTGTGCTGTCGCGCCATCCGCTGGTGGTGGAAATAAAACGCCAACTCTGTCGCAGTGAAAAAATGAAAACCTTGCTCCGTGCAGGATAAGAACAACGCTTTAAGAGGTCATAATGAAACTATTAATTTTGGGCAACCATACCTGCGGGAACCGAGGGGATAGCGCTATTCTGCGCGGTTTGCTGGATGCCATTAACGCGCAGCGTCCCGAGACTGAAGTCGATGTTATGAGCCGCTATCCGATAAGCTCCTCATGGTTACTCAACCGTCCGGTGATGGGCGATCCGTTATATTCGCAGATGAAGCAACACAACAACGCTGCGGGCGTCATGGGACGGGTGAAGAAGGTCTTGCGCCGCCGCTATCAGCACCAGGTGTTGCTCTCACGCGTTACTGACTCCGGTAATCTGCGTAACATCGCTATCGCCCAGGGATTTACCGATTTTGTCCGTTTACTGTCGCGTTATGACGCCATTATCCAGGTCGGCGGATCGTTTTTTGTCGATTTGTATGGTGTGCCGCAGTTCGAACATGCCCTGTGTTCATTTATGGCAAAAAAACCGCTGTACATGATTGGGCACAGCGTGGGGCCATTCCAGGATGAGCAGTTTAATCAACTGGCTAACTACGTTTTTGGTCACTGTAACGCGCTGATTTTGCGCGAATCCGTCAGTCTGGATCTAATGAAACGCAGCGCAATAACCACTGAAAAAGTGGAAGCAGGTGTGGATACCGCCTGGCTGGTCGACAACCATCATGAGGATTTTGAGCCGGGCTACGCCGTACAGCACTGGTTGAACATGGCGGCAAAGCAGAAGACTGTGGCCATTACTTTGCGTGAACTGGCGCCCTTTGATAAGCGTCTGGGAACCACGCAACAGGCCTATGAACAAGCCTTTGCCGGGGTAGTGAACCGCATTCTCGATGAAGGATACCAGGTGATTGCGCTGTCAACCTGTACCGGTATTGATAGTTACAACAAAGATGACCGTATGGTGGCGTTGAACCTGCGTCAGTATGTTAACGATCCAGCCCGTTATCACGTTGTCATGGATGAACTCAACGATCTTGAGATGGGAAAAATTCTCGGGGCATGCGACCTGACGGTGGGCACTCGCCTGCACTCTGCCATCATTTCGATGAATTTTATGACGCCCGCTATCGCCATTAACTACGAGCATAAGTCGGCAGGGATCATGCAGCAACTGGGATTACCGGAGATGGCCGTCGATATTCGTCATTTACTGGATGGCAGTCTGGAGGGCAAGGTCGCCGATACTCTCGGACAGCTACCCGAACTGAACATACGGGTAGGGGATGCGGTTATGCGTGAACGCGAACGTGGGGTGCGTATGGTGCAGTCGGTATTAACGCGCATTGAGGGCGAAAAATGAAGATTGGTTTTTTCCTGCTTAAATTTCCGCTCTCCTCAGAGACCTTCGTGTTAAATCAGATCACTGCGTTTATCGATATGGGCTATGAGGTGGAGATTGTTGCGATGCATAAGGGCGATCTTGAAAATACGCATGCCTCATTTAATACCTATCAATTGGGCGACAAAACGCGCTGGCTGCTGAATGAACCAGACGGCAAACTGGCAAAGCTGAAATTCAGGGCGGGGGCTGCATTGCAGGGCATCACTCGTGCAGCCACCTGGAAAGCGCTGAATGTCTCTCGCTATGGTGACGAAGCGCGCAATCTGATTTTGGCGGCTATTTGCGGCGGGAATCCGCAGGCGTTTCAGGCAGATGTCTTTATTGCGCACTTTGGTCCTGCAGGCGTGACGGCTGCCAAACTGCGTGAACTTGGGATGATCCGCGGGAAAATAGCCACGGTATTTCATGGGGTTGATGTTTCGCACCGGGACGTTTTGGCCCGCTATACCCCCGAATATCAGCAGCTGTTTCAGCGCGGTGATTTAATGTTGCCCATCAGCAATCTCTGGGCCGGACGTTTAAAAAACATGGGATGTCCGCCACAGAAAATTGCCGTCTCGCGTATGGGAATCGATATGACGCGCTTTACCCCCCGTCAACTGAAATCGCCGGCCGCGCCGTTGGAGATTATTTCTGTCGCGCGCTTAACCGAGAAAAAAGGGCTGCACGTCGCCATCGAAGCCTGCCGGCAGTTGAAAGAGCAGGGCGTATTATTTCGCTATCGCATTCTTGGCATTGGTCCCTGGGAGCGTCGTCTGCGCACGCTGATCGAACAATACCAACTTGATGATGTGATTGAGATGCCTGGCTTTAAACCCAGTCATCAGGTGAAGGAGATGCTTGAGCAGGCAGATGTTTTTCTGTTGCCTTCCATCACCGGCAGGGATGGCGATATGGAGGGGATCCCGGTGGCGCTGATGGAGGCGATGGCGGTGGGGATCCCGGTTATTTCGACGGTTCACAGCGGGATCCCTGAGCTGGTGGAATCGGGTAAATCTGGCTGGCTGGCACCGGAAAACGATGCCCAGGCGCTGGCTGAACGGTTAGCGGCATTCAGCCTGCTCGACAGTGAGCAGGTGCAGCCGATTGTGCAATGTGCTCGAGAAAAAATTGAAACTGAATTTAATCAGTTAGCGATCAATAAACAGTTAGCCAGCCTGCTGCAAACGATGTAAATCGAGGTTGTATGTCAGAGAAAAAACTCTCACGTCGTACTTTTCTGACGGCAAGCTCTGCGCTTGTCGTGCTGCACTCTCCCGTTGGTCGGGCGCTTGAATCACCTGACCGCGTCAATATTCAGGATTACAACCCAAAGGATTGGGTCGCATCTTTCAGGCAGGCATTCAAAGAAGGGCAAACGGTAGTCGTACCACAAGGGCTGGAATGTAAGAATATCAATACTGCGATTGTTATTCCGCCAGGTAAAACGCTGTCCGTTCAAGGTCGAATAAGCGGCAATGGTCGTGGGCGCTTTGTTCTGCAGGATGGATGCAAGGTGATGGGCGGGCAGGGCGGGAGCCTGAGGAATGTTATCCTCGATGTACGGGGTTCGGACTGCGTGATAAAAGGGATTGCCATGAGTGGTTTTGCTCCAGTAACGCAAATCTATATTGGCGGCAAAACCTCAAGGCTGATGCGCAATCTGACGATCGATGATATTACCGTTACGCGCGCTAACTATGGGATCCTGCGTCAGGGATTTCATAACCGCATGGACGGCGTAAAGATCACGAACAGCCGTTTTAGCGATTTGCAGGGTGACGCTATAGAGTGGAATGTGGCGATAAACGACAGCAATATCCTCATTTCTGACCATGTTATCGAACGTATCAACTGTACCAACGGCAATGTGAACTGGGGCATCGGTATCGGGCTGGCGGGGAGTACTTATGACAATAGCTATCCAGAGGAACTGGCGGTAAAAAACTTTGTGGTGGCGAACATCACCGGTTCCGACTGTCGACAGCTAGTGCATGTGGAGAACGGCAAACACTTTATCATCCGTAATATTACCGCGCGAAATATCACCCCAGATTATAGTAAGAAGGCGGGCATTGATAATGCGACGGTCGCGATTTATGGATGTGATAATTTCGTTATTGATAATATCAATATGGAGAATAGCGCAGGTATGCTCATTGGCTACGGTGTCATCAAAGGACGCTATTTATCCATTCCGCAAAACTTTAAATTAAATAATATTCATCTGGATAACTCGAAACGGGAATACAAATTACGCGGTATCCAGATATCCTCCGGTAATGCCACGTCATTTGTGGCTATCACCAATGTAGAGATGAAGCGCGCCACGCTTGAGTTGCACAACCAACCGCAGCACCTTTTCTTACGCAACATCAAAGTCATGCAGCAATCCACGACGGGAACTGCGCTCAAGATGCACTTCGATCTGCGCCAGGATGTACGCGGTAAATTTATGGCTAAACAGAACACTTTGCTATCGCTGGCGAATATCCATGCGGTAAACGAAACCGGGCAAAGTTCAGTTGACATCGACCGTGTAAATCATCAGGTGGTGAATGTAGAAGCCGTGAATTTCCGACTGCCGGGGCAGGGGAGGTAACTTTGCGACCATTCCTGGCTCGAATTGAACCTACTTGAGCTTAAGATTACTGCATTCTGCAGATAAGCGGCGTAACATGCGCTGTATTGGTGCAATGTAATTCATACTGGCTAAAACAAGCTAAAAAGCTATAATTCAGCAACAATTGAATAGGTGAATGACTTAATGACTAATTTGAAAGCAGTTATTCCGGTAGCGGGTCTCGGGATGCACATGTTGCCTGCCACGAAGGCAATCCCGAAAGAGATGCTGCCGATCGTAGACAAGCCGATGATTCAATACATTGTCGACGAGATTGTAGCTGCTGGTATTAAAGAAATCGTTCTGGTAACGCATGCGTCCAAGAACGCAGTTGAGAACCACTTCGACACCTCTTACGAACTCGAATCGTTACTTGAGCAGCGTGTTAAGCGCCAGTTATTAGCTGAGGTGCAGTCCATCTGCCCTCCTGGCGTAACTATCATGAACGTTCGTCAGGCGCAATTACTCGGCCTGGGTCATTCAATTCTTTGTGCTCGCCCAATTGTTGGGGACAATCCGTTCGTCGTGGTGCTGCCGGATGTCGTTCTTGATACCGCGAGTGCGGACCCTCTGCGCTACAACCTGGCTGCCATGGTTGCTCGCTTTAATGAAACCGGGCGTAGTCAGGTGCTGGCAAAACGTATGGATGGCGATCTGTCTGAGTACTCGGTTATTCAGACCAAAGAGCCTTTGGACAACGAAGGTAAAGTCAGCCGTATTGTTGAATTCATCGAGAAACCCGATCAACCACAAACGCTGGATTCCGATCTGATGGCTGTGGGGCGCTATGTGCTGTCTGCTGATATTTGGGCAGAACTGGAGCATACGCAGCCAGGTGCCTGGGGACGTATCCAGTTGACGGATGCGATTGCTGAGCTGGCGAAAAAACAGTCTGTTGACGCCATGCTGATGACGGGTGACAGCTACGACTGTGGTAAAAAAATGGGCTACATGCAGGCATTTGTGAAGTACGGGCTGCGTAACCTGAAGGAAGGGGCGAAGTTCCGTAAGAGCATTGAGAATTTGCTTAGCGAATAATTAACACACTTGACATACATAGCATTTTAATAAAAATGGACGGTGATCTATATCGAAAACGTAGAGCATTATAGTCGCGATATGGTTGCCGTTTGTTATAAATTTTCAGAAAAAACGCTAACCCAATAAAAACCTCGGAATTTTCATGTTTTCCTTGTTTCTCTTCTCATTTGGTAAGAGAATTAGTAATGAAATTCGAGGCCTGTGATGGGGGCAGTAAAATTCTTTTGTATTAAGTGCACTGGTAGCTGTTGAGCCAGGGGCGGTAGCTTTCATAACCACGAGATTTAATGATGAAAAAGATTATAACTTTTGGCACATTTGATGTTTTCCATATTGGCCATGTTAATATTTTAGAGCGGGCAGCTACTTATGGTGATTACTTAATAGTAGGTGTGAGCTCTGATAAGCTTAACTTTAAGAAAAAAGGACGTAATCCAATTTATAATCAAAGTGAACGGTGCAAAATTATAAACTCTCTTAAATTCGTTAATGAGGTTTTTATTGAAGAATCATTGGAGCTAAAAAAAGAGTATATTGTAAAATATAATGCAGATGTTCTAATTATGGGCGATGATTGGGAAGGGCGATTTGACTGGGTAAAAGATGTATGTGATGTTGTTTATCTTCCAAGAACCCCATCAATATCTACAACTGAAATAATTGAAGTTGTGCGATCTATCAGATAATAACTTGTTGAGATATATATGGCTTATATATTCTTTAACAACTATTAAGTACTTTAATCTATATGTTATAATGCAAAATTCTTTTATTTACTAGTGTTTTTATGAATATTAAAAATGTTTCTTATGCTTTTATTTCAATGATCTTATTGCCGATTTGTTTAATACTCCGTTTTTTTTCTAAAAATAATCGTTGTTTTTTTTATTCCCCTCTGGGATTGAAAGGAAACATAAAATATCTTCATGAGTTTTATAAAAGGAAAGGTGAAGAATGTTATTTTATAGATCCGAAAAAATTAAACCTCAAAGGGTTTTTAAAGCTTAACATTGAACTTTCACGAGCTAAAGTAATATTTTTAACCCATGGTATAGGAAAACTACCATTAATTTGTTTTTTAATTCCTCGAATTCAGTTATGGCATGGGTTTCCTCTAAAAAAAATACTTTTAAACAGTGATGTAGATACTAAGAAATTCAAAAACGGGCTGCTTAATTATATTTTTAAAGTGATTTATCGATTCCGAATATACATCAGTTATACTTACTTGGTCACGTCTGATTCGTTGCTCGGCCATGAACTGATAGATAGCTTTGGTTTTAATAAACAAAAGGTTTTACTTTTAGGTAGTCCTAGCCAGGAACGTGCTGAGATTGTAAAGTGTAAAAAAAATAACTCCAGCTTAAGGATTCTTTACTTACCAACATGGAGGGATGGAAGTGATAGAATTTTTGATATCTTATCTGAATTTATTTCTGAGATTGATGACTGTTTTTGTAAGGAAAATAGAATAGAAATGGATATCAAACTACATCCTTATGATATGCAAAAAAATAAATACAAGGCTCTTAATAATAGTGAATGTATTACTATTATTAATGACGATATTGAAGATATGATAGATTTTTACTCCAATTATCAATGTCTTATTACCGACTATTCTAGCGCATGTTTTGAATTTGCTCCCGTCAGTAATAAAGTGATATTTTACGTTCCTGATTTTCAGCAATACATAAATGATAGAGGTTTTACTGTTGATATAAATTTATTATTTAATGGTAGGGAGGTTACAAATATTGAACAGCTTAAAATGGCATTGCTAGAAGTAAATAATAATGATAGATATACATTCGATTATGTTAATTACGTTGGCAAAAGTAATGAATGCAACGAGTTGATTTATGAAAAATTTCACTAACCCCATGATTAGTATTATAATGCCTGCATATAATGGGGGGGAGTATATAACCCAGGCTATACAATCAGTAATTGATCAAACCTATAAAAATTGGGAACTTATCATTATAGATGACCATTCTGTAGATGATAGCTATTCTATTGCCCAGCATTTCATGGTCAATCACCCAAATATCAAACTTTATCAGACAGAACATAAAGGTAGTGGGGCTGCTGTAGCGAGGAATATAGGTATAGCTGCGGCAACTGGACGGTTTATTGCTTTTTTGGATTGTGATGATTTCTGGTTGCCTAAAAAATTAAGCAAGCAAATAAATTTGTTACTCTCTACTGATGCTCATTTCTGCTACAGTGCTTATGCTATCTTTAATGCTAAAGATAATAAAAAAACAGGAGAATTTAAACCATCAGCAAAAATCAGCTATGATAAATTGCTTAGAGGTTGTGATATAGGTTGTTTAACTGTTATATATGATACTGAATTTTTAGGGAAAAAATTTTTCCCGATGGTTGAAAAAGAAGATTATGCTTTATGGTTAGACATAATAAAAACGGAAGGTGTGAAGTTCACTGTTTGCAATGAAATTACTGCGTATTACCGTCTTTCAGAACAGTCAATTTCATCTAACAAATGGAAGGAGTTAAGTAGACAATTACGAATTTACAGAAATGTTGAACAAATGAGTATATTTAAATCTTTTTTTTATCTTATTCGATACGCCCTTTATGGTATACAAAAGCATTATTTCAGCTATAGAAGGGGGTAATGTGGAACGTGTAAGCTTCAGGTCTAATAAAAGTTTTGTTTTTTGTCTTGTTTTATTTTTTTCAATTTTTTGCTCATTTAACTTTTTCCCTTTTATAACAGCAGAAGTCCAGCCTGTGATTGGTGTATTTATTTTACTATATGGGGTGGTGTATTTTTCTACCACGCTGAAAATTAATTATCCAAGTTTATTTATTCTTATTTTTTTCCTGGCATTATTACCATCTTTGGTTTTGGGTATTTCGGTTAAGGCCGTAAATGGGGTTTCTTATTTATTCTATTTAATTGGTCCAGCCATATTTTGTTATTTCTATAAGTATTTTTATCTACTGACAAGATCGCATTTGAAATTTTTTATTGTTATTTTTTTTATAATATCTTTATTGCAAGCTCTCTCACCGGAAACAATAAATAGTATTATCAACCCATACTTTGAAATGCTAATTAAACGAGCTCGATTTGGTTTTTATGGAGATATGAGAGGTGTTGGGATACTTTACTCTGAACCAGCTCATGCTGCTAAATATATATTTGTACTTACGGTATTATTAATTTCTTTTAAATTGACACCGTTTTTCTTTAGCGAACTAAATTCGGGAGAAACAAAATCTTCTTTTTGGTTAGCTCTCATGTTATTTATCTGTATTCTGTTAAATAAGAGTGCTTCATTATATGGAACTTATGTTTTATTAATGTTTTTTTATTTGTTTTTTTATGTTATAAAACCCACGCCGATACGATTGATTATAATTCTAAGTAGCATCCCAGTATTGGCTGGCCTAATATATATTGGTGCATTGCTTGAATTATATACTTACCTTCCAGAACGCTTAGCTAGTTTAGTATCATCCTATAATTCAGTGAAAGACAATTTCACTTTAAATGATCTACAATATTTTGGCAGTATTAGACTTATCTCTGTAATAGCAGGTTATGCGGGACCATTTATACAACCCTTAGGAGTTGGCATTGGTAATGGAGGAACTGAAATATTCAATATAATGCAAGTGGTTGGTTTTGACCTCAATAGCATCAACTTTCTGACTAAACAAGATGTGGAATTCCTGAAACCTAATGCCTATGGGGCTCAAATTGCTATCGAGGCAGGAGTTTTGGGGTTGTTGGCGATTATTGTATTTTTAATATATTTTATTTTCTGTATAAGAGTTAAGACTAAAATTGAATGTTTCTATAGCTCTTTACTGGCACTTTCTTTATTCCAAATATTATTTTTTAGTACAACTACAGTGACTGCTCCTTGGATGACATTGGCATTAAGTTTATATTCTTTAAAAAGGTTAAAATCATGAAATTTCTTATGGCAAATTGGTATATTTTTTCGATTCCATTTCTATACGGAATGATGCTTTTAATTGAATTTATTTCACAGTATAGCAGAGTTGCTGGTTATTTTTTAGATAGGAATGCTATTGCATATTCTTTGCAAAATACAACTTTTACATTGACTCGTTTTTTTTCTGTATTGTTAATGCCTTTGATTGGTCTCATGGTTGACAGTAATTACACGCCAGGGATATTTATTGCATGTGTATTAATATCATACTTCTTTGTTTCTATTCTAGGTATCATGGTATTTATTAATCGAATGCATATTTGCGCCTTTTATATAAGATTTATTCGCTCTTATATAAACGGCGGTGGGATAATAAAATCATTTATTAACACCATTCGAAATAAGCATGAAGAGTTAGGTTGTGATATACAAGAAGTAAAGAGTTATAAGATTGATTTTAAATATTTTTACATATCTTCCTTTGTTTATTCTATCCATGCCATAGGCGTTTTTATGACGTTTTATCTTGCACTTATATCACCAACTAATAAGATAATGATCACCCAAATGTCAGGTGTAATAAATGCGTTTGCGACATTGCTATTAACTTTTAAGATCGATCCAGCCTTATCTGTTGCGATTGAAAGAAGGTACAATTTTATCTCGGCATTTATGTCCATTTTTTACGCAAGAATTTTTGTTTTCCTCTTTATCGCACCTTTTATATTTATAATTTTATATATTACTACGGCGTAGCTTATGAGATTCTCAATAATTATACCTCTTTATAATAAAGGTCAATATATTTCAAAAACATTGGAGTCCCTATTCAAGCAGACATTTCAAGATTTTGAAGTAATAGTTGTTAATGATGGTTCTACAGACAATGGACCTTCATTGGTTAATCAGGTTGCTGATGAACGTGTCAAATTAATATGCCAAGGAAACCAAGGTGTTTCAGTTGCTAGGAATACTGGAGCTAAACATGCTGTTGGTGATTTTTTGGTGTTTCTTGATGCCGATGATGTTTATCTGGATAATGCTTTAGCGCATTTCTCCTTTTTAATTGATCGCTTCCCCGAACATGACTACTTTTGCGCAAACTATTATCGTGTTTCAAATGGGGTTAGAAAAACAGCCATCGATGTAGACAAGATTCTAGGAAAAGACTTTAAATATGGTATCGTAGACAATTTTTTCTATATCGCATCATTTCATCCGGGATCCTTTCCATGTAATGTTTCGACTTTTACTATTAGAAGAGAAAGGTTGATTGAGAGAAATATTTATTTCCCTGAAGGTGTTTCACATACTGAAGATGTCTATTTTTGCTCTGTTTTGGCTTTAAATTTCTTTCCTGTATTTTCAAGGGAATGTGTTCATGAGTATTATATAAATAATATAGGTAATTCACGATCTTCTCGACCTACTGACACTCGTTTTGTTATTGATGAATTAAGAAAGAAAACTGATGAGGACAAGTATATTAGCTCATTCATTGCAAAGAACATTATCCACTTATTATATAATTGTATTGAGTTTGACGATTTTTCTAATTATAAGAAGCATAAGAATGATAGTTTTTTTTCGTTGCAATATATGTTGGGAAAATATAAGTATCATTATCTTATTCTTAAATTGCTTCCCTATGCAGTAGCAAAGAAATTATATTCTTTGGCTAAGAAAAAAAGATAAAAATTATTGTTCATCAATTTAATTCGAATAAGCTATCATAAGGTATTTAAAGCCGTGCACACGTCGCGCGGTGACCACACCTGACAGGAGTATGTAATGTCTAAGCAACAGATCGGCGTCGTCGGTATGGCTGTGATGGGGCGCAACCTGGCGCTCAACATTGAAAGCCGCGGTTATACCGTCTCCATCTTCAACCGTTCCCGCGAAAAAACTGAAGAAGTTGTTGCCGAGAACCCGGGTAAGAAACTGGTTCCTTATTACACGGTGAAAGAGTTCGTCGAGTCTCTTGAAACCCCACGTCGTATCCTGTTAATGGTGAAAGCGGGTGCTGGCACAGATGCTGCCATCGATTCCCTGAAACCGTACCTTGATAAAGGTGACATCATCATTGATGGCGGTAACACTTTCTTCCAGGACACTATTCGTCGTAATCGCGAACTGTCTGCTGAAGGCTTTAACTTCATCGGTACCGGTGTTTCCGGCGGTGAAGAGGGGGCCCTTAAAGGTCCTTCCATCATGCCTGGTGGACAGAAAGAAGCGTATGAGCTGGTTGCGCCGATCCTGACCAAAATCGCTGCTGTGGCGGAAGATGGTGAACCGTGCGTGACCTATATCGGCGCTGACGGTGCAGGTCATTACGTGAAGATGGTTCACAACGGTATCGAATACGGTGATATGCAGCTGATTGCTGAAGCCTATTCTCTGCTGAAAGGCGGCCTGAACCTGTCTAACGAAGAGCTGGCAACCACCTTCACCGAGTGGAACGAAGGCGAGTTGAGCAGCTACCTGATCGACATCACCAAAGATATCTTCACCAAAAAAGATGAAGACGGTAAATACCTGGTTGACGTGATTCTGGATGAAGCAGCGAACAAAGGCACCGGTAAATGGACCAGCCAAAGCTCTCTGGATCTGGGCGAACCGCTGTCGCTGATCACTGAGTCTGTCTTCGCGCGTTATATCTCTTCTCTGAAAGATCAGCGCGTTGCTGCATCTAAAGTGCTGTCCGGCCCGCAGGCCAAACTGGCTGGCGATAAAGCTGAGTTTGTTGAGAAAGTGCGTCGCGCGCTGTATCTGGGCAAAATCGTTTCCTACGCGCAGGGTTTCTCTCAGCTGCGTGCCGCGTCTGACGAATATCACTGGGATCTGAACTACGGCGAAATCGCGAAGATTTTCCGCGCGGGCTGCATCATTCGTGCGCAGTTCCTGCAGAAAATCACCGACGCTTACGCTGAAAATGCGAGCATCGCAAACCTGCTGCTGGCGCCGTACTTCAAAAATATCGCTGATGAATACCAGCAGGCGCTGCGTGACGTCGTGGCTTACGCGGTACAGAACGGTATTCCGGTACCGACCTTCTCTGCTGCAGTGGCCTACTACGACAGCTACCGCGCAGCGGTACTGCCGGCGAACCTGATTCAGGCTCAGCGTGACTACTTCGGTGCGCACACCTATAAACGCACTGATAAAGAAGGTGTGTTCCATACCGAATGGCTGGATTAATCTGATTTAGCCTAACTGTAAAGCCAGGCCCGGAGCGCTCCTCCGGGCTTTTTTATTGTCAAAAAATGGGATTCGGTCAGGTCTGATAGTCGGTGCAGTAGCAAATCACGATATACTCATTCAATGCAAAGCCGATACGCCACAATGCTGGCGGTGTGCTTAACCTTAATGTTTAACTGGAAGAAGTTACAGAGCGAATGAAGATAACTATCTCAGGAACAGGTTATGTAGGTCTATCGAACGGTATTCTGATTGCCCAGCACCATGAAGTGGTGGCTCTGGATATCGTCCCGGCGAAGGTCGAGATGCTGAACCAGAAAAAATCGCCGATTGTTGACAAAGAGATCGAAGAGTATCTGGCGACAAAACAGCTGAATTTTCGTGCAACGACTGATAAGTATGATGCTTATCGTAATGCGGATTACGTGATTATCGCCACGCCTACTGATTACGATCCGAAGACGAACTACTTCAACACCTCAAGCGTCGAGTCTGTTATCCGCGATGTGGTCGAAATTAACCCCAGTGCAGTAATGGTCATCAAATCCACCATTCCGGTCGGTTTTACCAATTCAATTAAAGAACGGTTTGGCATTGATAATATTTTCTTCTCGCCTGAGTTTCTGCGTGAAGGTCGTGCACTCTACGATAATTTGCATCCGTCGCGTATCGTTATAGGTGAACGCTCCGAACGCGCTGAGCGCTTTGGTGCGCTGTTGCAGGAAGGGGCGGTGAAGAAAGATATTCCGACACTTTTTACTGACTCAACCGAAGCGGAAGCCATCAAGCTGTTTGCTAATACCTATCTGGCGTTACGCGTGGCCTATTTTAACGAGCTGGATAGCTATGCAGAAAGCCTTGGTCTGAACTCCCGGCAGATTATTGAAGGCGTATGTCTGGATCCGCGGATTGGTAATCACTACAACAATCCGTCCTTTGGCTACGGTGGCTACTGCTTACCGAAAGATACTAAGCAACTGTTGGCGAACTACGCGTCTGTGCCGAATAACATTATCGGCGCGATCGTCGACGCTAACCGTACGCGTAAAGACTTTATTGCAGATTCCATCCTGGCCCGTAAGCCCAAAGTGGTGGGCGTGTACCGATTGATCATGAAAAGTGGCTCTGATAACTTCCGCGCGTCTTCTATTCAGGGGATCATGAAGCGTATTAAAGCCAAGGGCGTACCCGTTATTATTTATGAACCGGTCATGGAAGAGGATGAATTTTTCCACTCTCGGGTAATTCGCGATCTTAACGCGTTTAAAAATGAAGCAGATGTTATTATTTCAAACCGTATGACGTCTGAGTTGGCTGATGTTGCAGAAAAAGTGTATACCCGCGATTTGTTCGGCAGTGATTAATTATCATCTCAACAAAAAAGGCCTTATTAAAGGCCTTTTTATTTTAAACAGCTAACTCATTAAACGTTGTAGAAGTCACGGTACCAGTCGACAAAGTTCCTCACTCCATCCTTAACCGTAGTCTCTGGTTTAAAACCAATGACATCATATAGCGCTTTAGTATTCGCGCTGGTTTCCAGCACGTCACCTGGCTGAAGTGGTAGCATGTTTTTCTTCGCTTCCATACCCAGAGCATCTTCCAAAGCCTGGATATAGTCCATTAGCTCAACCGGTGAACTATTGCCGATATTGTAGACGCGATACGGCGCGGAGCTGGTTGCTGGGGAACCGCTTTCGACAGTCCACTCCCCGTTGGGCTCAGGAATGACATCCTGCAGGCGAATGATTGCTTCTGCGATATCACCAATATAGGTAAAGTCACGCTTCATTTTGCCGTGGTTATAGACGTCAATACTCTTTCCTTCCAGCATCGCTTTGGTGAATTTGAACAACGCCATATCCGGGCGACCCCACGGACCATACACGGTAAAAAATCGCAGGCCAGTTGTGGGTAATCCGTACAGATGGGAATAGGTATGGGCTATCAGTTCGTTGGCTTTTTTGGTTGCCGCATACAGGGATACGGGGTGATCGACGGAATCGTCCGTTGAAAAGGGCATTTTTCGATTCAGACCGTATACCGAGCTGGAAGAAGCATAAAGTAAATGCTGAATTTTATTATGCCGACAACCTTCCAGTATGTTCAGAAAACCTGTGAGGTTGGAGTCTGCGTAAGCGTGCGGGTTCTCGAGTGAATAGCGTACGCCAGCCTGTGCAGCGAGATGAATCACACGATCAAAATGCCCGGATGAGAAAAGAGTCGACATAGCTTCGCGGTCGGCTAAATCAATCTTATGAAAATGGAAGTCGGGGTGTACCAGCAGCTCCAGACGGGCCTGCTTAAGACTCACGTCGTAGTAATCGTTGAGATTATCGATACCGACGACTTGATGGCCAGCCTCAAGGAGGCGTTTGCTAACATAGAAGCCGATGAAACCAGCAGCCCCCGTAACTAGGTATTTCATGTTCGTTCCTCTTTTCGGCTAAAAAGCAGCCAGGCACTATCTGGTGTAACGAAAACAGGAATAATACCGTCAGATGGCAAAAAAGCTAATGGTTATCCTTTTTACGCATGCCATTTTTAGTGGTAAGTTAATAAATATTCATGTAGCGAATATATTGACGTGAGCGTTCGGCATTTACGCTTACTGACATTTAACCCTCTGAACAACGCTTTTCCTACAAAGAATGACCTTTCAGTATTGACAGTTATTTTAAATTTCTTCCGTTTTTCTCCAGTGACTAAAATGCCAATCAAAATCTCTCAATTAATTTGTTTTTTTATCATTAATCCTATGGAATTGCTTCAATTTATAGCTAAACTAATTCGAGTTTAAGTCCTTCATTAATTAAGGTAACTATGTCTGTAAGTGATAACAACATGTCCGGGCGTGGTAACGATCCGGAACAGATTGATCTGATTGATTTGCTGATGCAATTATGGCGTGGGAAAGTCACCATCGTTGTTGCGATTGTCGTTGCCATTGCACTGGCGGTGGGCTATCTGGCGATTGCTAAAGAGAAATGGACCTCTACTGCAATTATTACTCAACCTGATGTCGGACAGATTGCCACCTATAACAACGCGCTTAACGTGATGTATGGTGCCAGCGCACCTAAGGTGACTGAACTGCAGACAAACGTTATTAGTCGTTTCAGTACTTCTTTCTCTGCATTGGCTGAAGCGCTTGATAATCAAGAAAAACCAGAGAAATTGTCAATTGAGCAGTCTGTTAAAGGCCAACAGTTGCCGTTATCTGTCTCTTATGTTGACGGATCACCAGAAGAAGCTCAGCGTCAGCTTGCTGAATACATTCAACAAACAGATGAAAAGGTTGCCAAAGAGCTGGAGCTTGACCTGACTGATAACATCAAGCTGCAAACCAGTACTCTTGAAGATTCTCTGAAGACTCAGGAAGTGGTCGCTCAGGAGCAAAAAGATTTGCGCATCAAGCAAATCCAGGAAGCGTTGCGTTATGCTGAACAGGCCGGTGTGATTAAGCCGCAAATTCAGCAAACTCAGGATGTTACGCAGGACAGTATGTTCCTGTTGGGTAGCGATGCTCTGAAATCCATGATTGAGCACGAGTCTACGCGTCCTTTGATCTTGTCTGATAACTATTTTCAGACCAAACAAAAACTGTTGGATATCAAAAATCTTAAGCTTGAAGGAGCCGAGTTGCACTCCTACCGCTACGTGATGAAACCAACGTTACCGATTCGTCGTGACAGTCCGAAAAAAGCAATTACCCTCGTACTGGCAGTCTTACTCGGTGGGATGATTGGTGCAGGTATCGTGCTGGGACGAAATGCGTTGCGCGGTTACAAAGCCAGAGCGTAGTAAGCCGAAAGCAGTTTTACTCTGAGTACAAAAAACCGGGCAGTTCACGGCGCCCGGTTTTTTTACGTCTGCAGATTACTGATGACGCTTACGTAAGTTCTCAATCACGGTGGTCAGGTCAAGATCCTGATCCTGTAGCAGCACCAACAGGTGGTACATCAGGTCAGAGGCTTCATTCGTCAGTTCGAAACGATCGTTCACGGTGGCGGCCAGCGCGGTTTCCACGCCTTCTTCACCCACTTTCTGCGCAATGCGTTTGGTGCCGCTGGCATAAAGCTTCGCGGTATAAGAGCTTGCCGGGTCAGCGGTTTTACGCTCAGCCAATAGTTGTTCTAATTGATACAGGAACAGCCACTGATGACTGGTATCAGCAAAGCAGCTTGAGGTGCCTTTGTGGCAGGTTGGCCCAATCGGGTTGACCAGCACCAGCAGGGTGTCATTGTCGCAGTCAGGCGCGATGTTAACCACATTAAGAAAGTTGCCAGAGGTTTCACCTTTGGTCCACAAGCGTTGCTTGGTTCGCGAGAAAAAGGTCACTTTGCCGGTTTCGAGTGTTTTATCCAGTGCCTCCGGGTTCATATAACCCAGCATCAATACTTCGCCGGAGACAGCATGCTGCACCACAACCGGCATCAATCCATCGGTTTTTTCCCAGTCCAGCTCGCGGCATTGTTGCTTCGTTAACATATCCTGATCTCCACGCCCTGTGTTGCCAGGTACGCTTTTAATTCACCAATATTGATAATTTGCTTATGGAAGACGGAAGCGGCAAGCGCGCCGTCAACGTCAGCATCCCGGAAGGCTTCGAGGAAGTGTTCCATGGTGCCCGCGCCACCGGAGGCAATCAGCGGTACGTGGCAAACGTCGCGCACTTTTCTCAGCTGTTCCAGATCGTAGCCATTACGCACGCCGTCCTGATTCATCATGTTCAGCACGATTTCGCCTGCGCCACGTTTTTGCACTTCCTGCACCCAATCTAGTGTTTCCCACTGCGTGATGCGGGTACGACTCTCATCCCCGGTGTACTGGTTAACGTGATATTTACCGGTTTCGGCGTCATACCAGGTATCGATACCCACCACGATGCACTGTACGCCAAAGCGGTCCGCCAGACGGGTGATAAGTTCCGGGTCAGCCAGCGCCGGGGAGTTGATCGAGATTTTATCCGCCCCAAAGGAGAGGATACGCGCCGCATCATCGATGGACTTAATCCCACCGGCAACGCAGAACGGAATGTCGATCACTTCCGCCACGCGCGATACCCAGCTTTTATCGACTACGCGGCCATCGCTGGAGGCGGTGATATCGTAGAACACCAGTTCATCTGCGCCTTCATCGGCATAGCGTTTTGCCAGCGGAACGATGTCGCCAATAATTTCGTGATTGCGAAACTGGACGCCTTTTACCACCTGTCCATCGCGAACGTCCAGACAAGGAATTATGCGTTTTGCCAGCATTGGATGGCCTCCTCAACGGTGAACTTACCTTCCAGCAGGGCTCGTCCGACGATCACGCCGCCAACCCCAGTCCCGCGCAGGGCTGCTACGTCCTCAATTCCACCTATACCGCCAGATGACTGAAACGCCACCTGCGGATATTTGGCGCACACTTCTTCATAAAGCGCGACGTTTGAACCCGCCAGCGTACCGTCGCGGGAGATATCGGTGCACAGCACATGCTTCAGACCCACGGGCAAATAGGTTTCCACCAGTTCTTCCAGCGAAACCCCGGAATCTTCCTGCCAGCCGCTGACCGCAACCTGTTTATTACCTTGCTCGTCAATCCGTACGTCCAGCGCCAGCACCAGCGCGTCGGCACCAAAACGGGTAAACCAGCTCTTAACTTCCTCAGGAGATTTAACCGCCGTTGAACCGACCACCACACGCGCCACGCCAGCGTCAAGCAGTGCCGCAACGTCCGCTTCAGTACGCACACCGCCGCCCACCTGCACTGGAACATTGACGCCCGCGACCAGCGTTTTAATCAGTGGTATTTGTCGTTTCTGCGGATCTTTAGCCCCGGTCAGATCGACCAGGTGCAGGACCTGCGCGCCTTGTGCCGCATAATCCTGCAAGCGGGGCAGAGGATCGTTGCCGTAATCACGTTGCTGTGCGTAATTGCCCTGATGAAGACGCACCACCGTGCCGTCGATTAAATCTAATGCCGGAATAATCATTACATCTCCAGAAAGTTTTTCAGCAACTGCGCCCCAGCCGCACCTGAACGTTCCGGGTGGAACTGCACGCCAAAGAAATTGTCCTTTTGCACTGCCGCGGTAAACGGTTCGCCGTAATGACACTGGGCAATGGTCCATGGGTTCACTGGCATTGCGTAGCTGTGGACAAAGTAAAAATACGCCCCATCGTCAATCCCCTGGAACAGACGATTCCCCGCCTGCGGATAGACGCGATTCCAGCCCATATGCGGCAGTGGCAGGCCAAAGTCGGTCATTTTAGGGACGTCCTGCTCAATAATGCCCAGCAGGGAGACACCGTTACTCTCTTCGCTGCGGCGACCCAGCAGTTGCATGCCTAAGCAGATCCCCAGCACCGGCTGCGTACAGGCCTTAATCAGCTCAATAAGTTCACGCTCGTGCAACTGGTCCATCGCCGCCTGCGCGGTACCCACGCCGGGTAGAAACAGCTTATCGGCACGGAGCACCACATCCGCATCGCGGCTGACAAGCGGGTCGTATCCATGGCGCGCGACGGCGGATTTCACCGAGTTCAGATTGGCGCAGCCGGTATCCAGGATCACTACGTTCATTACAACACTCCTTTTGAGGAGGGCAGCGTGTCGCCTTCTACGCGAATCGCCTGACGCAGCGTGCGGCCAAAGGCTTTAAACAGGCTTTCCACGCGGTGGTGGTCATTTTTCCCTTTGGTCTTCAGATGCAGGGTGACGCCCATGGTGTAAGAGAGTGAGCGGAAGAAGTGTTCAATCATCTCCGTGCTCAGATCGCCCACGCGCTGGTAGGTAAACTCAGCGCGGTATTCCAGGTGCGGACGCCCGGAGATATCCAGCGCGCAACGTGCCAGGCACTCGTCCATCGGCAGCACAAAACCAAAACGGTTGATACCGCGTTTATCACCTAATGCCAGCTTTAAGGCCTCACCCAGCGCCAGACCGGTATCTTCTACGGTGTGGTGATCGTCAATATACAGATCGCCCTTAACGGCAATCTCCATGCGAAAACCGCCGTGGGTGGCGATTTGATCCAGCATATGATCAAAGAAGCCAACGCCGGTATTGATTTTGCTTTGACCTTCGCGGTCCAGCCAGACTTTGACGTCAATCTGCGTTTCTTTGGTATTGCGCTCAACGTGCGCGTAGCGGTCACGCTTGGTCAACTGTTCGCCGATCATCGCCCAGTTCAGGGTGTCACGGTGATAGCGTAATCCGCTAATCCCCATGTTTTCAGCCAGCTGAATATCTGTTGCACGATCACCAATGACGTAGCTGTTTGCCATGTCCATGGCCTGTTCAACCAGGTACTGCTCAACCAGCTTCACTTTTGGCTTCCGGCAAGCGCATTCGTCCGCCGGCAGGTGCGGGCAAATCAGCACTTCATCAAATGCCACGCCCTGAGAGGTGAATATTTGCATCATCAGATTATGCGGGCCGTCAAAATCGGCCTGCGGGAAACTCTGCGTTCCCAGTCCATCCTGGTTGGTAATCATCACCAGCTTATAGCCTGCTTTTTGCAGTTTCAGCAAAACAGGAACGACTTCCGGCTCAAAAGCCAGTTTGTCAAAGCGATCGACCTGAAAGTCACTTGGCGGTTCAGAAATCAGGGTTCCATCGCGGTCGATAAAAAGATACTTCTGGCTCATACTTGCTCCGCACGTAAGGCGTCAATGACGCGCTGGCTCTCTTCACGGGTTCCGACAGTAATTCGCAGGCAGCCGCTTAACGAGGGTTGTTTGTTCTGGTCTCGTAAGATAATGCCCTGATCCCACAAAGATTTAAATACGCTGCTGGAAGCGATGAAGCGCGCCAGAACATAGTTGGTTTCAGAAGCGAAAACCTGTTCTACACAGCGAATTGTTTTCAGGTTATCTACCAGATACTGACGCTCTTGCAGGATCTGCTCTACGCGTTGACGCATGGTGGCAACCCCTTGCGGTGTTAGCGCCTGGGCGGCGATATCCGCCACCGGCGTAGAGAGCGGGTAAGGGGCGATCACTTTTAACAGCAGATTGATAATCTCTTCATTGGCCAGCGTAAACCCGCAACGTAAACCGGCGAGAGCAAACGCTTTGGACAGCGTGCGTAAAATCACCAGGTGCGGATATTCAGACAGCCAGCCTGCCAGCGTGGCCTGCGGGCAAAACTCGATATACGCTTCATCGGCAACCACGATAGCTTTACCCCGCGTCATGTCGAGCAGCGAACGCAGATCCTGTGGCTTAATCAACTGGCCCGTTGGGTTATTTGGGCTGCATACGTAGACCACCTTCACGCCATCAAGTTTGTCCGAGATACCTTGTAAATCCAGTTGCCAGTCGTCAAGTGTCGGGACGGTACGACATTCAACGCCAATCGTTTCGGCGCTGACGCTGTACATGCCGTAAGTCGGCGGGCAGTACAGAATCGCATCTTTACCGGGTTCGCAAAAAGCGCGCACCAGCAGTTCGATCCCTTCATCTGCGCCGCGGCTGACCAGCACCTGCTCCGGCTTGACGCCTGCATACTGCGCGTAATTCTCAATCACGGCTTTCGGCTGGCACTCCGGGTAGCGGTTCAGCGTTTGCTGACTGAGCTGAAACTCAACGGCGGTGGGGTATTCATTCGCGTTGAGCCAGACATCGCCGTTACCGCCAAGACGGCGGGCAGACTGATAAGGCGTTAACTCGCGGACATTCTTACGGGCTAAATCAGTGACGCTGAGAACGTTGTCAGTGCTCATGCTTGCTCCTTCAGGGCGTTAACGCGCAGGGTGACGGCATTTTTGTGGGCGGTCAGCAGCTCAGCCGCGGCCAGGGTTTCAATGGTGGCGGCCAGCGCAGAGAAACCTTGTGGTGTTAATTCCTGTACGGTCATCCGTTTCTGGAAATCAGCCAGCCCCAGACTGGAACAGGTTGCGGTGTAGCCGTAGGTTGGCAGCACGTGGTTAGTGCCGGAAGCGTAATCGCCTGCGGATTCCGGCGACCAGTCACCCAGGAACACCGAACCGGCGCTGGTAATGTCGTCAACCAGCTCACGTGCGTTGCGGGTCTGAATGATCAGGTGCTCCGGCCCGTAGGCGTTGGAGATTTCAACGCACTGCGCCAGATCTTTCGCTACGATTAAGCGGCTGGCGGAGAGCGCCTGGCGCGCGGTGTCGGCGCGGGACAGCTCGGCGAGCTGGCGTTCAACGGCTTCCGCAACGCCCTCGGCAAGCCTAGCGTCCGGCGTCAGCAGGATCACCTGCGAGTCCGGGCCATGCTCGGCCTGAGAGAGCAGGTCGGAGGCGACAAAATCCGGCGTTGCGCCGCTGTCGGCGATAACCAATACTTCGGACGGTCCGGCAGGCATGTCGATGGCGGCGCCGTCAAGACGCTGGCTGACCTGGCGTTTGGCTTCGGTCACATACGCATTGCCCGGCCCGAATATTTTTTCGACTTTTGGAATAGACTCCGTACCCAGCGCCAGCGCGGCAATAGCCTGCGCGCCACCCACGTTAAACACCTCTTTCACGCCACATAGCTGCGCAGCGTAGAGGATTTCATCGGCAATTGGCGGCGGCGAGCACAGCACCACTTTTTTGCAGCCCGCGATACGCGCCGGGGTCGCCAGCATTAATACGGTAGAGAACAGCGGTGCCGATCCCCCAGGAATATACAGGCCCACGGAAGCGATAGGGCGGGTAACCTGTTGGCAGCGTACGCCCGGCTGGGTTTCGATATCCACCGGCGGCAGAATTTGCGCGCTGTGGAAAGTCTCAATATTACGCACCGCCACCTGCATGGCTTGTTTTAGCTCGTCGCTCAGGCGACTGCTGGCCTGCTGAATTTCTTCCTCGGTGACGCGCAGCGCGCCGACCTCAGTTTTATCAAACTTCGCGCTGTATTCGCGCAGTGCCTGGTCGCCGTTGTTTTTGACGTTTTCAAGAATCTCGGCCACCGTGCGGCTGATGCTCTCAGAGGCGGAGATCGCCGGGCGCATCAGCAGTTCGCGCTGCTGCTCAGGGCTACAGCTATTCCAGTCAATCAGGGTATTGAAGCTCATGGTCGTTACTCCATCATCTTCTCAATCGGCAGCACCAGAATTGAGCTGGCACCGAGCGCTTTCAGTTTTTCCATTGTTTCCCAGAACAGGGTTTCGCTGCTGACCATGTGCATGGCCACGCGCTGCTGGTCACCCGCCAGTGGCAGAATGGTAGGGCGCTCAGCGCCAGGCAGCAGGGCGATGACTTCGTCCAGACGCTCGCTCGGGGCGTGCATCATGATGTATTTGGATTCACGAGCCTGAATAACCCCCTGGATGCGGGTCAGTAGTTTGTCGATCAACTGCTGCTTGGCTGCGGCCATTTCGCCGTCGCGCTGAATCAGACACGCTTTAGAGCGATAAATCACTTCCACTTCACGCAGACCATTTGCTTCAAGCGTCGCACCGGTTGAGACCAGATCGCAGATCGCATCGGCCAGGCCCGCGCGGGGTGCGACTTCGACAGAACCGTTTAACAGACAGGATTTAAATGACACCCCTTTTTGATCGAGATAACGCTTGAGCAGGTGCGGGTAAGAGGTGGCGATACGCTTCCCGTTCAGCGCGGCCGGGCCATCCCACGCTTCGTCAACCGGGGTTGCCAGCGAAAGACGGCAGCCGCCGAAGTCCAGACGACGTAGAGTGAAATAGCGAGGATCTTCACCCTGTGCCCGACGGTTGAGCAACTCTTCTTCCAGAACGTTTTCCCCAATGATGCCCAGATCAACGACGCCGTCCATCACCAGACCCGGGATATCGTCATCACGCACGCGCAGAATATCAATCGGCATATTCTCTGCCATCGCAATTAAGCGCTGGGTGTGAAGATTAATTTTAATGCCGCAACGGGCCAGTAATTCGCGTGAATCGTCGCTTAAACGGCCTGATTTCTGCATAGCTATGCGTAAACGGGTGTTGTCTAACATTGTTTGTTCCTTGTTATCCTGTCTGAATCAGTTTGGGTCACGCACAAAAAAAAGCCCCCGGAAGAAATCTTCCGGGGGCTTTCTCATACGCTCATGCACCGCTGGAAGATTTAAATGTCTCCCAGCACACATCGCCTGAAAGACTAGTCAGGATGATGGTGATGATGGTGTTTAAATTGAGCGCGTGTCATAAATTTTCTCGATGAATGTTTATTCATTTGATGTCTTTTAACCTAAACCACTTTAGCTACGGAAAGCAAGGGCTTTTTTTGATCATTAATTCATTTCATATTGATACTATGAATTGTCAGCCACCGTGGGCTGGCGTAGCCTTGCGTTATAGGCCAAAAGTCAGGAGAGAAGGCATGAAAAAGGTCGCAATTGTCGGGTTAGGTTGGTTAGGCATGCCGTTAGCCATGTCGCTGGCGGCGAGAGGCTGGCAGGTGACCGGCAGCAAAACCACATTAGATGGGGTGGAAGCGGCCCGCATGAGCGGTATCGAGAGTTACTCGCTGCGCCTGGAGCCTGAACTGGTCTGTGAAGCCGACGATCTCGACGCACTGATGGACGCTGATGCACTGGTTATTACGCTACCTGCGCGCCGCAGCGGGCCGGGGGAGGCATTTTACCTGCAGGCCATGCAGGAGCTGGTTGACAGTGCGCTGGCGTACCGTATCCCGCGGATTATTTTTACCAGCTCGACGTCGGTCTATGGCGATGTCCAGGGCATCGTAAAAGAGGGAACACCGCGTAACCCGGTCACCGCCAGCGGGCGTGTGCTGAAAGAACTTGAAGACTGGCTGCACAACTTGCCAGGCACTTCGGTAGATATTCTGCGCCTGGCCGGGCTGGTTGGCCCGGGAAGACATCCCGGCCGCTTTTTCGCGGGTAAGACGGCGCCGGATGGAAACCATGGCGTCAATCTGGTGCATCTGGATGATGTCGTTTCTGCCATCACCTTGCTGCTGCAAGCGCCTAAAGGGGGACACATCTATAATATATGTGCGCCTTTGCATCCGGCGCGTAACGTGTTCTATCCACAGATGGCCCGCCAGTTGGGGATGGAACCACCAGAATTTCGCGGCGGTGCGGATAACGGTAAAGGTAAAGTCATTGATGGCAGCCGTATTTGTAATGAGCTTGGATTTGAGTACCAGTATCCCGATCCGCTGGTGATGCCGATGGAGTGACAGGCCAGCAGAGTGTCGCTGTATACCGCCAGGGGGCGAGTATGAAACCACTGCTGGACGTTCTTATCATTCTCGATGCGTTAGAAAAAGAGGGCAGTTTCGCGGCGGCGTCGGCAAAATTGTATAAGACGCCGTCTGCGCTTAGCTACACCGTCCATAAACTGGAAAGCGATCTTAATATTCAGTTATTAGATCGCAGTGGACACCGGGCTAAGTTTACCCGCACCGGCCAAATGCTGCTGGAAAAGGGGCGAGAGGTATTGCACTCCGTTCGCGAACTCGAAAAGCAAGCCATTAAGCTGCATGAAGGCTGGGAAAATGAACTGGTTATCGGCGTCGATGATACGTTTCCCTTTTCACTGCTGGCCCCCCTCATCGAATCGTTCTATCAACGTCACAGTGTGACGCGTCTGAAATTTATTAACGGCGTGCTGGGGGGCTCCTGGGATGCACTGACTCAGGGGCGGGCGGATATTATTGTCGGCGCTATGCATGAACCGCCGGCGGGGAGTGAATTTGGCTTTGCGCGGCTGGGCGCTCTGGAACAGGTGTTTGTTGTTGCGCCGCATCACCCCCTGGCGCAGGAACAGGAACCGTTAAATCGTCGCACTATTCGACGATTTCGCGCCATCGTGGTGGGAGAGAATGCGCATCAAGTGAACATATCCGGTGTTCAGGTGTTGGACGATCAGGAAGCGATTACCGTTTTTGACTTCAAAACCAAGCTGGAGCTGCAAATCAGTGGTCTCGGATGCGGATATATTCCACGTTATCTGGCGCAACGATTTTTGGACAGCGGCGCGCTGATTGAGAAGAACGTGGTCGGACAAATTCTGTTTGAACCCGTATGGATAGGGTGGAATGAACAGACCGCCGGGCTTGCCAGCGCCTGGTGGCGGGATGAGATTTTAGCAAATAGTGCTATTGCCGGGGTGTACGTTAAAACGGATGCTGATAAATCAATCAGTTGAGAAAAAATATTTTTTTACAGTGGCTTCAATCTCTTGTTATTTCTCTCCAAATTAGTGCAAAATACGCCGCTTGCAAAAAATGACATTAACCGACGTTTTAATACGCGTCGGTTATTTTTTTGCATCAAACCAATCATTCATAAAAGAGGCCGGGCTTCGTACCGGATAGATACTTACTTAAAAATCGACAGTTGTTGTCGCTGAGGATTAACAAAAAATGGGGCAATTTTTTGCTTACGCGACGGTTTTCGCCGTAATGGGGGATAACCATGTCGCATAACGCTACTCCAAACACCTCTCGCGTGGAATTACGTAAAACGCTTACGCTGGTTCCGGTTGTCATGATGGGCCTTGCCTATATGCAGCCGATGACGCTGTTCGATACATTCGGTATCGTCTCAGGAATGACCGATGGTCACGTCCCGACAGCTTACGCCTTTGCACTGATCGCCATCCTCTTTACCGCACTAAGCTACGGTAAACTGGTACGCCGCTATCCGTCTGCAGGCTCTGCCTACACTTACGCTCAGAAATCCATTAGCCCGACCGTTGGCTTTATGGTTGGCTGGTCATCGCTGCTGGACTACCTGTTCGCCCCGATGATCAACATTCTGTTGGCGAAAATATATTTTGAAGCGCTGGTGCCTTCGATTCCATCGTGGATATTCGTGGTGGCGCTGGTGGCCTTTATGACCGCCTTCAACCTGCGTAGCCTCAAATCCGTCGCCAATTTCAACACCGTGATCGTGTTGTTGCAGGTGGTGCTGATTGCGGTGATCCTCGGCATGGTCGTTTATGGCGTGTTCGAAGGGGAAGGTGCCGGTACGCTGGCGAGCAGCCGTCCGTTCTGGTCCGGTGATGCGCACGTGATCCCGATGATCACCGGTGCGACCATCCTGTGCTTCTCGTTCACCGGTTTTGACGGTATCAGCAACCTGTCAGAAGAAACCAAAGACGCTGAGCGCGTGATCCCGCGTGCGATTTTCCTGACCGCGCTGATTGGTGGCCTGATCTTTATCGTCTCCACCTATCTGCTGCAGTTGTACTTCCCGGATATTTCGCGCTTTAAGGATCCGGACGCTTCGCAGCCAGAAATCATGCTGTATGTTGCGGGTAAGTTCTTCCAGGTCGGCGCGCTGATTTTCTCTACCATTACCGTACTGGCGTCCGGTATGGCGGCGCATGCAGGCGTTGCGCGTCTGATGTACGTGATGGGTCGTGATGGCGTATTCCCGAAAAGTTTCTTCGGTTATGTACACCCGAAATGGCGTACTCCGTCCATGAACATCATTCTGGTGGGGGCGATTGCTCTGCTGGCAATCAACTTCGACCTGGTGATGGCGACGGCGCTGATTAACTTTGGTGCGCTGGTGGCATTTACCTTCGTTAACCTGTCGGTAATCTCCCAGTTCTGGATCCGTGAGAAGCGTAACAAGACGCTGAAAGATCACTTCCAGTACCTGTTCCTGCCAATGTGCGGTGCGCTGACCGTTGGCGCGCTGTGGGTGAACCTGGAAGAAAGCTCCATGGTTCTGGGCCTGATCTGGGCGGGTATCGGTCTGATCTACCTGGCGTGCGTGACCAAAAGCTTCCGCAACCCGGTCCCGCAGTACGACGAAGATATTGCGTAATAACCTAATCTGACATTGAAAAACCGGAGACATGTTCTCCGGTTTTTTTATTCCCCTGCTTTGTTTCCAGACAATATTAATAACCGTTAGTTCTAAATTAGAGAATTTGGTTATTGGTTCTGAACCAGTTAGTCATGAATAATTTCCTGACTAATATACTTCTGGCTAATTAATTTATGTTTTCAATGATGTTAAGCGGGCTCATCTGTGGCGCGCTATTTGGCTTTGTCATGCAACGTGGACGATTTTGTCTGACGGGCGGTTTTCGCGATATGTATATTGCGAAAAATAATCGTATGTTTTATGCGCTGCTGATAGCCATCTCTGTGCAAAGTGTGGGTGTCTTTGCGCTGATCCAGGCGGGTGTACTTAGCTATGATGCCGGCACCTTCCCGTGGCTGGGAACCGTTGTTGGTGGTTATGTCTTTGGTATCGGAATTGTTTATGCGGGCGGGTGTGCTACCGGAACCTGGTACCGTGCAGGAGAAGGGCTTATCGGTAGCTGGATTGCGTTGTTTACCTACATGGTGATGAGTGCGGTGATGCGCTCTACACATGCGAGTGGGCTGAATCAGGCGCTGAAAACCTACAGTACTGAGCATAATTCCATTGCAGACACGTTGAACCTGTCCGTATGGCCACTGATCGCTATTCTGCTGATGGTTACATTGTGGGTGGTGGCGAAAGAGCTGAGAAAACCAAAATTGAAAGTTGCTATGCTACCGCCTCGTCGCACCGGCCTTGCACATATTTTATTTGAGAAACGCTGGCATCCATTTGTTACTGCGGTTCTGATCGGGTTGATTGCGCTGTTGGCATGGCCGCTGAGTGAAGCAACCGGACGAATGTTTGGTCTGGGGATCACATCACCAACCGCCAATATTCTGCAATTCCTTGTCGCAGGCGACAGTAAGTTTATTAACTGGGGAGTGTTCCTGGTACTGGGCATTTTTCTCGGCTCATTTATTGCCGCGAAAGCCAGTCGCGAATTTCGCGTTCGTGCAGCCGACGCACCCACCACGCTGCGTAGCGGTTTTGGCGGTCTGTTAATGGGCTTTGGTGCCAGCATCGCGGGTGGCTGTTCGATTGGCAACGGTCTGGTTATGACGGCGATGATGACCTGGCAGGGATGGGTTGGCCTGGTCTTTATGATTCTCGGCGTCTGGACCGCGTCATGGATTGTGTATATCAGACCGCAGCGTAAGGCAAAACTAACCGCTGCTGCGGCAAATTAAGCGTAAGGATTTGATGATGGCAATTAAAAAACTGGATGTGGTCACGCAGGTTTGTCCGTTTCCACTGATTGAAGCAAAAGCGGCACTAGCAGAAATGGCAAGTGGTGATGAACTGGTGATCGCGTTTGACTGTACCCAGGCAACTGAGGCAATCCCGCAATGGGCCGCCGAAGAGGGGCACGTGATTACTGATTATCAACAGGTGGGTGACGCCGCCTGGAGCATTACGGTGCAGAAAGCGTAAACACGAGCCCTCCGCCGTCTGGCGGAGGGCATCTCATCTTCAGACTATTTCTTGTGCATATTGCCAGAGTGCTTTCAGCAGCGTCAGCTTCTCTTTGTTATCCGCATATTGCTGACTCAGCATCTGTAATTCATTGGCGTAATTTTGCAAAAACTCCGGCGTAAATACCTGACGACGATGGTCCAGCCAGCGCTGTTGTTCGGCTTCATCCAGCGTGCCGGGGAAGTTACGTGCGCGGTAGTTAAACAGCAGCTTTTCAATGCGTTTATCGACAAAGGTGATATCCAGCGCCGGTAAATTGCGCGGTTCGGTTTCCAGAACGATTTTCATCGCAGCGCGGTCGGCATCGCTGAAAAAGCCGTTGTACAGCTGGGCGTCTACGTTATCGGATGGCGCAAAGGGTTCCGCTTCGGCGAAGATAGCCACGACTTTGTCGCGTACCTGTGGGTTTTCGCGCAGAACCTTGAGATTATCAAGACAATGCTGGCGGTTAATACCGAGACGATCGGCATCTTCCGGGCGCAGGGTGTTCGCCTGTGCCAGTACCGGACATTTGTTGATGTGCACCAGTTTAACCGGAACCGCTGGGCTATCTCCCAGATCTGCCTTAGCGGTGTAGAGTCGCTCACGCAGCGCGTCGCTGTCCAGTTCGAGCAGCGGCGAAATATCACCGGCTAAGTCGACCATGATAACCGCGTTGCGATTTTCCGGATGCCAGGCCAGTGGTGCCACCCAACTGGTGTTACCGCGCCATGCGCCGAACATGCCCGAGACATGGACCAGCGGCTTCATCTGCGGGACATCAATTAGCGCCGCCAGCTTGTGCTTATTACGATGGCTATAGAGATATTCAAACAAACGCGGCTGGCGTGACTTGACTAATTGCGCCATCGCAATCGTGGCATACACGTCGGCCATCGCATCGTGGGCATTGGTATGCTCAATCCCATTCGCTTTGGTCAAATGTTCCAGGCGAAAGCTGGGCAAGCCATCGTCGTTTTCTGGCCAGTTAATACCTTCAGGACGCAGGGCATAGCAGGCACGCATTACATCCAGCAGATCCCAGCGCGAATTATCGTTCTGCCAGCTCCAGGCATAGGGATCGTAGAAATTGCGATACAGGATATTTCGCGTCACTTCATCATCGAAGCGCACATTGTTATAGCCCAAAATACAGGTTTTCGGCACGGTAAACAGGGCGTGAATACGCGCAGCAAAAGCAGCTTCATTTTCTCCCTTTTCACGTGCTTCCTGCGGGGTGATACCGGTAATCAGCACCGCTTCTGGCTGTGGCAGATAGTCGTCTGCAGGTTTGCAATAAAAGACTTCAGGTTCACCGATAATGTTGAAATCGTTATCTGTGCGGATAGCCGCAAATTGCGCGGGTCTGTCCAGCGCCGGATGGGTACCAAAGGTCTCGTAATCGTGGAAGAGAAAACCAGGTTGCTGCTTGCCGTCATTCATTGTTCAGTTATGTCCGGGATCAATTTAGCGCTTATCTAAGAATACCAAAAAATAGCGAGGTAATCAGCAAGAGGATTATCGATGCGGAATGACCTACGCAAGAAAATTGCGCTGAACGAGGCTTTGCACGAATGGTTAATTATTTTTTCACCGTTAAAGGAAATTACTGGAATAAATTTTCTTAAAATGAGAATTTGGGAAATAAGTTAACTGATAACCATTATTGTTATTTCCATTTTGTTTTCTGTGTTTTGGAAGCTTTAAAACTCTTTTATAAACAAAGGTTTTTTATTTTGTCCGATTAGCTACTCTACATTGTAATAAAATGTGAGTGAGGTTAAAAATTAATAATATAAATTCCATATAATAATTGGATATATCTAATAACAGGAGGTTATATGAGTATTAGTCGGCGTAATTTTTTACGAGGGGTGGGGATAGGTTGCTCAGCCTGTGCGATAGGAAGTTTTCCACCAGGCGCACTGGCGCGAAATTCTCCCGAGCAGATAAAAGGGAAAACATCCCTGACGCCAAGTTTGTGCGAAATGTGTTCTTTTCGCTGCCCAATTCAGGCTCAGGTAATTAATAATAAGACTGTTTTTATTCAAGGAAACCCTAATGCGCCTCAGCAGGGCACGCGTGTCTGCGCGCGCGGAGGCAGCGGTGTTAGCCTGGTTAACGACCCGCATCGTATTGTTAAACCGATGAAACGCACAGGACCTCGCGGGAGCGGGGAGTGGCAGGTAATTAGCTGGCAGCAGGCATATAAAGAAATTGCCGAAAAAATGACGGCAATTAAAGCGCAGCATGGTCCCGAGGGGGTCGTATTCTCTTCCAAGTCCGGTTCGCTTTCCGGCCATTTATTTCACCTCGCGACGGCTTTTGGATCGCCGAACACGTTTACTCACGCCTCGACATGCCCCGCAGGAAAAGCGATTGCCGCTAAGGTTATGATGGGCGGCGATTTAGCCATGGATATCGTCAACACTCGTTATATGGTCTCTTTTGGCCATAACCTCTATGAAGGCATTGAAGTCGCCGACACGCATGAACTGATGACCGCGCAGGAAAAAGGCGCGAAGATGGTCAGCTTTGATCCCCGTTTGTCCGTCTTCTCCAGCAAAGCGGATGAATGGCATGCGCTTAAGCCTGGCGGTGACTTACCGGTGCTGATGGCCATGTGTCACGTCATGATCAAAGAAAATCTGTATGACGCAGACTTTGTTGCACGCTACACCACCGGGTTTGACCAACTGGCTGAGGCGGTACAAGAGACCACGCCGGAATGGGCGCAAAAGCTCGCTGATGTGCCTGCAGATGTGATTATCCGGGTTACCCGCGAAATGGCCGCCAGCGCGCCTCACGCCATCGTCAGTCCGGGTCATCGTGCGACGTTTTCGCAAGAAGAAATTGATATGCGGCGCATGATTTTCACCCTCAATGTGTTACTTGGAAATATTGAGCGTGAGGGTGGGTTGTATCAGAAAAAAGCGGCGGCAACGTACAATAAGCTGGCCGGAGAGAAAGTCGCTCCCGTGCTGGCAAAACCCGATGCTAAATTACCCAAGCCAACGGCACAGCGTATCGATCTGGTTGCCCCGCAGTTCAAGTACATCGCGGCTGGCGGCGGCGTGGTGCAGAGCATTATCGATGCCGTCTTAAATCAAACGCCGTATCCGGTGAAGGGATGGATTATGTCCCGACACAATCCTTTCCAGACCGTGACCTGTCGACCAGACCTGGTCAAGACCGTTGAACAACTCGACCTGGTGGTTAGTTGTGATGTCTATTTAAGCGAAAGCGCGGCGTATGCCGATTATCTGTTGCCTGAATGTACTTACCTTGAGCGCGATGAAGAAGTTTCTGATATGTCAGGGCTGAATCCAGCCTATGCCCTGCGTCAGCAGGTTGTAGAGCCTATCGGTGACGCGCGTCCGAGCTGGCAAATCTGGAAAGAGCTGGCTGTTCAGTTAGGCCTTGGGCAATTTTACCCATGGCAGGATATGCAAACGCGTCAGCTGTACCAGCTTAATGGCGATCATGCGTTATCTGCTGAGCTACGTCAGAAAGGGTATCGCGAGTGGGGTGTTCCGCTATTGCTGCGCGAACCCGAAGCGGTGCGTCAGTTTGTGGCGCGCTACCCGGGCGCGGTTGCGGTTGATAGCGACGGCACCTATGGTGAACAACTGCGCTTTAAATCCCCGTCAGGAAAAATCGAACTCTACTCTGAAGAGCTGGAAACACTCCTGCCTGGCTACGGTGTTCCTCGCGCCCGCAATTTTGCGCTCAAAGGCGATAATGAACTCTATTTTATTCAGGGGAAAGTGGCGGTTCATACCAATGGCGCAACGCAATATGTGCCACTGCTGAGTGAGCTGATGTGGGACAACGCGGTGTGGATCCACCCGCAAACGGCCCGTGAAAAAGGCATCAAAAGCGGCGATGACATCTGGCTGGAAAATGCAACTGGTAAGGAAAAAGGCAAAGCGTTGGTCACCGCCGGTATTCGACCCGATACGCTATTCGTTTATATGGGATTTGGCGCCAAGGCAGGAGCCAAAACAGCCGCGACGACGCACGGTATTCATTGCGGTAATTTGCTTCCGCATGTCACCAGTCCGGTGTCCGGTACGGTGGTCCACACCGCTGGCGTTACGCTTCGTCGGGCATGAGAAAGGAGTACATCATGAATCAATCAACAAACCCTTATGTCATGCTGCATGACGAAAAACGCTGCATTGGTTGTCAGGCATGTACGGTTGCCTGCAAGGTACTGAATGACGTGCCTGAAGGTTTTAGTCGCTTACAGGTGCAGATCCGTTCACCGGAACAGGAACCCGAGGCACTGTCCCACTTCCAGTTTGTTCGTGTTTCCTGCCAGCATTGTGAAGATGCGCCGTGCGTCAGCGTTTGTCCAACCGGTGCTTCATTCCGCGATGAAAATGGCATTGTGCAGGTGGATAAATCCCGCTGTATTGGCTGTGACTACTGCGTTGCTGCTTGTCCGTTCCATGTACGCTATCTCAATCCACAAACGGGAATCGCAGACAAATGTAATTTCTGCGCGGATACCCGCCTGGAGGTGGGGCAGTCCCCCGCCTGCGTTTCCGTTTGTCCTACGGATGCGTTGAAGTTTGGTCGTCGCGATGACCCGGAAATTCAACACTGGATCAATCAAAAAGAGGTTTATCGCCAGCAGGATACGCGTAGTGGCCCGGTGAGTGTTTATCGGCGTAAAGAGATCCATCAGGAGGGTAACGTATGAATTCTATCTGGGGAGCGGAACTTAACTATGCGCCGGACTACTGGCCGCTGTGGCTCATTTATGCGGGCGTTATTGTGGTGCTGATGATTGCGGGCCTGGTCACGCACGCGCTGTTACGTCGGATGCTGGCGCCGAAAACGGCAACCGGAGAGGAGCACCGGGAGTACCTTTATTCGCTGGCTGTTCGCCGTTGGCACTGGGGAAATGCGCTGCTCTTTATTCTGCTTATGCTGAGCGGACTGTTTGGCCACTTCTCTGTCGGACCGGTAGCGTTGATGGTACAGGTGCATACCTGGTGCGGCTTCGCATTGCTGGCCTTCTGGATCGGCTTTGTGTTAATAAACGCAACCAGCGGCAACGGCTGCCATTATCGCGTGAAATTAAACGGGTTGATATCACGCTGCCTGCTGCAAACGCGCTTTTATCTGTATGGCATCATGAAAGGTGAGCCGCACCCGTTTGCCGCAACGGCAAACGACAAATTTAACCCGCTGCAACAGTTGGCCTACCTGGCCATCATGTACGCGCTGGTTCCGCTGTTGATCATTACCGGCTTGTTATGTCTCTACCCGCAGGTGATGGGGGCGGGGCCGGTAATACTGGTGCTGCATATGGCGTTAGCGATTGTGGGCTTACTGTTCATCTGCGCACATATTTACCTGTGCACGCTGGGCGACACGCCAGGGCAAATTTTCCGCAGTATGATCGACGGCTACCATCGCCATCGCAGCCATCACGCAGAGACTGCGCCACGCAAAGGATAATTTCGCGCGTGGTTTGTCTCTGACAGCCTTATATAACAGCAAGAAAATGTGCCTTATGTCACATTTTCTTGCAATTTATTCAAGTTTGTTCGACAGAACTTCCGTAAAAAGAACGGCTATTTCTCCCTTTTCTGAGGACATGCTGTTGAAACGCCGTTTGTTTATTGCCGCTTCACTATTCACGATGAGTTTTACGTCCGCCTGGGCGACCGATGCCGCCAGCTTCGCCCCTCAGCCGCCTGCGATAAATGCCGGGGCGTGGGTATTAATGGATTACACCACGGGCCAAATTCTGACAGCCGGTAATGAACACCAGCAACGTAACCCCGCCAGTCTGACCAAGCTGATGACCGGCTATGTTGTTGATCGCGCAATCGACAGTAAGCGCATTAGTCCAACCGATATTGTCACCGTTGGGCGCGATGCCTGGGCGAAAGACAATCCGGTATTCGTCGGTTCATCCCTGATGTTCCTGAAACAAGGCGATCGCGTTTCGGTGCGCGACCTCAGCCGCGGGCTAATTGTTGATTCCGGTAATGATGCCTGCGTGGCGCTGGCTGATTACATCGCCGGGGGACAACCGCAGTTTGTCGCGATGATGAACAACTATGCGCAAAAGTTGAACCTGCAGGACACCCATTTTGAAACGGTCCACGGTCTGGATGCGCCGGGTCAGCATAGTTCTGCCTACGACCTGGCCGTGTTGTCGAGAGCTATCATCCATGGTGAACCGGATTTCTACCATATGTACAGTGAGAAAAGCCTTACCTGGAACGGCATCACGCAGCAAAACCGTAATGGCCTGTTGTGGGATAAAACCATGAACGTTGATGGTCTGAAGACCGGGCATACGTCCGGGGCCGGATTCAACCTGATCGCTTCCGCCGTTGATGGACAACGTCGACTGATTGCGGTTGTGATGGGGGCTGAGAGTGCGAAAGGGCGTGAAGACCAGGCGCGTAAGCTGCTGCAATGGGGACAACAAAACTTCGATACGGTACAGGTTTTGCGTAGCGGTAAGCAGGTCGGTACCGAGCGGATCTGGTATGGCGACAAAGAAAAAATCAGCCTCGGCACCGAGCAGGATTTCTGGATGGCCCTGCCTAAAGCGGAAGTCGCTAACATTAAAGCAAAATATGTCCTTGATAAGAAAGAACTGGTTGCTCCAATCGCGGCACATCAGCGTGTGGGCGAAATTGAACTCTACGATCGGGATAAGCTGGTGGCGCACTGGCCTCTGGTTACGCTGGAGTCCGTCAGCGAAGGTGGCGTTTTCTCGCGTCTGAGCGATTATTTCCACCACAAGGCCTAGTTATTTCCTGGAATGCCTGACTGGCAAGAGTGCGAATCTGCTCACATAATAATCACTATTTGCTTGTGGCCGTAATACCTAAAAATTACACTGTATATAAATACAGTGTAATCGCGGAGGTTATATGGAGTACGAGATTAAGCAGGTCGATAAACGCAGGATTGCCGGTTTTCACATGGTGGGTCCGTGGGAACAAACGGTAAAGCAGGGCTTTGAGCAGTTAATGAAGTGGGTCGACGGGAAGCAAATTGTTCCGCTGGAATGGATAGCCGTTTATTACGACAATCCTGACGTTGTCCCGGCGGAGAAACTGCGTTGCGATACCGTGGTATCCGTGCCTGAAGATTTTGCGATCCCGGAAAATAGCGAAGGGGTGATCCTGACCGAAGTGGCGGGGGGCGACTATGCTGTTGCCGTTGCGCGTGTTGAAAACCATGATTTTGCGACGCCCTGGTATCAGTTCTTTGACCGCCTGATGCAGGATACGACTTACGAAATAGCCGCTAAACCCTGCTTTGAAGTGTACATGAACAATGGCATGGAGGATGGCTACTGGGACATTGAAATGTACATACCGGTGCAGTCGAAGTAACTGTTTTTGATGCAAAACAGGATGATATTTTCAGGCAAAAAACGAGTACAATTTTGTTCTTTGCTATTCGCTGACGGAGTGCATGAGTGCGTGCCAATAAGTCACTGAGTCATTTTGAAATTCGTTTGTATCGTCATTATCGTGTAGTGCACGGTATTCGCATTGCGCTTGCGTTTATTCTCACTTTTCTGTTGGTACGCCTGTTAAACATTCCTGAAGGTACATGGCCTCTGATCACGCTGGTGGTGATCATGGGGCCTATTTCTTTTTGGGGTAACGTTGTTCCCAGAGCTTTTGAACGGATTGGCGGCACGATCCTGGGATCGGTGCTTGGGCTGGTGGCCCTGCGTCTGGAGCTCTTTTCGCTTCCGCTAATGCTGATATGGTGCGCGGTGGCGATGTTTCTCTGCGGTTGGCTGGCATTGGGCAAAAAACCGTATCAGGCTCTGCTGATTGGTATTACGCTTGCCGTTGTAGTGGGCGCTCCCGCGGGGGATATGAATACGGCGTTATGGCGCGGCGGCGATGTTATTCTGGGATCGTTGCTGGCGATGCTGTTTACCGGCGTGTGGCCACAACGGGCATTTATACACTGGCGTATTCAGCTGGCGCATTGCGTAACGGGGTACAATCGGGTGTACCAGGCGGCGCTCTCCCCCAATCTGCTTGAACAACCGCGACTGGAGAAGCATTTACAACAGCTGTTGAGCGAGGTTGTCAAAATGCGCGGGCTCATCGCCCCTGCCAGTAAAGAAACCCACATTCAAAAATCCATTTTTGAGGCTATTCAGACGGTTAATCGTAACCTCGTCTGCATGCTTGAGTTACAAATCAATGCGCTCTGGGCCAGCCGTACCAGTCACTTTGTTATGTTGAATGCGCATACGCTGCGTGAAACCCAGCTCAGGACGCAACAGGCGCTACTGACGATAACGCATGCGTTGTATGAAGGTAATCCGCAGCCAGTACTTGCCAATACGGAGAAGCTCAACGATACCGTGGTGGAGTTACGGCAGCTTATCGCTGAGCATAAAGGTGATAATGTCGCGGAAACGCCTATCCACGGCTACGTTTGGTTGAATATGGAGATGGCGCGACAGCTGGAGTTACTTTCGCATTTAATCTGTCGCGTGCTGCGCAAATAAAGAGCAGATGAGGGGATTGGTTCTACTGCTGCTTCGATTCAGCAAAGATTAGAGGTATGATACTGAAAAAGGCTAAAACCATTGGTAACTGCAATGGCTTTACCCTCGATAATTCAGGTTTCAACCATGCATTGTCGATGCAGATGCAACTTGAAGTATGGCGGGCATGAAAGTAATGTTGACCCACTTTAGCCGTTGTTTAAACGAATCCGAATCTCACATTATCAGGGGTGTAAAAATGGAAACTACCAAGCCTTCTTTCCAGGACGTGCTGGAATTTGTTCGTCTGTTCCGTCGTAAAAACAAACTGCAACGTGAAATCCAGGACGTTGAGAAAAAGATCCGTGACAACCAGAAACGTGTCCTGCTGTTGGACAACCTGAGCGACTACATCAAGCCTGGTATGAGTGTCGAAGCGATCCAGGGCATTATCGCCAGCATGAAAAGCGATTACGAAGATCGCGTTGATGATTACATCATCAAAAATGCTGAGATCTCAAAAGAGCGCCGCGATATTTCTAAGAAACTGAAAGCCATGGGCGAACTGAAAAACGGCGAAGCGAAAGCTGAGTAACGATTTCATGCTTGTCCGGGTCGCTGCTGTGCGGCGACCCTTATTGCAGTTCAACCCCGCCTGCGACCATCCGCAATAAATGCTGTTCCGGCCAGTGAACCGTCAGTCTTTTCTGTGTCAGCATCCATTTTATGTAATCCACATCATGACGCGTTCTGTCCAGCATCAGGCCGACAACGCTGCCGCTGTGTGCGACGTTAACGCCGTATAAATCACACTCCTCTACCAGCGCTAAGAGTGAATCAAAATCTGGTTTCGGTAACAGCAACTGGCTGGCGATCGCGCTAAGCGTGGCGGCTTCGCCCATCCGGTAAGGATTTTGGCTGATACAGGCTTCCTGTACCTTTTCCCATGCTCGTTTGAGGGCCGGAGCACCTGCCTGTAACCCGGAATGACGCGGAATACGGTGATAATCCGCAGTGCGCAATGTTTCCGGGCTTTCGAGAACCAGCAGATCGAGTTGAGGCTGGGCTTCGCAGGCAATTTGCGTGGAGGCGTCATTATGATCGAAAAGGGTAAGCTTACGAAAAACGGTGCTGTCGGTAGGCTCCAGCGAAACGCAAAGTTGCGCCAGCGTAGGCTCATCCAGGTGATGGCCCAGATGATATGCCGTGGCGACAGCCGTAGCGGCAATATCTGCAGTGCTGCTGGCCATTCCTTTAGCGATGGGAATAGTTGACTGGACATCAATTCGGATATCCTGACTCATCTGCGCCGGGTACTGCCAGTGCTGCAATAGTCGATTAACCATCGCCCGTGAAAGTGGACGTTCCTCTTCCAGCGGCGAGCCTGAAGTGACCTCCACGGTGCTATACCATTCGACCGGGCAGGAGACTAATTTCTCACTGCCCAGAATCCAGCCCTGGATAAGTTCTCCGCATGATGCGGGACATTGCGCAACAGCCACGTCTTCACCTTTGTGATCAGCAATCCTCGGCGCATAGTGTCATGGCGATCGCGCTATTACCATGATTTGCCGCAATTTGCGGTGCGGCAGGATTAAGCTGGAATGCCCAACCTCACAGTTTCCGCTATCGCTAAACGCATAACGTCCTGTGCTATCATCAGCTCTTCATTGGTATTGATCACCGCCACTTTGACCAGCGAATTTTCTGTCTGAATAAACGTGGCGTTTCGCTGATTTTTTTCCTCATCAACGGCCAGTCCCAAGAAATTCAGGTTGTGACAAATTGCCCCGCGCGCCCGCGCTGAGTTTTCGCCTATGCCACCGGTAAAGACCAGCGCATCCAGACCGCCCATCTGCATAATATAGCTGCCGATGGTGGCGCGAATTCGCTCGGCAAATAGCGTCAACGCCAGCGCAGCCTGATGATTGCCCGTATCTGCCGCATGTTCAACATCGCGATAGTCAGGTGAGATACCAGAAACGCCGAGTAAGCCGGATTCATTGTTGAGCAATTGGTTGAGCTGCTGCGGTGTTTTGCCTTCGCGCAGGGCAATCCACGGTAAAATAGACGGATCAATATCGCCACTTCGCGTGCCCATCATCACGCCAGACTGTGGCGTAAAGCCCATCGAGGTATTAACTGATTGCCCACCTTTGATGGCGCAGATGCTGCTGCCGTTGCCAAGATGACAACATACGACGCGCAGGGCGCTGAGGGGCACCCCTAACTTTTCAGCAAGCTGGGCGCTGACGTATTTGTGGCTGGTGCCATGAAATCCGTAACGACGAATACCCAGCTCTGAATAGTAGCGCCAGGGCAGGGGATAGATGAAAGAGGGTTCATCAAGCGTCTGATGAAAAGCGGTGTCAAAAACCGCAACGGCCGGGGTATTTGGCAATAGCTGGCGAAATACTGCAATCCCCAACGCATTTACCGGGTTATGAAGCGGGGCCAGTTCCGCAAGGCGTTCGATTTCCGCCAGCGTTTCATCGGTTACCAGTGCGGAATCTTTAAAAGATTCCCCGCCGTGTGCGACGCGATGCCCCACGCCGTCGATCTCCTGCAGACTGCTGATAATATTGTGACTGAGCAGTTTTTCCAGTAACAGCGTCACTGCTTCACGGTGATCGGCGATGGGCAATGTTTCCTGCCATTTTTGCGCAGGCGTTTTCAGGGTGACCTGCGCATCAGACATACCGATACGCTCGATCAACCCCTGACAAATCATTTCACCTTGTGGCATTGCCAGTAGCTGAAACTTGAGCGAGGAACTCCCCGCATTAATGGCCATTATTTTGTGAGACATGAAAGTTCCTTGTCATTCAGAAAAATGAACATCTCATCGACCCCAGTATTCTCCAGCGCGCTGGTGACAAACACTTTTTGCGCGCCAGCCTCGATTAACCAGCTCTCAACGAGGGAAATGCGCTGCGGGTTGGCTAAATCGGCTTTAGTGACGAGGCCAATAACGGGTCGGTTCATTGGGCCGGTGAAACCGGGAGAAAATGGTGACCACGGCGCGTCAGCATTAAGGACCAGCGCGATGATGTCTGCTTCACAGGCGCTGGCCAGCAGCGCACTGTACAGACAGCGGTTTTCAAGATATTCGCCCGGTGTGTCTATCGCCATGGGAGACCAGACTATGGCCTGGGTCTTCTGATAGTGAAGCGCTTCTCCGCGCATGCACTGTGTAAGCGACGTTTTTCCGCACTGGCTGGGTCCGATTAGCATGATGCGTTTCATGAGATTACGTCCGGGTGATGGGGCAAGCGGTAAAACGCATCATTTCGCCCAGCGTTCGGGTTACCTGTTTCAGCGCGTACTCAACGGCGGAGACATCCCCCGTCAGTACCACTGCGCCGGTAAAGCGGTCGAGAAAACCAATCTCTACCGCCCCGGATTTCGTGGCGATATCGCAGGCGATAATTGAGGCTTCGCTAGGGGTAATCGTCAAAATCCCGATTGCGGATACTGAATCCTGTAATCCCAGTTTCTTGAACAAATCTTTCCCGGGATTGGCGATAAGATGCGCCAGCGTGACCTGTTTGCCAGGAACATATTCCTGAATCATACGATCCGTGGTGGGTTGCCTTTCCATTATCCCTCCACCATCTGTCGCCACATGCTTTCATGCGGACGAGGTATAACGGAGCGATAAACCAACAGGCCTTTTTCACCCGCGCTTTCACTGGCAACCGTTACTGCGTTATTCACATCGGATACATCGCCAGCGACAACCATGTAGCACTTGCCGCCAATACCAAATGCCATGTGCACGCGTACCAATGTGACATTGGAAGCTTTAACAGCGCGGTCCGCAGCACAGATACAAGCCGCCACGCTCCATGTTTCAACAATACCGACGGCCTGACGCTTATCCACGCTATTTAACCCGCTGATCGCCGAGAGTACGCTGGCATGGATATTAGGCAATACCAGACTGTCAACGAGCATATCGCCAGCAAGAGATGTACCAGTGGCTATTGCCTGTTGTACTGCGCCTACGTCCCCACCGAGCATAAGCAGGAATTTTCCCGGGCAGATGGTCTTGCTGACCAGTAAATTCACATTCGCGCTTTTTAGCATGGCATCGCCAGCTTCCATTCCTTTGGCAATGCTGGTGAGTTCTAAGATCCCTATAGCCTGAGACATGATTAACCTCTTATTACCGTGATGGATTGCTCAGTGATTTCGCTGACAATACCGTCAATACTGGCGTGGACTGGTGCGCCTAATGCGCCTGTCGGCACATCGGCAACGCATTGACCGCGAACAACGCGATCGCCTTGCTGCACACATGGGATGGCGCTGGCGCCAATATGCTGGCGTAGCAACAGCGTCGTTTTATCGGTGGAATAATCAGTCTCAGCCAGTGGCGCATCGTGATACCAGTCGCTAAGACCCAGTTTGGTAATAAGGCGCTTAACCGGGATCAACCGGTACTTCGCCATTTCATCCTCAGGATTTAGCGGCCCTTCATAACGATGGTTGAGCGCCCGTAGTTCGCGTTTAAGCATGCGGTTGATGCGCATCGGTGAAATCCCAACCGGACAGGCTACGCTTTCACAGACATTGCATTCTGAGCAGGTCAGGGCCGTGAGCAGCAGCTGTGGTGTGGCCGCCTGCTGATAATTCACCGCACGAACCAGCAGATGCGGTGATAATTCATGGCCGATTAAGTGCCTTGGGCACAAATCCGTACATAAACGGCACTGCTCGCATACGGTTTTTGCGACGGAAAGCACGGTACGTTCATCCTGCAATCGCCGCTGAATCAGCGCATGAGATTTTGGTAAAACCAGCAACCCTCCGGTAGTTTTGCTGACGGGGGTATCCAGGGAGGTAATCAGACCGCCCATCATCGGGCCGCCATTAATAAATCCAGGATCGTCAACGGTTGCGCCACCCGCCAGCGCCAGCACCTCGCGAAGTGACATCCCGATAGGGACAGTGAGAGTGATGGGGTTGGCGACTGCGCCGTTGACGGTCAGCGTGCGACGGGTAACGGGGTATTGCTGTTCAACCGCTCTGGCGATGTTGAGTACGGTCTGGACGTTATTGACCACCACGCCGACGCTAACCGGCAGTGCGGCAGGTGGGACCCTCCGGCCTGTTGCCATCCAGATGGTCAGCACCTCGTCACCGGCCGGATAGACATCAGGTAAAATGTGTAACCGGATATTGGCAGGTAGCAGGGGGGTTAACGCATTGATAGCCTTCTGGTATTTTTCTTTGAGCGCAATAATACCGGCACTGGCTCCGGTAGCCGTCATGGCATATTTAACGCCGCGAATAAGTCGACCTGCCTGGACGCTCATCAATTGCTGGTCAACTTTCAACATCGGTTCACATTCGGCGGCATTCACCAGAAAGGTATCGACCTGCGCCTGTAATTTTACGTGTGCAGGAAAGCCCGCACCGCCGGCCCCGACAACGCCAGCAGCCCGAACGCGTTCGCGTATCGTCTGCGCATCATAAAGCGTGGACTCTGCCGTCATGGCTGTATTCATAATAATTCCTCAAGCAGTTCCTGCATGGCACTGGCGTCGGCAACACGAGGATTGGTTTGCAGCGTGACATCAGCCAGCGCGGCCTGAACCATCGACGGTATACGCTGTGACCAGATTTGCTTTCCGTCTTTGAGCGCGTCAACGAAAGAAGGTAACGCACACTGTTTTTTGAGAAGCTCAATGTGATGAATGAGCGCATTCAGCGCGGCCGTATCGTTCGCGTTATCCGGGCATAAATGGCAGGCTTTAGCGAAACGGGCATAGCGCTTCGCGGCCCTGGGGTCGTGGGCATTAAAATGAATGACAGGGGTCAGCAGCAGCGCATTGGCAAGTCCGTGGGGCAGATGAAATTGGCCGCCTAACTGATGGGCTATCGCATGGTTTATCCCCAACCCCGCCTGACTAAATGCCATTCCCGCGAGCGTTGACGCGTTGTGCATTTTCCCCCTGGTTGCCAGACACTCGCCTTTGCTGACGGCGACGGGAAGGTACTGGAAGACGATTTGTGCCGCTTTTTCCGCCAGCGCATCGGTGAAGTCGCTGGCCTTCGTGGACACGTAAGCCTCAAGCGCGTGCGTCAGGACATCCATGCCGGTATTCGCGGTGATGGCTGGAGGTACGCTGACAACCAGCGTTGGATCGAGGATGGCCATATCCGGGTAAAGCGCATTATTAAATAAGGGATATTTAATGCCTTTATCCGGATCGCTAATCACGCAGGCGCTGGTCACTTCCGAGCCTGTGCCGCTGGTGGTTGGAATAGCAACACAGGTTTCGATTTCAATACCGAACTGTCGGCTGAACCAAACGATGGCTTTCGCGGCATCCAGCGCTGAGCCTCCGCCAAAACCAATGACAACATCTGGTCGCAGGGACTGCATTTGCGCAATCCCTTGCACCACCGTGCTAATGGTTGGATCGGGGGTAATATCGCTGAAAATGCTGATGCGATTATCCGCAGGAAGCGTGTTGCGCAGCTTTTCAATCAAAGGAGAACGCGCGAGAAAACCATCGCAGATAATCCAGATATGCTTATTCGTGAAACGCTTGAGCACATCCAGGCTTCCCTGACCGCTGTACAATCGAGTTTGCAGTGAAAAGCTTTTCATAACGGCCCCATTAGCGAATAGAAAAACCGTTTGTCAGCACGCAACGACGAGAGCGTGCGAAAGTACGTGCCGATGTTGTTCCTTCACCGGTTGGCGTCGCAATCGTGAAGGTGGTAAAACCTTCACCACCCACGCCAATCCCGGCGTAAGAGGGGCCATTTTTCACAAAAATGGAGGTCTGAAGCGTGCGTGCGGCAAGATTCAAACGCGACACATTTTGTGAATGCATAATGGCGGTGTGATGCAATCCCTCTTCAACTTTCAGGGCCAACGTTAACGCACTGTCAAAATCGCTCACCGTGACGACGGGGAGCATTGGCATCAGTTGCTCGCTGGTAACCCACGGGTCGTCAGCCTTGACGATACCTATCAGTAATCGAGGTGCTTTTGCCGGAACAGGTATTCCTGCGGCTTCCAGTAAGGTTGCCGGGCTTTTCCCTACCAGCTTTTTATTGGCCATGCCTTCGGGCAGACAGACTGCGCGCAGTTTGTCTACCTCTTCGCTATTCAGAAGCAGCGCGCCAAAAGACTGCATTTGTTGAACCAGGCGTTCGGCAACGGCACCAACAACAATCAGGCTCTTCTCAGCAATGCAGGGGAGGTTGTAATCAAAGGATGCGCCGTTGATGATATCTTCCGCCGCCTTAACCAGGTCGGCTGTTTCATCGACAATACAGGGAGGGTTTCCTGCGCCTGCGCCAATGACTTTTTTCCCGCTTTTCATGCCCATAGCAACAATGCCAGGACCACCGGTAATCGCCAGAACTGCGATTTTAGGGTGTGCCATCATCTGCTGGGTAGCTTCAAAAGTGGGTTCTGTGACCGTGACAACAAGATTCCGGATCCCGCAGCAGCGGAAAGCAATATCTTCAATCATGGCAATCAGTTTGAGTGAGACCGCTTTAGCGCCCGGATGCGGGCTAAAATAAACGCTATTTCCCGCAGCCAGCATACTGATGCTGTTATTAATAATGGTTTCCGTCGGGTTGGTACTGGGGGCGACGGAGCCAATCACGCCAAACGGTGAATACTCGAATAATACCATGCCGCCATCACCAGTCAGTGCCGTGGTGGTGAGATCTTCGATCCCTGGAGTGTTGTCCAGCGCAGCTTTATTCTTAAGGAATTTATCCTCTTTGTTGCCCATTCCCGTTTCGGCTGCGCTCTCAGCGGCCAGGGAAGCAAGATGAGGCGTCAGTTCTTCTCGCAGGGCGTGAATGATGGCGCTGCGGGTTTTTAATGGAGATTGCTGGTAACGTAAAAAAGCCTGATGAGCTGCATCGATAGCTTCACCAACGGACGGAAATATTCCGTTTCCTTTGGTTTCTGTTTTTGCCGGGGCGAGTTGTTCACTCAAAATGTTACGGATGAGGGTTTCAAGTTCTGAAGTATTCATTGATGTGTTCTCACGTTAATCGCCGCAATGGCCGTTTCTGCAATGTCCATATCCTGTTCAACGCTTCCCCCGCTGATGCCAAGACCCCCAAGAAGTAAACCTTCACGCCATAATGCGAACCCGCCGCCAAAAGTGACGACTTTTCCCTGCATATGGCTTTCCAGGCCGTAAAGCGCTGCGCCTGGTTGCACCGCAGACGTTAATTCATGCGTGGCGGTTTTCATCGCCACGGCGGTCCAGGCTTTTTTGGGTGCCAGTTCGCTACTGACGAGCAATGCGTCAGGCATGCGCCAGGTCACCGTTTGGGTCCCGTTGGCATCAACAATGCTGATGACGACCGGGACCTGAAGTTCTTCTGCTCTTGTTACCGCAGCGCGAGTCAGTTGGTGGAGCTCCTGAAAAGACAGAGACATCGACTGCTCCTTTATGGCTGATGTACGGATGGCGGAGAGATAGCGCTCAGCCACTTTCTGAATAATGTCGTTTTGATGGGCGTCATGATCTTCTGCCCGTGCGAGCGCATATAAGCAGTCGGACAGACGATTGATATAACGCATCAGTACGTGTCTGACGGCGATATCGGCGGAGAGCTCGACCAGTCGCCTCTCTGCGCGGCGAGCCAGTGTGCGGGCAAAGTGCAGACGGCTGGCGGCTTCACTGCGGCCAGGTAAAATAAAACTGTGCAGCGGCGGTACTCTCCCCATCGCGTTATCGATAGCGGCTTCCAGCGCTGCAATTTCTTCTGAGCTGATGTAGCGCTGCTCTGGGTTTGGTTGTTCGCTCTCGCTGGCGAGTTCGGCGCTGAACCAAAAAAGCTGCAATTGAATGTTTTCAAGTAACTGGCGGTGCTGTGGGCTTTTCGACGCGCAAACGCACAGGCTAAGCGCCGCATTGAGTTCGTCCAGCGTCCCGTAAGCCTCGACGCGCGGATGCGTTTTGCTTACGCGTTGCCCGGTAAAGAGGGCCGTTGTACCGGCATCGCCAGTACGGGTATAAATCGCCATAGTTCCTCCTAACGAGAAAGCGTGTCGACAATGCCGACAATAGCCAGATCGATGGCCTCGTTTGGGCCGGAGAAAACGTGCCTGGCGCTGGAGCCGCTGCTGAGTAAAACCAGTTCTCCGGTTCCCGCGCCGACAGAATCAACCGCGACTTCGTCCCCGGTCGTCGGGGAGGCTGGCAGCTCTCCGTCAGCACTCACGCGACGTACCAGTAACAGCTTCTTCCCGACCAGGGATGGGGACTTTTGCGTGGAGACAACAACGCCTGTAACCCGTGCCAGATGCATAGCTCACTCCTGCTTAATTAATTGGACATTTCGCGTACTGACAGTTTCCTGAGCCAGCGCAGTTACGACACATCGACGGCGTAGCACTAAAACCGCATCCTGCAATTGGGCAACGTTGGCGTAACTGAGAAGTTTTTCAGGATGCAGAACGATGGCTCGCCCCAGTTCGTCACCAAATTCCAGCGGCAGACGCGCGAGTTTTTTCACGGGTACTGCGGGTAACAATTGGTGATGTAGTGAAATTTTCACGCGGACTCCACATGCCAGCGCTTCGTGGATCGTGACCACCGACCTGGTGGCAGGGCTGCTTTCGGCAATTTGTTCCAGCAGGAGCAGGTCAGCCTGCAAAATGTGCAGCGACGAGTACTGGCAGCATAGTATCCGTGGGTCTATTTCCCGTAACTGCGCGACGCTAAGGGAGATCGTGCTTTCCGCGCGTTTTTTTAATCGGGAAACAACCTCCTCGATAATGCGTTGCAGCAGTTCATTGTTCATCGTGAAGTCACCAGTGTGGCGAATGCCTGCGGATTATCCGCACCCGCGGCATTGGCTTCGTCGGTATCAATATGCATCTCAAGGCGCATGTCCGGTGAAACGCGTACGGCGACGTTATCGAAAATCAGCCGGCGTTCATCGCCATTAATGGCGACCGAAACTTTATCGCCATGAGAAACGCGCAGGATCAGGGCATCGAGCGGCGACATATGGATATGCCGTTGAGCAACGATGACGCCGGATGTTAAGTCCAGTTCAGCAAATGGACTGACAAGGCGAATACCCGGCGTGCCCTGAATATTGCCCGACATACGCAGCGGGGCAGCAATACCTAACGTGCGTGCATCGGTACGTGAAATTTCAACCTGACTGGCGCTACGTAGCGGGCCGAGTAAACGCACATTTTTTAACTGGCCTTTAGGTCCAACCAGCGTGACGGTCTGCTCGGCAGCGTATTGTCCTGGCTGCAACAGCCCTTTTTTCTCGCTGATAGGCTGATTGGGAAACAAACGGACGTAATCTTCAGTACAAAGATGAATATGACGATTCGAGATCCCCAGCGGAATAGGGCGCTCGCGCATTTCATCCAGAACTTTGGTGACCGTTGACTTGAGTTGCTGTTTATCCATCACGCTTCACCTCGTTTGCCAGAGTGCAGGCAGAGAGAGCGTGGCTCGCCCTTTTGACGGGGACAGGCTGGGTCAAGACACAGATTGCAGCTAATCAGCTCAGCATGTTGTGGTGCTTCCGGTGATGAACTTTCCACAGACAACTCTTCTTGCGGCACTGCTGGTATAGATTCGGATACAGGCTCTGGCTGGACGGTGACGCTGTGGGAAAGAATACCCTCCCCAGGTCTGGAGATGACTTTCTGCGCCACCAGACCATTTTTTTGATCGGCCAGACTCGCACCGGTGGAAATGGCCGCCTGCACGGAGGCCACATCCCCGATAATCTTGATCACCGTCCAGCCTGAGCCGTTGGTTTTTTCGAGGCCCACCAGCGTGATGGAGGCGGCTTTCGCCATGACGTCCGCGCAACTGATAGCTAATGCCAGACCACTAACTTCAAGTAATCCCAGTGATTGCTTCACGCTGTGCTCCTTGGTTGCAACGACTTATGCGGATTTAGGTAAAATGGCTTCAACGTCGCTGTGCGGACGCGGGATAACGTGGCAGGATTTCACCTCGCCAACGGCGTTTGCTGCTGCGCTTCCTGCATCTACGGCAGCTTTCACTGCGCCGACATCGCCGCGAACCATAACGGTGATCAGGCCTGAGCCGATTTTTTCGTAACCAACCAACTGCACGTTTGCGGATTTCACCATGGCATCAGCGGCTTCAATAGCGCCGACAAGCCCTTTTGTTTCAACCAGTCCCAGTGCGTTATTCATACTGCTTGTCTCCTGTGGGTTATGAGTGGCATTCCCGGAATGGAATGCCTTTAACCAGCCGCGCAGCGTTATTACCAATGCTGCGGCGAGCGTGGTTATCTTGTTGATACATCAGCGTAAAAAGCGGAGCTGATGCGGGTAGATTTTTGTAGTGCACGACCAGTTTTTCGCGACTGCAGCCAATGCCAACCAGCAGCGGCGACTGGCATGCCGCGAGCCATGCGTTGTGGATAACATCGGTTGAATGGCTCTCCTGAATCACAAACGGGATCCCTTCTTCTTCAATTCCCAGCAGCACGTCGCTCCAGGCGTCAGTGCAGTCACCGGTGGTGAAGATAACGATGGCGGGCGTGGTGAGATTACTTTCCATGAGCGAACGCCTTGTGCCAGGAGAGAATCAGCCCGGTTGCGACCGCATTGCGCGGACCTTCGGTGCCACGAATGTTGCCGCGCCCGGCAACCAGGCGATAATGCGCCAGCGCATCGGTGACCAGTTGCGGTACTTCGAAATCCAGGGATGAGCCGCCAACCAGCACCACAAAGGGAATATCCCGAATGTTCCCGGTCGGACTCACCTGACGTAACGCTCTGAGCGCGTTGGTGACAAAAACGCGCTCCTTGGCGCTGCGGCGAATGGCCCGTACTTTCTCCAGCGCCAGTTCGCCTGGCAGGGGCACCAGCTCATCGGGTTTTACTACGCATACGCGGGCAAAGACTGTGGGCGGAAGAGGCCCAGGGAAGAACTGGACGCTGCCATCTTCGTGGCGAAGATGGAACAAGCTCTCAACTTTCGCCAGCGGGTACTTTTTGATCTCTTCAGCGAGATAACGGTCATCCAGCCCCAGTTCCCGGGCAATGATCATCGTGACCATATCGCCCGCCCCCGCCAGGTGTGTGGCAATAATTTCGCCTTTCGGGTTTATGATGGAAGCGTCGGTCGATCCCGCGCCGAGATCCAGAATAGCCAGCGGGCGCGTCGTGCCAGGAGTGGTTAAGGCCCCGAGAATGGCAGCTTCGGCTTCAGCGCCGCCAACCTGGACATCAATGTTGAGCTTTTGCGTGATTTCCTGAGCAATCATCGCCATTTGCAGGCGATCTGATTTCACCATCGAGGCAATGCCGACAGCCTGTTCCAGGGAAAATTCACCAGCAAGTCCACCGGTCACGCTGACGGGAACCGAGGTATCGACCGCCAGTAGATCCTGAATAAAGATTTCCTGACTGGGTTTGTTGGTTAATTCAGCCATTGTCTGGCGTACATGCTCCAGCATGCCGCCAATATTGGTCCCCGCTTCGCCGGTGACGTTATCCAGTTTCGGGCACTCACCAACGGCTTTCATAATCGCGTCAGCGCCAGCTGCAACGTCGACGCGTACGGTACGCCCTTGTGACTGTAGCTCCAGATTTCCGGCAGGAATGGCTCGCGCTTTCACATCGCCTGACGGCGTTTTCACCACCACGGCAGAGCGGTTGCCGATCAGCGCCCGCGCCATTGGGACAATGTTTTTAGTCTCGTCGGGATTGAGACCAAAAACGGTCGCAATCCCGTAGGGGTTAGAAAGCGTTTCGATAACCTTTCCTGGAACCGCGACCTCAATGGCCGCTAACATACCCAATGGGATACGGTCGATATGAAGCACTTCATCAACGATGGGCAGGGGGTGAGTCAGACGATTGCTGACCAACACGCCATCGTCTTGCTGCAAAATTACGCCCGTTAACTGGTATCCGGCGCGTACGGAGGCATTAATCATCGTGGCGACATCGGCGAAATCAAATGCCGATGACACCACCAGAATATAAGGTGTATCCGCCGGACGGCTGAGCAGCTCTTCCGGCGTAATAGTAATGCCAACACCCAGCCCGACACCGCCAGGCGTTTTAGGGTTATGGCCGATCATAGTGGATTCAGTGATGATGGTTTCAGTGATCGTTTCCATCGCCACGTCGCCAATGACCGGAGTGGCTTCGTTAATACGGATGAGCGAAATATCGCTGACATTGATGCCGGCGTTTTTTGCTGCCAGCGTAAGTGCCTCCTGAATGCCAAACACATTACGCAATGTGCCCTTGATCCCGGTGGTTTCCGCCAGGGCGCTGTTGGTAATACACAGTGCCCCAGACTCATCCAGGGTAGCCAGAGCGACTTCCGTTGATGAGTTACCTATGTCAATGCCAGCTATATATCGCATGATCCTGTCCCTGAGTTAGTCGTCGCCTTTGAGTTTTTTACGCTCAACGTACAGCGCTGCCGCTTCACGAACGAAAGCCGCACAGATCTTTGCCTGATAACGATTTTCGAGATCGTCAGCGATGGCCATCAGCTCATCTTTAGTTGAGCGATACGGGCGTAGCGCGTTGTAGATCTCAAGGATGCGATCGTCAGGTACAGCGGTTAGCTCGGCGGCGCGCTCAAAGTTCATCGCCAGCCTGTCGCGCCCGGCATCTTTGGCGATTTCCGCCTGCAGGCGCAGCGTTTCAGGGGTGATGCGCATGTCCTGTGCCGTCACCTTGTTACTCAGAACATTTTCGAGCGTGAAGTCATCCAGGGTTTTGTTGGTCGCGGTTTTTACCCACTCAGGATGTTTATTCGCGAGAGGGTAATCCGTGACTTTCGCGGTATGTGCAGATGAACTTGCCGCAACCGGAGTAGCAGACTCGCCTTGCAGGCTGTTCATCCGGCTCAGCACATCCCGAACCATCGATTCAATTGCGTCGGTATTCATGGAGTTATCCTTTATCAAAGCGCCACGCGCAGTTCCTGCGGGTTTTTGCCCGTCACGACGTATTTGGTCTCTTTAATGTGCAGAATGGCCGATTTCGCCTGGTACTTAGGTCGGGCCATCTGGTCATTCAGGGTAGGGACCGGTTGCGGAGATTCACGCTTGGCATATCGCGCGGCGTTTTTACCGATCTGACGATAGGTTTCCAGCGTCAGAAGCGGCGCCTGAGGGAACAGTTCCAGGTTAGAAAGCGGCGGTAACCCCTGTTGGTGGATAACCGTGGTGCCTTTTGACTGGATGCCGATAGAGATCCCGGAACCACTCAGGCGGTTGCCTTCCACGGCGACAAACGCGACATCGGAGGATTTAAAGCAGCGGATTACTCGTGCTTTAATGCCTTCCTCTTCAATCCCGGCAATCACTTCGCGCAAGATATTCTTATGCGGGATGCCGACGATATTGACGGTTTGTGAGAGCCCGAACGCCGGACCTACGGCAATAATCACTTCGTCCTGCTGCTGGCCCTGTTTAGCTTCGCCAATCTCGGTCAGAAAACTGTCGCCTTGTACCGCTGCGGCCTGTGGCGCGCTTGCCGCTGACGATGCGCGGAATGAGACGGGTTTGTCGCTGGTCTGCATTTCAGACAGTACGTCTTCAATTATCTGGCGCAGCAGCTTTTCATTAATTTCCATTTTTCACCCCTTAGCCAAGTTCGTTGGGATCAAGTGCGCCAGGGATGTTTTTGATCTCTTCCCAGCGTTCGCCTTGCAGGCGATAACCTGTTGCCGGACCGGCATAGTCATTGACGTCATTCACTGCGGACAGCACCTGTCCGTCGCCAACGATAATGGCGGAGGTATGCAGATAATCCCCGGTTAACTTGGCTTTCTGGATGTTGAGCATGTCCTGTGCGACATCGGTAAACCCGCCCTGAGCAAGCGCTTTTACCACTTCCAGGCCGTTACGGTTTTTATTGATGATCTCTTGTGCAAACTTGATGTCTTCAACGATGTTGCGCTCCGGCATATCTTTCGAACCATGGGCGTAAGTCGCAGCTTCCACTTCTTCATCTGTGATTGGTGGTAATCCCATCCCGGCAAATACAGCCTGTAGCGCTCGCGCCGCTTTGTTACGAATGGCGATAACATCTTCTTCTCGAACCGGACGCAGACCACCGTCCACTTTCAGGTCACGCTGGATAACGTTGTAGTCGTCAAAGTCTTCAGCATCTTCGTTGGAGCCGGCGAACATGTTGTCGTAGTTCGGCACCGCGGAATACCCGGAAGAGATGAAGTCAGTACCTGGCAGGAACTGCATCAGCAGACGCGCGGTACGACGCATATCCGAGTGGGTAAAGGTCTGGTCGTTGCTGGAAGCACATTCCAGATCCAGAGAAGAACAGATCAGGTTTTCAGCCAGGACAGCACGAATACCGGACGGCACAGCGGAAGGCACCCCGATGCAGCTTACTGAACCGTTTTGCAAACCCTGTACGCCAGCGGCTTTGGTGATGTAAATGCAGCGGGCTTCCAGATAAAGCATCGATTTGCCTTCGGCGTAACCCATCTGAACTTCTGAGCCCGAGCCGGAGGTAAAGCGCATTTTCAGGCCGCGAGAGGCGTAGGAAGAGGCGAGGAAGCCTTTCGACCATGGCGTGTCGTCACCGTCGGTAAAGACGGGTTCTGTACCATAGACGGAGATAGTTTCCGCGTAGCAAGTGTGGCCTAACATACCGAGCTTAAGTTCGGTCGCTTCCTCCAGCGAGCACTGCGTTAACACGCCAGGGCGTCCAACCTGTGAACCGACTAACAGGGCAATGGCGTTAAATGGCGCGTAGCGTGCGACGGCAACGGTCGTTTCCTGTTCGTCAAATCCGCGCCATGCGCCTTCTGCGGCGTCTGCGGCAATCTGTACCGGGTTATCTTTAACGTTAGTGACGTGCGCCTGTTGAGACGGAGTACGGCGAGCACGCATTTTCTGCATGGCCATCATCATCTCGACGACGTTCATATGGGACACCACTTCGACAATTTTTGCTGGTGTCATAGCGGTGGTCAGCGGCACGATGTCTTTGCGCTTCACGTTAGGATCGCAAAGCATATTGGCCAGTTTGACCGAGTCCATCGCCATGACTTCTTCAGCGCGAGCCAGGTTAATGCCGTAGCGGGCAATGAAATGGTCAATTAAATCAAAGTCACTGGCGGATTTGCCATCCAGTTCAGTCACTGTTCCGTTGACGATTTTAATCGATGGTTTCGGGTCGTTCGGGCTTTCCATCGCAATGAAGCCTTCTTCGATCCACTCCTTAACGAAACCATCCTGATTCACAGGGCGTTTCGCCAGTGCTTCAAATCTTTTCGATCTCATGAATCAGCCTCACTGATATCAGATGTAGGACGGACGATCGTTTTTCGGTTCTGAGCCGAGGGTCCCGAGTACGGTTTTACCGATTTCACGGGCGGAGATAACGGCCTGACGAACTGCGCCGGAATCACCAGAGATGACCAGAATGGCTTCGTTGCTGAAGCTGGTGCCATGGGCTGGTGAGCTGTAGGCTACGACTTCGACATTGGCGGATTTCAGCGCAGTATCAGCCATCAGGACACCCACGGAGGCTGGTGCGCCGACAATCACGCCACAGGCGCGGCCAATCGGTGCGCCAAAGGCTTTTTCCAGTGCGTAGCTGGCGCGCGCGGTGTATTGCATCTCGATGTGACCGGCTTCGTTGGCATAAACATCGCCAAAGGTGCGATCCAGCTCTTTCAGCGCAACCTCAATTCCGCGTTTCACGTCGGAAACATCGTTGCCGCCGAGGATAATTAGCGAGCCGTGGCCCGCGCCGCCTTTGGTATCTCGTGGTAATTCAATACTGACGACTTCCGTATTTGTTGCTTTTACCGCTTCATCGGCGGCCATAATGTGCGGACCTGCGCCAGTACGGGCGCCAAGGATGCCAATGGAGCGATAACGCTTTTCAAGTTTCATCGCGTCCAGTAAGGCGCTGTCTACGTTGGCGATTACCAGACCGACGGTGTCGCCAATCGCGGTACCGACAAACTCCGTTAAACTGCAGCTTTTCTCTGCCATAGCCGTTTCTCGTGTTGGGTGATTATTTTCAGGGATAGCCTGCTGTTCTGGGGTTGCCACGCGAGCAATCACCTGCGCCATGATCTGTTCAACCAGCTCATTGCTGCTCATTAGCTAATTCCCTTCGGTAAGATTTTTTCTACATCGGTATGAGGGCGTGGGATAACGTGTACGGCTTTCACTTCTCCCACATTACGGGCTGCGGCGGCACCGGCATCTGTTGCTGCTTTGACTGCGCCGACATCGCCGCGGACAATAACGGTTACCAGCCCCGAACCAATTTTTTCGTAGCCGACCAGCATTACATTGGCTGACTTCACCATTGCATCTGCGGCCTCTATGGCTGCAGTTAAGCCTTTGGTTTCTACCATTCCTAACGCTTCTTGTTGCATAAAGACCTCGCCTGGGTTGTCCCGATTTTCATGACTATAAAAAGAAGCGAGGAAAAAGAATGGCTGAGTTGAAACTATGAATGAAAAAATAGTGAGGTTATGGTGATATAAAATTGCTATGATTTATTTTATGTGTTTGTTTTTATTGGGTATTTTTGAATTTTCTGATATGAATATTTGGTTATGTTAATTCCATATTTACACTTTTGTTAGTGACATTAAAAATAGCATTTGCTATGCGGAAAAAATGAAATTGTGATGATTGTCTGAAAACATAATTCTGCTAATAGCAATATTTTATTGTTTTACAAATGTACTCTTAATAGTGCTTTCTCCTGTGTTCTCGCCTGTTTTAATAAAAGTGATAGCAAGAATTTGCTATCTCAACACGATTTTGAGGGGCATGCCGCCTTCAGATTGCCAACAATTTGCCGACACGGCTTTTTATAGTAAGCCTCGAAGTATTCTACGTGCCAGCAAGGAGTCCGCTGGTAAAGACACGAACTCTGCTTAGAAGGTGTCACAATGAACGATTCACTAAAAGCGCAATGTATTGCTGAGTTTTTGGGTACCGGGCTGTTTTTGTTTTTTGGCATCGGATGCCTGAGCGCACTTAAAGTCGCGGGTGCCAGTTTGGGGTTATGGGAGATCTGTATCATATGGGGGCTGGGGATCTCGCTTGCCGTTTACCTGACGGCGGGGATTTCTGGCGCGCATCTCAATCCTGCTATCACCATCGCACTGTGGTTATTTGCCTGTTTTCCGGGGCGCAAAGTATTGCCATACACCGTTGCGCAGGTTGCGGGGGCTTTTGGCGGCGCGTTACTAGCCTATCTGCTGTACGGAAGTTTATTTACCGAGTATGAGTCGGCACATCAAATGGTGCGCGGCAGCCTTGAAAGCCTGCAACTGGCCAGTATTTTTAGTACCTATCCAGCGGCGGCGCTCAGCGTCTGGCAGGCTGCGCTGGTCGAAGTGGTGATCACTTCCATTCTGATGGGTATGATCATGGCGCTTACCGATGATGGTAACGGCGTCCCCAGAGGGCCGTTAGCACCCTTGCTGATTGGCATTCTGGTGGCTGTGCTCGGCGCATCTACCGGGCCGCTCACCGGATTTGCGATGAACCCGGCACGTGATTTTGGTCCAAAACTGTTTGCATGGATGGCCGGGTGGGGCGATGTGGCAATGACCGGCGGGCGTGATATTCCTTATTTCATCGTACCGATTGTCGCCCCTATCATCGGTGCTTGCGCGGGCGCAGCAATTTATCGTTATTTTATTGGCAAAAATTTACCGTGTAATACGTGTAAGCTGGAGGAAAATGAGAGCTAGCTTCACGGAAGATGTTTATTTTTGAAGCGTAAAAACTGTTTTCGTGATCCGCTTTCCTGAACCGCTGAAAAAGTCTCCCCACAATGGGAGACTTTTGTTATGTTCGATGATGACTTTCATCAGCGCCCAGGAATGCGGGATGAAAATGAATGTGTAAATAGTATGTTTTATTTATAACAATAAATTAACTGAGAGGTTTTATCATGATTTCTGCGAGTGCCCTGAACTCAGAACTCATTAATAAAATCGCACAGGATTTTGCGCAGGCCACCAGTCTGGCTGTTGTGGTTGTCAATATTCACGGTGATGAAATTTCTGAGCTTTTTAATTTCACCCCTTTTTGTCAGTTGATGCGCCAGCATCCTCAGCACAGTACCCGTTGTCGTATGAGCGATCGCTGTGGAGGACTGGAAGCTTCAAAATCCGATCAACCCTGCATCTACCGCTGCCACGCGGGACTTACCGACTTCTCTATTCCGCTGGTCATAGCGGGTCATCTGGTTGGGTTTGTATTGTGTGGTCAGGTGCGTTTAAGTAACGATGTCGGCCTGGTTGATATCCTGAACGTCGATGACCGCTGGCAAGCCGATCCCGAACTGCTAAGTGAATTTCGGAATGTGCCGGAGATGGACTATTCGCGAGTCATCGCCTCGGCGGACCTGCTAAAGCTCATCGTAGAAAATTGTCTTAAGAAACAACTTAATTTTGTGGTTATCAAGGATAACCCACAGCAGGCAGAGCCGGTACGTGCTAACCGAACGCCGAATCCTCACGACAGCAAAATGAAAAAAGCGCTGCGCTATATTGATGCGCATTTGTCAGATGAGTTACGCCTGGAAGATGTTGCGTCTCATGTTTACCTTAGCCCTTACTATTTCAGTAAATTGTTCAAAAAATATCAGGGTATCGGGTTTAACGCTTGGGTAAATCAACAGCGAATGGCGAGTGCCAAAGAGTTGCTCTGTCATAGTGACTGGAGCATCGCCAGCATTGCACGTAATTTAGGCTTTTCACAAACCAGTTATTTTTGCAAAGTATTCCGCCAGACGTATCAGGTTACGCCGCAGGCATTTCGCCAGCAAATAAATGTCATTTCACGCGGTGAGTCCGCTTAAATAGCAATATTTTACTATTGCCGATTTTTGATATAGGGCGCTATGTCAGTCATTATAAAATGAAAAGTAACAACAGCAGTCAATAAATTGTCATAGCGCAACAAAATAATAGTATTAGAGGGATAAACTGCACCAGTTTTTATTTTTGTGATGAGATACAGTGTCTGCGTGCATGACTTTCTTTATTCTTTGCAGACACTTTCATTCAAAATGTGAAGATGTGAATAAGTGGGTTTACGCCAGAAAATTGACTGAATGAACCCGGAAAGATATTAAATTGAATTATTGTCATGAGGTCGTGAATTTACCTCATAACAGAGAGCTTAATTAAGGCTCTTGAACTGACAGGTTTGCCACATTTGTGGTAGGGAAGGGGGTGAGAATCCCCCGCAGCCCCCGCTGCTGTGATGCTGACGACCCCGTATGGACCACTGATCGCAAGATTGGGAAGGACGGGTGAGGATGACGCTAAGCCAGAAGACCTGCCTGTCAGTGACTACCAACAACTTCGGTGGGAAGTGGGTGGTTCAGATGCATACAGTCGAGAGACTGGGTATCTCTACACCCCTACCACCCTGAACAGGATCAGGGTATGGCGGCCAATTTTCACGCATTTGTTCTTGCAGGTACCGGAAGCGGCTGTGGTAAAACCACGGTGACGCTGGGCTTGTTGAGCTTGTTGAAAAAACGCGGTTTACGCGTCCAGCCTTGCAAAGTGGGTCCCGATTACCTTGATACCGGCTGGCATACAGCGGTATGCGGTACCGCTTCCCGCAATCTTGATAGCTTCATGCTTCCCGCTTCCACTCTCAATGCGTTGTTCCGCGAGCAGATGCAACATGCCGATATCGCCGTGATTGAAGGCGTGATGGGGCTGTATGACGGTTATGGTACGGACCCGAACTACTGCAGCACCGCCGCGATGGCCAAACAGTTAGGTTGCCCGGTCATCTTACTGGTTGATGGTAAAGCTGTTTCCACCTCGATAGCCGCAACGGTAATGGGTTTTCAGCATTTCGATCCCACGCTGAACATCGCCGGGGTGATCGTTAATCGGGTCAACAGCGAAACGCATTATCAGCTGCTGAAGGTGGCGATTGAGCGTTACTGTTCCGTTCCTGTATTAGGCTACGTTCCCCGTATGGAAGGCGTTGCGCTTCCAGAGCGGCATCTGGGGCTGGTTACTGCACGTGAGTCTGTTATCAACCAGCAACCGTGGCAGGCCTTTGCCGCGACGCTGGAGCAAACGCTGGATATTGATGCTCTACTGAAATTGAGCCAGCTAAACACCCTTCCTGCGGGTGAATGGCCCGCGCTTCCCGCTACTGACGCCGGAGAAGGGCTAACGCTTGCGATCGCTGATGACGAAGCGTTCAACTTTTATTACCCGGACAATATTACTTTGCTTGAACGCACGGGGCTAAAGATTGTCCGTTTTAGTCCATTGCACGACACCTGTTTACCCGATTGTCAGATGATCTGGCTGGGGGGCGGATACCCTGAGTTACATGCTGCGGCGCTGGCCCGCAATGTCTTGATGCTCAAGCAATTGCGAGCCGCACATCAGCGCGGCGTCGCGATTTACGCCGAGTGCGGCGGGCTGATGTATCTCGGCAGTTCGCTGGAGGACAGCCACGGTGATAGCTGGCTGATGGCGGATATCATTCCCGGCCACAGCAAAATGGGTAAACGTTTGACCCGATTTGGTTACTGTGAAGCGCAGGCGGCGCAGCAAACCTTGTTAGCTGCAAAAGACGAAGTACTGCGTGGACATGAATTCCACTATTCCGATTTCACTCCTGAAACACCCGCGGTGATGCACTGTCGCAAAGTGCGCGATGGCAAAACGCTGCAGGCCTGGTCCGGCGGCTGGCAGGTCGGAAACACCTTCGCCAGCTACCTGCACGTTCATTTTGCCCAACGTCCGCAGATGCTTAACCATTGGTTGGCAGCCGCGAGGAATGCGCTATGACGATCCTTGCGTGGTGTGTTGCCTGGCTGCTTGATTTTATTATCGGCGATCCGCAGAACTGGCCGCATCCGGTGCGCTGGATTGGCAATCTGATTTCTGCGGTGCAGCGAATTGTGCGGCGTTACTGCCATAGCGATCGTGCGTTGCGCATGGGTGGCGCGGTGATGTGGGTAGTGGTGGTTGGCCTGACGTGGGCTGTCTCCTGGGGCGTACTGGCGCTGGCGCAATCTATTCATCCCTGGCTTGGTTGGGCGGTGGAGGTTTGGATGATCTTTACCGTGCTGGCTGGGCGCTGCCTGGCGAACGCCGCGCAGGATGTTGAACGCCCGCTACGTGCCGGTAACCTTGCCGCAAGTCGGGAAAAGTTGTCATGGATCGTGGGGCGCGATACCTCGCAATTACAACCTCAGCAGATCAATCGCGCCGTGGTGGAAACCGTGGCCGAAAACACCGTTGACGGCATCATCGCACCGCTGTTTTTCCTGCTTCTCGGCGGCGCGCCTTTGGCTATGGCCTACAAAGCGGTAAATACCCTTGACTCCATGGTGGGTTACAAACATGAAAAATACCGCGCTATCGGTATGGTCAGCGCGCGTCTGGATGATGTCGCAAATTATATTCCTGCGCGACTGAGCTGGCTGCTGTTGGGCGTAGCTGCATTTTTATGCCGTCAGGACGGTTTGCGTGCTTTGCAGATCGGCTGGCGCGATCGCTACAACCACAGTAGCCCAAACTGTGCGTGGTCGGAGGCCTCCGTTGCCGGGGCATTAGGTATTCGTCTGGGTGGCCCTAATGACTACTTTGGCGAGCGCGTTGAGAAACCGTGGATAGGTGATGCACAACGCGACATTTCGGTAGACGACATTTCCCATACGATTCGATTGATGTGGGTGGCATCGACGCTGGCACTGGCGCTGTTTATCGCGCTGCGGTGGCTGCTGGTCGGTGTAGCCTGAGGACAACACTATGCAATATATCCAGCAACCCCAGGCTATTGAGGCCAAAAGTTTCGACATTATTGGTGAGATTATCCGTGAAACCCGTCCGGACTATCAGTTTGCCAGTCCGTTGCATGAAGCCATTATCAAGCGGGTTATTCACACCACGGCGGATTTCGACTGGCTGGACATTCTGTGGTTTTCCAGTGATGTGCTGGAGCAGTTCTGCGCGGCGCTTAGCCGTTCGAGCGTGATTTATACCGATACCACGATGGCCCTTTCCGGGATCAATAAAACGCTGCTGGCAAAATTTGGCGGCGAGTGCCGCTGCTATATCAGCGATCCACGGGTCGTGCGAACGGCAAAAGAGCAAGGGATCACCCGTTCAATGGCGGCTGTCGATATTGCGGTGAAAGAAGAGGGGGAAAAGCTGTTTGTCTTTGGCAATGCGCCGACAGCGCTGTTCCGCCTACTTGAGCATGATGTTGCCGTCAGCGGTGTGGTTGGTGTACCGGTCGGGTTCGTGGGTGCTGAGGAGTCGAAAGATGCACTGACCCAAAGCAACCTGCCGGCCATTGCTGCGTTAGGACGCAAAGGGGGAAGTAACGTCGCCGCTGCTATCGTCAACGCCATGCTTTATCACCTGCAGGGGGCGCGATGAGCGAGGCTTTTGATACACCGGTGTGGCACAACGGTAAAGCGCTGCGTAAAGGATATACCACGGGATCGTGTGCGACGGCGGCTGCAAAAGTGGCGGCGCTGATGGTATTGCGCCAGCACCTGATCCATCAGGTTTCCATCGTGACGCCTTCCGGGGTGACGCTGTGCCTGAACGTCGAATCGCCGCATATCGAAGGGCAGCAGGCGATAGCCGCGATCCGTAAAGACGGTGGCGATGATGTGGATGCCACGCATGGCATGCTGATTTTTGCCCGCGTGACGTTAGATGATAGTGGCGTGATCGCCTTACAGGGCGGGGAAGGGGTCGGTACGGTCACCCGCAAAGGGATCGGTCTGCCGGTGGGGAGTTCGGCGATTAACCGGACACCTCGCCAGACCATTGAGTCTGCGGTACGAGAGGCGATCGGTCCGAATCGCGGGGCGCAGATTGAAATCTTCGCGCCAGAAGGTGAAGAGCGGGCGCAAAAAACCTACAACTCGCGTCTTGGCATTCTGGGCGGTATTTCGATTATTGGCACCACGGGGATCGTCACGCCAATGTCGGAAGAGAGCTGGAAGCGTTCGCTGTCGCTGGAGCTGGAAATTAAACGCGCGGCGGGTCTGGATCGTGTAGTACTGGTGCCCGGAAACCACGGTGAACGTTTTGTGCGCGAGCAGATGGGCATCGATACGCAGGTTGTGGTCACCATGAGCAACTTTGTCGGCTACATGATTGAAGAAGCCGTCCGTCTTGGATTCCGACAAATTGTGCTGGTGGGGCATCCTGGTAAGCTCGTCAAAATTGCAGCGGGTATCTTCCACACCCACAGCCATATTGCCGATGCCCGCATGGAAACGCTGGTGGCCCATCTCGCGTTGCTTGGCGCACCGCTGGAACTACTAAAACTGGTCAGCGACTGCGATACCACCGAAGCCGCGATGGAACACATCGATGCGTACGGTTTTCAGCATATTTATAACCATCTGGCGGAGCGGATCTGTCTGCGCGTTCTGCAAACGTTGCGCTTTACCAAAAATCCCCCGACCTGCGACGCCATCATGTTTTCGTTTGACAATCAGGTGCTTGGCAGCAATCGCCCGATCGCTGAAATTGCTGAGGAGATGCAATGTTAACCGTTGTGGGAATGGGACCCGCGGGTTTGCATTTGATGACGCCTGCGGCGCGTGAAGCGGTCGCAACGGCTGATGTGCTGGTCGGCGGAAAGCGGCATTTGCAGCAATTCCCGGATTTTACCGGTGACAGGTTTGCTCTTGGCGCCAATATCGCGGAACTCCTGAGCTGGGTAACTGCGCACCAGGATAAGCATGTCGTTGTGCTGGCGTCTGGCGATCCGCTGTTCTACGGCATTGGGACGCGCATGGTGGCGCATTTTGGCATCGGGCAGGTACGCATTATTCCCGGTATTAGCGCGGTGCAGTATCTGTGCGCGCAGTCCGGTATCGATATGAATGATATGTGGCTGACCAGTAGCCACGGGCGCAGCGTCTGTTTCGATGAGCTGGCCCGACATAACAAGGTGGGGATGGTAACCGATGCGTTGTGCGGCCCACGTGAAATCGCGCAGCAGCTCATCACTCGAGGCAAGGGGCATCGCTGGATGGTCATTGGCGAAAACCTGGCAATGGAAAACGAGCGGATCCATGTCCTGCCTGTGAGTGAAATTAACGCCGACTATGACATGAATGCAGTGGTGATCCTTGATGAAAGATGAGCTGTTTCTGCGTGGAGAGAAAGTGCCGATGACCAAAGAAGCGGTACGCGCACTTGCCCTCTCAAAACTTGAATTACACCGCGCCAGTCACCTGATTGATATTGGGGCGGGAACCGGCAGCGTATCGATAGAAGCGGCGCTGCAATATCCAGGATTGCGCGTGACGGCTATCGAACGTAACCCTGCGGCGCTCCGATTGCTGGATGAAAATCGCCAGCATTTTGCCTGCGCAAATATCGACATTTTTCCAGGCGTTGCGCCAATGACCATCACCGAAAAAGCCGATGCCATTTTTATGGGCGGCAGCGGTGGTCATCTGACCGACCTCATTGACTGGTCGATGCGTCAACTGCATCCCGCCGGGCGGCTGGTCATGACGTTTATCCTCCAGGAAAACCTCAATACCGCGCTGGCTCATCTGGACCATCTTGGCGTACAGGGAGTGGATTGCCTGCAGCTGCAGGTTTCCTCACTTACCACGCTTGGCAGTGGTCATTATTTCAAACCGAATAACCCCGTATTTGTTATCGCCTGTCAGAAGGAAGGAAACCATGTCTGAGATTTTTGATCCCCGTAGCGTGTGGTTCGTTGGCGCAGGTCCTGGCGATCGCGAGCTGATCACCCTCAAAGGTTACCGTTTGCTACAGCAGGCGCAGGTGGTTATCTACGCTGGATCGCTGATTAACACCGAACTGCTGGAATATTGCCCCGCCGATGCTGAATGCCACGACAGCGCTGAACTGCATCTGGAGCAGATCCTCGATCTGATGGAAGCTGGCGTGAAGGCTGGCAAGACCGTGGTGCGTCTGCAAACTGGCGATGTCTCACTGTACGGTTCCGTCCGTGAGCAGGGCGAAGAGTTAACCAAGCGCGGGATCGACTGGCAGGTGGTGCCTGGCGTCAGCGCCTTCCTCGGTGCGGCGGCAGAACTCGGCGTGGAGTACACCGTGCCTGAAGTCTCACAAAGCCTGATTATTACCCGTCTGGAAGGGCGCACGCCGGTCCCCGAGCGCGAACAACTGGAGTCGTTTGCCAGTCACCAGACATCTATGGCGATTTATCTGTCCGTCCAGCGTATTCATCGGGTGGCCGAGCGTTTGATTGAAGGCGGTTATCCGGCGACCACGCCAGTGGCGGTGATCTACAAGGCGACCTGGCCGGAAAGCCAGACCGTGCGCGGTACCCTGGCGGATATTGGCGACAAGGTTCGCGATGCGGGCATCCGCAAAACGGCCCTGATTCTGGTCGGTAATTTCCTGGGATCGGAGTATCACTACTCCAAACTCTATGCGGCGGACTTTAGCCATGAATACCGTAAAGCCTGAGTCAATAGCGCTTTTTTGCCTGACTCCTGGCGGCGTTGTGCTGGCGAAACGTCTGGCGGCTATGTTGCCGGTCACCTGTTTTACCAGTGAAAAGCTGCTGGAGGAGGGTTTTATTCCCTTTGAAAACGGCTTTGCCAATACCGCCCGCGATGCGTTTATGAATTACTCGGCGCTGATTTTTATCGGGGCGACCGGCATTGCGGTGCGCGTGTTAGCCCCGCTGGTCAACGACAAATTTTGCGATCCGGCGGTGGTGGTCATTGATGAACGTGCCCAGCATGTCATCAGCCTGCTCTCCGGTCATGCTGGGGGCGCGAATGCGCTGGCGCGTTATCTGGCAGGCATGTTGGGCGCCGACCCGGTTATCACCACGGCGACGGATGTCAACGATATGGCGGCGCTGGATACGCTGGCATTCCAGTTGAATGCGCGGATGAGTGATTTTCGTTCGGCGGTGAAGATCGTTAATCAGATGCTGGTCAGCAACAAGCGGGTTGGCCTGTGGTGGGATGATGAACTGACCCAGGATGTCAGCCATTGCGATCGGCGCGGTTTTATTACGGTAACCGATCTTAATCAGCTTCCCGAACTGGATGCGTTGGTGTGTATCACCTTACGCACCAACTTACCCGAACTGCCTGTTCCTCACTGGAAGTTAGTGCCGCAGCGGGTCGTGGCCGGAATTGGTTGTCGCCGCGACACACCGTTTCCGCTGCTGGCCGCGCTGCTTGCCCGCCAACTTGAAGCCCAGCAGCTCGACCCGCTGGCGTTAAAAGCTATTGGCAGCATCACGCTAAAAAAAGATGAACAGGGACTCATCCAACTGGCTTCGTGCTGTCGCGTGCCTTTCGAGACCTTTACTGCTGACGCGCTGCGTGAGCATGAACACCGTTTTCCAGCCTCATCGTTTGTTCGCAAAACGGTGGGGACAGGAAGCGTTTCTGGTCCTGCAGCCTGGCTGCTGAGCCATGGACAACTGTTAGGCGAGACCCTGCGAGAACAGGGCGTCACTATCACTTTGGGAGTTTCACACTGATGTTAAGCGTAATTGGAATTGGCCCTGGCTCGCAGGCAATGATGACCATGGAAGCTGTTGAAGCACTGCAGGCAGCGGAAATCATCGTTGGCTATAAAACCTACACCCATCTGGTAAAGGCCTTCACTGGCGACAAACAGGTGATCAAAACCGGGATGTGCAAAGAGATTGAACGCTGTCAGGCGGCGATCGAACTGGCGCAGGCGGGTCACAATGTGGCACTCATCAGCAGCGGTGATGCGGGGATTTACGGGATGGCCGGGCTGGTGCTGGAGCTGGTCAGTAAACAAAAGCTGGATGTTGAGGTCAGGCTGATCCCTGGCATGACAGCCAGTATTGCCGCTGCTTCTTTGTTGGGTGCGCCGTTAATGCACGACTTCTGCCACATCAGCTTAAGCGATCTGCTGACGCCATGGCCGGTTATCGAAAAACGCATCGTTGCCGCTGGCGAGGCAGACTTTGTTATCTGTTTCTACAACCCGCGCAGTCGGGGTCGCGAAGGACACCTGGCGCGCGCATTTGAACTGCTTTCCGCCAGCAAGAGCGCGCAAACGCCGGTCGGTATTGTGAAGTCAGCCGGACGTAAAAAGCAGGAAAAATGGCTGACCACTCTCGGTGAAATGGACTTTGAGCCGGTTGATATGACCAGTCTGGTGATCGTTGGCAACAAAACAACCTACGTGCAGGACGGCCTGATGATCACGCCACGAGGTTATGTGCTGTGAATTACGGTGACGTGTTGGTCATGGGCGGTACCAGCGATGCGCGCATGCTGTGCCAGCAACTGGATGCGGCAAACGTGGCCTACACCCTGTCCGTGGCGACTCCAACGGGGAAACAGCTGGCGGGAGACATTAAAGGCCAGGTGCGCTGCGGACGTCTGGAACGCGAGCAAATGATAGCCTGGCTGCAGGAAAATCGGACGCGCTGGGTGATTGACGCCTCGCATCCGTATGCCGAGGTGGTGAGCCGCAACATCATGAGCGCCTGCGAAGCGGCAGGCGTGCTGCTGAGCCGCTACCAGCGTCCAGAGCAGTTGAGCGGTTTAACCCACCCGCATCTGTTTACCGTACAGAGTATTCAGCAAGCCTGCGAGGTGGCGCGACGCTTCGGTGAACGCGTGCTGCTAACAACCGGCAGTAAAGATCTGGCCATCTGGCGCGAAGGGTTGCCTGAAAAAACGCTGCTGGCGCGCGTGCTGCCTGTACCTGAGGTTATTCAGCAGTGCGCGGATCTGGGGTTTGGCGTCGGCGAGATCTTCGCCTTGTGCGGGCCGTTTAGCGCTGAGTTCAACGCCGCGTTTTATCGTCAGTGTCAGGCTGATGTGGTGATCACCAAAGCATCCGGTGCGGAAGGTGGTTATCAGGAAAAAGTTCAACCCTGTCTGGATGCCGGTATCCCCTGCATCGTGATTACACGTCCGGCACCGTTGGTGACGGGAGAAGAGTTACTGGAAAGTCAGGCCGCATTTGGGGCGCGTTTAACGCGCTGGCTGGCCGCTGCTTAAGGAGTTAGAGATGAAAAAGGCGCTTCTGGTGGTCAGCTTTGGCACCAGCTATCACGACACCTGTGAGAAAAATATTGTGGCCTGTGAGCGCGATCTCGCGGCCAGTTGCCCGGATCGTGACCTGTTCCGGGCGTTTACCTCCGGGATGATTATCCGCAAGCTCAAGCAGCGTGACGGCATTGACATCGACACGCCGTTGCAGGCGCTGCAAAAGCTGGCAGAGCAGGGGTATCAGGATGTGGCTATTCAGTCTTTGCACATTATCAACGGCGACGAATACGAAAAAATTGTCCGCGAAGTGCAAAGTATGCGTCCGCTGTTTTCTCGCCTGACGCTCGGCGTACCGCTGCTGAGCAGCCATGAGGATTACGCACAGCTGATGCTGGCGCTGCAACAGCAGATGCCGCCGCTTGGCGAAAAGGAAAAAGTGGTGTTTATGGGGCACGGCGCCAGCCATCATGCCTTTGCCGCTTATGCCTGTCTCGACCATATGATGACAGCGCAGCGCTACCCGGCGCGGGTCGGCGCGGTGGAAAGCTACCCGGAAGTAGATGTGTTAATTGCAAGTTTGTCTCAGGAAGGGGTGACGGAGGTGCATCTGATGCCGCTGATGTTAGTTGCTGGCGACCATGCCATTAATGATATGGCCTCCGACGAAGATGATTCGTGGAAGACATTGTTCAATGCGGCCGGGATACGGGCTACGCCGTGGCTCAGTGGGTTGGGTGAAAATCCAGCGGTGCGCGCTATGTTTGTGGCGCATTTACAGCAGGCGCTGAATGTGGCGCTGGAGGAAGCGGCATGAGCGGCAAACTGTACGCATTAAGCACCGGGCCAGGTGCTTCCGATCTGATTACCGTAAGGGCTGCGCGCACGCTGGGTCATCTCGATATCCTCTATGCGCCTGCCGGGCGGAAAGGCGGCGATAGCCTGGCGCTGTCGATCGTGCGGGAGTATATCGGCAAGCAGACCGAAGTCCGCTGCTGCCATTTTCCGATGAGTGCCGACAGCGCTGAAAAAGAGGCGGTGTGGGATGAGGTTGCTGCCGCGCTGGTGCAGGAAGTCGAAGCGGGTAAGCAGGTAGGTTTTATCACTCTCGGCGACGCCATGCTGTTCAGTACATGGGTCTTTTTACTCCAGCGTATTGGCTGTCCTGACTGGTTGGAAATCGTTCCGGGCGTGACCTCTTTTGCCGCGATTGCCGCGCGTTCAAAAACGCCGCTCGCTATGGAGCAACAGTCGCTGGCAGTGGTCTCCTGTACAGCGCCGGAAGCGGAAATCCAGCAGGCGTTAAAGCAGCATGACAGCCTGGTGCTGATGAAGGTGTACGGTCGTTTTGCGCGCATCAAAGCGTTGCTGCAACAAGAGGGCTTGTTGGATTGCGCGTTGATGATGTCTGAAGCCACGCTGCCGGGTGAGCAGTGCTGGCGTCATCTTAACGAAGTCAGCGACGATCGGCCGCTGCCTTATTTCTCGACCATTCTGGTTAATAAACAGTGGGAGTATGCACAATGAAGCTTGAACAACAGCTAAAACAGCTGTCTTTCAGCGGGTTGGCTGCGGCGCTATTACTGATGATTGTTCCTGAGCAAGCGTTCGCCATGCACATTATGGAAGGTTTCTTGCCGCCAATGTGGGCGCTGGCCTGGTGGCTGCTGTTTTTACCTTGCCTGTGGTACGGATTAGTGCGCTTGCGTCAAATCGTACAGGAAGACAGTCACCAAAAAGTGTTACTGGCTCTGTGTGGTGCCTTTATTTTTGTGCTGTCGGCGCTGAAAATTCCTTCCGTTACCGGAAGCTGCTCGCATCCGACCGGTGTCGGCCTGGCGGTTATCCTGTTCGGACCGGGTGTGGTCGCTATTCTCGGTGCAATCGTCCTGCTGTTCCAGGCACTATTGCTGGCGCACGGTGGTTTAACGACGCTCGGCGCTAACGGCATGTCGATGGCGGTGATTGGCCCGGTAGTGGGTTACATGGTGTGGAAAATGGCCTGCCGCGCGGGGCTGCGCCGGGATGTTTGCGTCTTCCTGTGCGCCATGTTGGCGGATCTCGTCACCTATTTTGTTACCTCGGTGCAACTGGGCGTTGCATTCCCGGATCCGTCCGCTGGTGCTATGGGGTCGATTGTGAAATTCATGGGCATTTTCTGCCTGACGCAGATCCCCATCGCGATTGCGGAAGGTCTGCTCACCGTAATGATTTATGACCAGCTAACCAAACGCCAGTTGATAACCGCACAAGGACATTAACGATGAAAAAGACGCTGATTTTGTTAGGCATGGTGGTGGCGCTGGTGATCCTACCGTTCTTTATCAACCACGGTGGAGAGTACGGTGGTTCAGATGGTGAGGCGGAAAGCCAGATTCAGGCTATCGCACCGCATTATGAGCCATGGTTCCAGCCGTTGTACGAACCGGCAAGTGGCGAAATTGAAAGCCTGCTGTTTACGCTCCAGGGTTCGCTGGGTGCGGCCGTAATTTTCTACATTCTGGGTTACACCAAGGGCAGGCAACGCCGTGATGACCGGGCTTGACAGGCTTAGCTATCAAAGCCGCTGGTTTCATGTCTCACCGGTGCGGAAATTTCTGCTCTGGCTGATGATGATGATTCTGGCGTTCACTCTGCCCCCGCTGGGGCAGGGTATTGAGCTGTTACTGATTGCCGCGCTGAGCTGCTGGCTGCTACGCATTTCCTTCTGGCGTTGGTGCCGCTGGATGGCATTACCGTTTGGTTTCCTGACGGTCGGCGTCGTAACTATCCTGTTTAGTTTTAGCCGCGACCCGCAGACCTTGCTGGTAAGCCTACCTGTAGGAAGCTACTGGTTGGGAATAAGCGCCCCTGGACTTCTGACCGCCAATGAAACCTTCTGGCGCAGCCTTGCGGCGCTGGCGGCAACCTTCTGGTTAGTGCTGAATCTGCCGTTTCCGCAGTTGATTATCTTACTCAAACGCGCACACGTTCCTCGCCTGCTGACTGAACAGATCCTGCTGACCTGGCGGTTTATTTTTATCCTGTTAGACGAGGCGCTGGCTATTCATCGCGCACAAACGCTGCGTTTTGGTTATCGTAGTTTGCCGCTGGGCTACCGCTCGCTGGCGATGCTGGTGGGATTGTTGTTTACCCGTGTGTTGATCCGCTACCAGCAAATGACCACCACACTGGATATCAAACTGTATCAGGGTGATTTTCACCTGTAAGGAAAAGTATGCTTGCCACTTCAGCGCTTTGGTTTCGCTATCAGGATGACCCGATCCTCAAAGGGCTAACGCTGGACTTTTCTACGCATGCCGTCACCGGGCTGGTAGGGGCCAATGGCTGCGGGAAATCCACGCTGTTTATGAATCTGAGCGGGTTATTGCGACCGCAGCAAGGCGCGGTGATGTGGCAGGGCAAACCGCTGGATTACAGCAAGCGTGGCCTGCTGGCGCTACGTCAGCAGGTGGCAACCGTATTTCAGGATCCCGATCAGCAAATCTTTTATACCGATATCGACAGCGATATTGCGTTCAGCCTGCGCAACCTTGGGGTGGATGAAGCTGAAATCTCACGCCGGGTGGAAGATGCGCTCACGCTGGTTGATGCCCAGCATTTTCGCCAGCAGCCTATTCAGTGTTTAAGCCACGGGCAAAAAAAACGCGTGGCGATTGCCGGGGCGCTGGTGTTGCAGGCGCAATATCTGCTACTGGATGAACCTACGGCAGGCCTTGACCCATCAGGTCGCACGCAGATGATTGAGATAATCAAACGCATCGTAGCGCAAGGAAACCACGTGGTTATCTCCAGCCATGATATCGATCTTATCTATGAAGTCAGCGATGCAGTTTACGTTTTACGCCGGGGTGAGGTGCTGACGCATGGCACGCCGGGTGAGGTTTTCGCCCGGACGGATCTTATTGAACAAGCGGGATTAACTCAGCCCTGGCTGGTGAAGCTGCACACTGAGCTGGGTTTCCCGCTGTGTAAAACAGAGGCTGAATTTTTTAGTCGTATGCGAGAGAACGCACTGAAGGAGGCGTCATGACGCAGGCAATAATGTTGCAGGGAACGGCATCTGATGTGGGTAAAAGCGTGTTGGTCGCCGGGCTGTGTCGTATTTTTTATCAGGACGGACTGCGTACCGCGCCGTTCAAATCGCAGAATATGGCGCTGAACTCGGGCATTACCCCAGAGGGTAAAGAGATGGGCCGGGCGCAAATTTTTCAGGCGGAAGCCGCCGGCATTACACCGGATGTGCGTATGAACCCGGTGCTGCTTAAGCCGACCAGCGATCGTAAAGCGCAGGTTGTGTTGATGGGCAAGGTGGCGACCGATATGGATGCGGTGAGTTATCACGAGTATAAGCCGCGCCTGCGGGAGCAGATCCTGTCAGTGTATAACAGCCTGGCGCAGGAGTTCGATGTGCTGGTGCTGGAAGGGGCGGGAAGCCCCGCTGAGATTAACCTGCGCGATCGCGATATCGTCAATATGGGCATGGCTGAGATGGCGCAATGCCCGGTCATTCTGGTGGCAGATATCGATCGTGGCGGCGTGTTTGCCTCTATTTACGGCACGCTGGCGTTACTGCATGACCATGAACGCGCCAGGGTAAAAGGGGTGATCATCAATAAGTTTCGCGGTGATGTGGCGCTACTGTACTCCGGTATTGAGCAGATTGAAGCGCTGACTGGCGTTCCGGTACTGGGCGTCATGCCGTGGCTGGATGTTGATCTGGAAGACGAAGATGGCGTGGCGCTGCAAAGGGGCAAGTATCTGCGTACTGATAAACGCGACATCGACATTGCCGTTGTTCAACTCCCGCACATTTCTAACTTTACTGATTTCAATGCGCTTGCGGCACAGCCGGACGTGCGCGTGCGCTATGTTCGCCAGCCAGAAGAACTGGCGGGGGCCGATCTGGTGATTCTGCCAGGCAGCAAAAACACGCTGGGCGATCTGGTGTGGCTGCGTGAAAGCGGAATGGCGCATGGCGTCGTGCAATTGCATCGTAATAATGTTCCGGTGGTGGGGATTTGCGGTGGCTATCAAATGCTCGGCGATACCATCATTGATGAGGTGGAATCGGGACTCGGTACGCTGCCGGGTCTGGGCTTGCTTAATACGGTGACCCATTTTGCCCAGCATAAAACCACGACCCTGGTTGAGGGGCAAATGTCTTCTTCGCTGCCTGCCTGGCTGGCGGGCGCGGCAGGGTTATCCGTTCGCGGTTATGAAATCCATATGGGCGAAACGGCATTAACCGAAGCATGCCAGTCGGTGATGACGCTGCGCAAAGACGGCGGCAATGTGGCTGACGGCGCGGTAACGCCGGATGGCCTGGCGTTCGGCACCTATCTTCATGGTCTGTTCGACAGCGATGAATTTACCCGTGCGCTGGTGAATGGCCTGCGCGTACGTAAAGGATTAGCACCGCTGGATTCCACCTTCCATTACGCGCAATATAAATCGCAGCAGTTTGATCTGCTGGCGGATGCGATGCGGCAACACATCGATATTGAGAAAATTTATACCATCATGCAGCAACACCGGGAGCCCGTATGATGATTTTGGTTACGGGCGGCGCACGAAGCGGCAAGAGTCGGCATGCGGAAGCGCTGATCGCTGATTCCCCAAATGTTCTGTATATCGCGACTTCGCAGATTTTTGATGAGGAGATGGCGGCCCGAATTCAGCACCATCGCGATGGACGCCCCGCGCACTGGCGTACTGCCGAGCGCTGGCAACATCTTGATGAACTGATAACGGCAGCAAACGATCCTCAGGAAGCCATTTTGCTGGAATGCATTACCACCATGGTAACCAATCTGCTATTTGCACTGGGCGGTGACAGCGATCCGGATAGCTGGGATTACGCGGCGATGGAGCAGTCCATTGAGGATGAGATCCGTTCGCTGATTGCTGCCTGTCAGCGTTGCCCGGCAACGGTCGTACTGGTGACTAACGAAGTCGGAATGGGGATTGTTCCGGAAAACCGTCTGGCCCGTCATTTTCGCGATATTGCAGGGCGCGTGAACCAGCGGCTGGCGGCGGCAGCTGATGAGGTGTGGCTGGTGGTATCAGGAATTGGAGTCAAAATTAAATGAGTAAGTTGTTCTGGGCAATGCTGTCTTTCATCAGCCGCTTGCCCGTTCCTGCTCGCTGGTCGCAAGGACTGGATTTCGAGCACTATTCGCGCGGTATCGTGATGTTTCCCCTGATTGGCGTGGTGCTTGGCGGGCTGATGGGGCTGGTCTTTATGGCGCTGCAGCCCTGGTGTGGTATTCCACTGGCGGCCTTGTTTGCCGTCTTGACGCTGGCGTTGTTGACCGGCGGTTTTCATCTGGACGGTCTGGCGGATACCTGCGACGGTATTTTTTCTGCCCGTCGACGCGAGCGGATGCTGGAAATCATGCGCGACAGCCGCCTGGGAACCCATGGCGGGCTGGCGTTAATTTTCGTTTTGCTGGCCAAAGTGCTGGTGGTGAGCGAACTGGCTTTACGCGGCACGCCCATGCTGGCGGCGTTGGCGGCGGCATGTGTCGCCGGGCGGGGTACCGCTGTTTTGTTGATGTATCGACATCGCTACGCCCGCGAAGAAGGGCTGGGCAATGTCTTCATCGGCAAAGTTACCGGGCGTCAAACCGCCGTCACACTCGGGTTGGCGGCGATCCTGGCCGCCGTGCTGCTTCCGGGCATGCGCGGCGTGGCGGCACTGCTTGTCACGATGGTAGCGATTTTCATTCTTGGGCAGTTATTAAAACGCACGTTGGGTGGGCAAACCGGCGATACGCTGGGCGCAGCCATTGAACTTGGCGAGTTGATATTCTTGCTGGCTCTGCTTTGAGTCAGCCAACATACTGGAACCCTTATGCAGACTTTAACCTCTTTACTCCACACAATCCCTTCACCTGACAGCGCCGCGATGCTGCGTGCTCAGCAGCATATTGATGGCTTACTAAAGCCGCCGGGCAGTCTTGGTCGCCTCGAATCGCTCGCCGTGCAACTGGCTGGTATGCCTGGCCTGAAAGGCACGCCGCATGTGAACGGCAAAGCGATGCTGGTGATGTGCGCCGATCACGGCGTCTGGGATGAAGGGGTTGCTGTTTCGCCTAAAGTGGTCACGGCTATTCAGGCTGCCAATATGACGCGTGGCACCACCGGCGTTTGCGTTCTGGCCGCTCAGGCTGGAGCAAAGGTGCATGTCATTGACGTGGGGATTGACGCGGAGCTTATCCCCGGTGTAGTGAATATGCGCGTCGCGCGCGGTTGCGGCAATATTGCCCAGGGCCCGGCAATGAGCCGTTCACAGGCCGAGGAACTGCTGCTGGAAGTTATCCGCTATACCCATGAACTGGCGAAAGAGGGCGTCACGCTGTTTGGCGTGGGTGAACTCGGTATGGCAAATACCACGCCTGCGGCGGCTATCGTCAGCGTGCTGACCGGCAGCGATGCCGAGGATGTGGTGGGTATCGGCGCTAATCTGCCGCTTTCAAGAGTTGGCAATAAAGTTGAGGTTGTGCGGCGAGCCATTGCCGTCAATCAACCGGATCGCAATGACGGTATCGATGTACTGGCTAAAGTTGGCGGGTTTGATCTGGTTGGCATGGCGGGGGTGATGCTTGGCGCGGCCTCCTGTGGGTTGCCGGTCGTGCTGGATGGTTTTCTTTCCTATTCTGCTGCGCTGGCGGCCTGTCAGATTGCACCGCAGATTAAACCCTATCTGATTCCGTCACATTTCTCTGCTGAGAAGGGAGCCCGCACTGCGTTGACGCATCTGGAGCTGGATCCGTATCTCAATATGGGGATGCGTTTAGGCGAAGGCAGCGGGGCCGCGCTGGCGATGCCGATTATCGAGGCAGCCTGCGCGATGTATCGCAATATGGGGCAGTTAGCCGCCAGCAACATTGTGCTACCGGATGGTAAAGAAGCATAGTTACGGCAGGCCCGAGCCTCGCCGCATGGCGAGGTTTTTTATACGCATTGAAGTTGTAACCCACTAAAACAGATAATAAAAGCTATAATTACTGGATATCTGCTGCGGCAAGGGAAAGGAAAAAGATGCGTCGTGTAAAACTGCTTTGTTCACTCATCATGTTGCTTGCGAGTCAGGCAGCGCAAGCGGTGAGTTATCCGCTGCCGCCAGAAGGTAGTCGTCTGGTAGGTACCCCGCTGACGATTACGATCCCGCCCGGAAACACCCAGCCGCTGGAGGCATTTGCCGCGCAGTACGGGCAGGGGTTGAGCAATATGCTCGAGGCCAATCCCGGCGTAGATGTTTTTTTGCCTAAGTCTGGCTCGACGCTGGTCGTGCCGCAGCAACTGATATTGCCGGATACCATGCGTGAAGGCATTGTTATCAATGTCGCCGAAATGCGTCTTTACTATTATCCCGCTGGCAGCAATACGGTAGAGGTTTTACCCATTGGTATTGGTCAGGCAGGGCGAGAAACCCCGCGTAACTGGGTGACGGCGGTCGAGCGTAAGCAGGAAGCGCCGAGCTGGACGCCGACGCCGAACACCCGTCGCGAATATGCTGCTCGCGGAGAAACATTGCCCGCGTTTGTTCCTGCCGGACCAGATAATCCGATGGGCCTGTATGCCATTTATATCGGCAGGCTTTATGCCATTCACGGCACTAATGCTAACTTTGGTATTGGTCTGCGGGTGAGCCAGGGCTGCATCCGTTTGCGTAATGACGATATTAAGTACTTGTTTGACACGGTGCCGGTTGGAACGCGTGTGCAACTGATTGACCGACCGGTAAAATACAGCGTGGAGCCAGACGGCAGTCGCTGGGTAGAAGTGCATGAGCCGCTGTCACGAAATCGTTCGGAGTACGAGTCTGACAGAAAGGTTCCCTTGCCAATCACTCCCGCTTTGCGCACATTTATCAGCGGGAGTGGCGTGGACGTGAGCCGCGGGAATCAGGCGCTGGAAAGGCGCTCCGGTATGCCAGTAAACATCAGCCAGGTTCAGCAGCATTTCTAATATTAAAGCGACCCAGGTTTATCGTCAGGTAAGGTGGGGCGCTTTTTTAATTTGATACTGCCCCATTTTTACCACCCCGATATGGTCTGCCATTAGCTGCGCTTCGTGTTCGCTGTGAGTAACCAGCAGTGCTGTTTGCCCGGCAGCGCGCAAAATATCACGTACCTCGTTGCCCAGGCGCTCACGTGTGCGCTTATCAAGGCTGGAAAAGGGTTCGTCCAGTAACAGGATTTCCGGATGCGGCGCTAACGCACGCGCGAGCGCGATGCGTTGTTGCTGTCCGCCGGAAAGTTCATGGGGATAGTGGTTGGCATGGCTATGTAACTCCACCATTTTTAACAGTTCCGCCACCCTGGTCTGCTGCTCTTCACGCGGCATGCGGCGTAATCCAAAGGCGACATTTTGTTGTGCGGTCAGATGCGGAAATAACGCATATTCCTGAAAAACCATACCAACATGACGCTTTTCCGGCGGCAGATGAAAACCAGGAGCGGCAACACGATGCTGGGAGACATAGATCTCTCCGCTTCGCAGTCGTTCAAATCCCGCAACGGCGCGTAGCACCGTGGTTTTCCCGCAGCCTGAGGCGCCCAACAGACAGGCGATTTCCCCTTTGCGTACCGACATTGAAAACCCGTTTAGTACCGCTTGCTGGCTGTTGCCATAGGCAACGTGCACATCCTGGAGGCGTAATGCAATTTCTGACATTGTTACTCTCTTAACCCCGGCGAGTCATTTGGTGACGCACCAATAAAATAACCGGCAGCGTGCCAGCTAAAACAATCATTAGCGCGGCGATAGCACCTTCTTCATAAGTTCCACGAGCTGCTTCCGCATACAGCAATGTTGCCAGTGTTTCGAAGTTAACCGGTCGCAAAAGCAATGTTGTGGGTAGCTCTTTCATCGCGTCGGCAAAAACCAGCAAGGCGCTGCTGACTAAGGCCGGACGCAGCAAGGGGAAATGAACCCGTGCAAACGTGCCCGCACCGTTCTCGCCCAACAGCCGGGAAGCCTGTTCCAGCGAAGGTGGAATTCGCCCCAAACCGGAATCCAGCGCGCCGATGGCAATCGCCTGGAAACGCATAGCACAGCAAATAACCAGCAGGATCCCGGCTGACATCAGCGGTAGGCCACGCACATCCAGCAAATCAGCCAGCCAACGGTCAACCGCCATGGCAGGCGTTAAAAAACCAATCGCCAGGATCGTGCCGGGAACCGCGTAGCCTAAAGAGGCCAGACGCATCACGCCACGGCGAAACCCCGGCATCGCGTTGTCTGCAGCGCTATGGCGCGCGCTCCAGGCCACCAACAGACTGACGCAAACCACCACCAGCGTGGTTCCCGCCGCGAGCAAGAGTGTATTTTGCAATGCTGACAGTAACGAAGGGGAGAGGAGGTTGTCATCGCCGATACGTTTAGCGCTTTCCCACATTAAAAACAGCACTGGGGCCAGAAACCCGAGCACAACCGGCAGCGAGATAACGGCACCGAGCAGCCAGCCGCGCCAGCTCTGCACGCGCGTGGGTTGAATTCCCCGTAGACTGCGGCTGCTGAATCCCTGTTTTCTGCGGCCATAAAATTCCAGCGTCAGAATAAAGAAGATAAACATCAGCATCATGCAGGCGATTTGCGCAGCTGAAGATAAATCAGAGCGCGAGATCCACGTGGTGTACACGGTAACAGTTAATGTCTGTACCCCGAGGAATTCCGACGCGCCGATGTCGTTAAGCGTTTCCAGCAATGCCAGACTGATCCCAACGGCCAGGGCGGGACGTGCCATGGGGAGGGCAACACGGAAAAACGTTCCGGTCGCGCTGCATCCCAGCGTACGTGCGGCTTCCAGTAAATGAGCCGGCTGGCTGATAAACATGGCGCGGGTGGTCAGGTACACGTAAGGATAAAGGACTAATCCGAGCAGAATTATTGCGCCGGGAAGAGAGCGTAAATCTGGCAGGCGGAACTGTCGTGGGCTGTCAAAGCCGAGTAAGAAACGGATAAATGTTTGCAGGGGACCAATCGGATGCAGCAGATCGAGCCAGGCAAAGGCGACGATGTAGGTCGGCATCGCCAGCGGCAACAGTAGCGCCCAACTGAGAATTTTGCGTCCAGGAAAATCCCATGCCGTCACCGCCCATGCGCTACCTACGCCAATGACGCCGACCATCACGGCGACACCCGCTAACAACAGTACGGTGTTTTTTAACGCGGCAGGCAACACCCACGTCAGGAGATTATCCCAGTGAGATAAATCGGCCTGGCTAGCCTGCCAGATCAGCGCAATGACGGGTGTCAGGACGCCAAGCGCCACGCACAGCGCGCCAAGATGCAACGGCGTTAATAATGACTGCGGCCCGGAAACCAGGCCGCGTAACGCTGGAAACTGCAAAGGTTTATTGATCGAATCCAACTTTATCTACCAGCAGGCTAGCTTGTTTACGATACTTCACGATTTCGGTTAACGGTGTTTTATCAACATCAATTTCACCAATGGTGGCGCTGATAATTGGATCAAGCGTTACGCCTTTCAGTACCGGATATTCGAAGTTCGCTTTCGCATACTGCTGTTGGGCAGGCGCGGAAACCAGATATTCCATCAGCTTAACGGCATCGGCTTTATTTGGCGCATAGCGGGCAACGGCAGCGCCGCTGATATTGACGTGCGTACCGCCATTCTCAAAGGTTGGTTTTACAACTTTGATGGCATCGCCCCATTGACGAGCATCGCTGCCTTCTTTGGCATTTTTCATATGGCCGACGTAATAGGAGTTAGCCAGACCGATATCACAAATTCCACCGAGGATATCGCGGGCAACATCGCGGTCACCGCCGGTGGCTTTACGGGCCAGGTTAGCCTTCACGCCGCGCAACCAGTCTTCGGTTTTCGCTTCACCGTGATGGGCAATCATCGCGGCGATCAGCGCCGTGTTATACGGATGTTGTCCAGAGCGGATACAGACTTTACCTTTATACTCCGGGCTGGCGAGTTGTTCGTAATGCCAGTTATCGATGGGCATCGATTTTTCGGCATACAGTACGCGGGCACGCATAGAAAGCGCAAACCACTGATTATCCGCACCGCGCAGGTTAGCAGGAATGGCGGCTTTCAGCGCTTCTGACTCTACCGGTTGGGTCACACCCGCTTCTACGAGATCGAGGAGATTGCCTGCATCAACGGTCATCAGCAAGTCGGCAGGGGAATTTTTTCCTTCTGCTTTGACACGCTCAAGCATGCCATCCTTGATATAGACCGTACTTACTTTTATACCGCTGGTTTTTGTCCAGCTATCAAGTAAAGGCTGAATCAGGCCCGGTTCACGGGTGGTGTAAAGCGTTAATGTTTCCTGGGCGAAAGCCGGCAGGCTAACAGTGAAGACCAGGGCAGAGGCAAGCGTGATACGGCGCAGTCCGGTGCGAGGCAGAGCATTCATCGTTTATATCCCAGAGTAATTGGAACGTACAGTGAACCGAGCAGGGCTCGTTCTTTTGGCTCGCGTACAATAAATGATAATCACTAGCAGTTACAATAATTGCAAAGTTTAAACGATTTACATTTACATAACTTTAATCAAGGGTGTGATGAGACATGGAATAGGGGCGGTACAACAGGCAGAACGTTTATGCAGGATGCTTTTATGCAAGCCTGAAAAGCAAAAAGCCTGCTCAAGTTTCCTTAAGCAGGCCTCTTAAATCTGGCTCCTCTGACTGGACTCGAACCAGTGACATACGGATTAACAGTCCGCCGTTCTACCGACTGAACTACAGAGGAATCGTGTGAACGAGGCGCATATTACTGACCTCACCCTGAGGTGTCAACAGTAAAATTAGCGCGTCATTTCAATTGGTTAATTAATCTTCAAAATCAGTGTTAATGCACATTTGATGAGCGATAATGGTCATCTTCGGGGTTATCTCGTAACCGTTGCATTGGATTTTGGCGATAAAACAGGATGAAACGCTGCCATAAAGCCGGGAAACGTGGCGCAAATAGTTCAGGGGCACTGAAAAAATACTCGGATAATACGGCAAAGCATTCGGCCGGGTCGGTTGCAGCGTAAGCATCTATACTGCATGCGGTTTCCCCTACCAGATCGATTTCATCCTGAATGTTGTTCATTGCGGCATGCAGGTCGTGCTCCCAGCCGGCAATATCTCGCAGAGGAATCGCCGGAATACCGCTGGCGCGATCGCCATTACGCATATCCAGCTTATGCGCGACTTCATGAATGATCAGATTAAAGCCTGAGGCATCAAAGGAATCCTGAATATCAAGCCAGTTGAGGATTATCGGACCTTGCTGCCAGCTCTGCCCGGACTGAACGACACGTTGATTGTGCACCAGCCCAATATCATCTTCCCATTCATCGTCCACAACAAATGGGGCAGGGTAGATGAGAACTTCATGAAACCCATCGAGCCACTCGATCCCCAATTCCAGAACAGGTAAACAGAAAAGCAGAGCAATGCGCGCACTTTTCAGCGGGTCCAGTTCAAACCCCTGAAGTGCTACCAATCTTTTTTGCTGTAAAAAGCGCTCGGCCAGGGCGATAAGTCTGGCTTGTTCTTGCTCGGTGAGATTCACCAGCAACGGAATAGCCAGGGCGTTATCCCAGGGCCAGTCGTCATTTCGGGCTATTTCTTGCTCTTTCCAGGGCCACTTAATCATCGTTTTGCTCGCAAACTCGTCACTTGAACGAAATTGACGGAACTGAGTCTGTTAAAATGCCAAATTACTTGGCATCATGGCAACCGCCGAAACGGAGAGATGCCAGAGCGGCTGAATGGACCGGTCTCGAAAACCGGAGTGGGGGCAACTCCACCGGGGGTTCAAATCCCCCTCTCTCCGCCACTATTCAAACACTTAGCTCAATTCCTTTCAACGACTCATGTCACACTTGGTATAGTGTTGGTATATTCACTTGGTATAAAACTCGCCATCATCATCTTCTGATTTGCCCAATACTGGAAGATCCAATGTGGGGGAAATTTTCACTTTTCTGTCATAAACCACAACCTGGCGTTCAGTTTTGTGACCTGAGAATAAAAGAGCGTTCTCCAGAAATCAGGCCGTTAGAGAAATTAGCAAAAGCCCCTCGAGGATAAATCTGACAGTTTTCTTTGAGCGATGAGCGGACGCACAAGACGGTGGCAACCTGGCAATATTTATTGGGTCATGTCCACGACTTGTTTTGGATAACAACCCTATATCCGTCGAGGTCCACAAATGTCCTTCCGTTCACGTCCCAGTAGGGATTGAATGACGCTGTCATTCTGAAACCAGCATCGTTCATTCTTTCGCAGGCACGCAACCATTCATTTTCATCAGGGTAATAAAGAACGAGTAAATCTTCTTCAGTGTGCAAAGGTTGAACGGGATGGTTTTGGCAAAAAGTGAATTCTATGTGCCAGTCTAAGTCTTCCCACCCTAACATTATTCCATTGAAACCCTCATGATCGTTGAATTCAGCAATTTTATGTAGCCCCAATCCCTGGCTGTACATCAGAAAAGACCTTTCGAGATTGTTGACGGGTTTGGCAATACGCATATGCGTAAACATCTGGGTTCTCCGGGGGAAAATACCGCTTTAACGTTGCAATCCCGCTGAGTTTACATGTGATTATGTTTCTCATTTGTCTATAAGAGCCTACGAAATATCATGCTCCACCTTGCTAACGCTCCGCTGCTGGCACAGAGCGGACTGTCAGATTCGGCTTGGCTCTGTGCCGTGACAGTGCCAGCTCAGGTCCTTCTTTATTGCCACACCCTGCGTAGCTGTAAAAACAAACAGTAGAAATGATAATTATTTCTATTTATCATTATTTATTTGCGAGAGGATAACTCTATGAATAACAAGATTTTTGGTGTGGCTTTTATTGCTGCTTTGTCGGCTGGTTTCGCTTTTAGTACTCATGCAAGTGAAACAATCAGCAAAACCGAGGTAAGAACGTTGGTGGATGAAAATAACAAATTCAAAGTGGTATATGATATTGATGATAAAGGAAAAGTTATAAATATCAGATTTCCTGATGGAGTAATTGATGCTGATACTAAGCAAAAACTTACCAGGGAAATGGAAAGCTGGGCATTCGAAGCTGGCAATCCACAGACAGATGTGACTTCTATGGTGACGTTAAAATTAACCACAACGTCCGCGCATAGCAGACCTCGCGGCACTTAAGACTGTCTTTTATACTGAGCGAAAGTAGTTTTGGTTGTGTTCAACCTCACTTAACCCTTGTGATACGATGATTGTTTTAGAATGTCACACGGGGCCAGATTTTGAATTCATATATTCTCCTTGCCGGGGCCATTGTAGCTGAAGTAATAGGTACAACCCTGATGAAGTTCTCTGACGGATTTACACGCCTATGGCCATCTGTAGCAACCATTGTGTGCTACTGCACTGCTTTTTATCTTCTCGCTCAGACGCTGTCGACCATTCCAACGGGTATTGCGTACGCAATTTGGTCAGGTGCTGGAATCGTATTAATCAGCCTTTTGGGCTGGTTGGTAAGTGGGCAAAAGCTGGATTTCCCGGCGATCGCAGGTATGTTCCTGATTTGCGCTGGGGTTCTGGTTATTAATATTTTTTCAAAATCTTCCCCGCATTAATTCTAGTGAAAGAGTGTCGGATATCTGGCGCTGTTAGCAGATCTTATCCCCGTGCAGTAAAAAAGCCCGCTTCAAATGAAGCGGGCTTGCGTATTTATGTGGTAATTAGAACTGGTAGACTAAACCAACGGCAACGATGTCGTCAGTCGCGATACCATTGCTTTCATAGAAGCTGTCGTCTTCGTCCAGCAGGTTGATTTTGTAATCAACGTAGGTGGACATGTTTTTGTTGAAGTAGTAAGTCACACCCACATCGACGTATTTGACCAGATCTTTGTCGACATAACGCCAGTTGCCACGATTTACTTCCTGGCCGCCTAAATCACTGCCTTTAGACTGCAAATAAGCGATGGATGGGCGCAGACCATAATCAAACTGGTATTGAGCGACGGCTTCAAAGTTTTGCGTTTTGTTGGCAATACCGCCATTACCTTCGCCATTGCCGCCACCGTAATAGGTCATATTGCGGGTTTCAGCATACATGGCTGCCAGGTACACGTTGTTAGCGTCATATTTTGCACCAACGGTCCAGGCTTCAGCGGTTTCACCGCCAGCATAGTTGTTGCGCTGGTTCATTCCGTCCTGGTAGCCACGGGCAACCTGATCGTCGGTACGGTCAGATGCAGAGTACGCCGCACCCAGGCTTAAACCGAAGTCGAAATCATAGGAGGTAGACATACCAAAACCGTCGCCATTTTCTTTCGCCAGACTACGGTTTGTGCTGTTACCGGAACCTTCCTGACCTGTCCATCCCCGATCACCATCTTCATTATTGCCCTGGTACTGCAGAGCGAAGTTTAGACCATCAACCAGACCGAAGAAACCTTTATTGCGGTAGGTGGCAACGCCGTTGGTACGGCCGGTCATATACACGTCGGTCTGGGTGTAAGTATCGCCACCGAATTCTGGCAGCATATCGGTCCAGGCTTCAACGTCGTAGACGACGCCATAGTTACGACCGTAGTCAAAGGTCCCGTTCTGACCAAAACCTAAACCAGCGAAAGCCAGACGGGTCCAGGAATCACCTTTGTCACCTTCAGTACCGTTGGCCTGAACGTTATATTCCCACTGACCATAACCTGTCAGCATATCGTTGATCTGGGTTTCGCCTTTAAAGCCCACACGTGCATAGGTCTGATCGCCGTCGCTACCCGCATCGTCAGAGAAATAACGCAGACCATCAACTTTGCCGTACAGATCCAGTTTATTGCCGTTCTTATTATAGATTTCAGCCGCATTCGCTGCGCCAGCAGCTAATAAAGCAGGCAGGAGAAGTGCCAGTACTTTTCTTTTCATTATGTATTCCCTTATGATAATAATTAATATGAATATGTAGTACTATCCGAAAGACTACATTTGGATACTATCTATGAAGTTCATTTAATTTAAAATATAACATGTAACAAATATATTTAAGGTATTTCAAGATGTTTCTTGATTGTCTTTTTATAATTCGGTCTGTATCTTTTTTATAAATTAATTGATGTAACAAATCTCTTTTTATCAGTTGCTTATGTATTTTATTTATTCATTGTTGTTGTATATATTATTGGTGGGGGTTATTTTATTTTTGATTGCGTGTAATTCTCTCTCGATACGATTCTCCGGAAGCAATAAATTTCCTGTGATTATATAAAATCGAGAGCAATAATATATGTATATAAACTGAAGCACTGGGAGTGGTCTCATATGGAAATTGTTGTTATGGTAGTTTTTTTCTGCAAAGAGAGACCGCATGGAACTACAGGACTGGCAGGCAAAATTTGAAGCCTGGCTACAGGATAACCATTCCGGGCAGGATGCTGCCCATGATATCTCTCATTTTCGTCGCGTGTGGAAGACCTCGCAAAAGCTAAGTACAGATGCGACCGTAAATTGGCTGGTGGTTCTTACCGCGTGCTACTTCCATGATCTTGTTAGCTTACCGAAAAACCATCCGGATCGTCATCGCTCGTCGGTATTGGCGGCGCAGGAAACACGCCGCGTGTTGATGCGTGACTTCCCTGATTTTCCGCAACACTGTATACCGGCCGTGTGTCATGCCATTGAGGCGCACAGTTTCAGCGCCAGAATCGCACCGGAAACCATTGAAGCTAAAATTGTGCAGGATGCCGACAGGCTTGAGGCGTTGGGCGCCATTGGGTTAGCGCGCGTGTTTGCCGTCTCCGGTGCGTTGGGGGTTGCGCTGTTTGACGCGGAAGATCCGTTCGCGCGGCAGCGTAGCCTTGACGATAAACAGTACGCGCTCGATCACTTTCAGACCAAATTATTGACACTGCCGCTGACAATGCAAACTGAACAAGGTCGACATTTAGCGCAGCATAATGCTGACTTCTTACTGACGTACATGGCGAAGCTGAGTGCGGAGTTAAAAGGGGAGTATGAAATGCTGGATCTTGACGCGATTCAACCCTTTAAAGCAGGTTAGCCGCCAGTACAGCCGCGACGTCAACCGCACTATTTTATGTTAATCTGTCGGTTATCCATTTCGGCCGGTTAAATGTATGCAGGATAATTTTTCAGTAGCAGGCTCCATGAACCCGATGACAGATGATAACAAGGCCGCCGCGCAGGTGATTTTGGCTAAGTTGCTTGAAATATATGACGTGAAAACCCTGGTTGCTCATCTGAATGGTGTTGGCGAGAACCGCTGGAGTCCGGCCATCTTTAAGCGAGTGGTGGCGAACGAAACATGGCATCGCCTCAGCGACAATGAGCTTACTCATCTGAATTCCTTGCTGCCGACGCCACCTGCGCATCATCCGCATTATGCCTTTCGATTTATCGATCTGTTTGCCGGCATTGGCGGGATTCGTCGCGGCTTTGAGGCGATTGGCGGGCAGTGCGTGTTTACCAGCGAATGGAACAAGCATGCGGTGCGTACCTACAAAGCGAACAACTATTGCGATCCACTCCAGCATCACTTTAATGAAGACATTCGCGATGTCACGCTGAGCCATCATGATGGGGTGAGCGACCAGCAGGCGGCGAAACATATTCGCCAGCACATTCCAGAACATGATGTACTGCTGGCGGGATTTCCTTGTCAGCCCTTCTCCCTGGCCGGGGTATCAAAAAAAAATGCGTTAGGGCGGGCCCACGGTTTTGCCTGCGATACACAAGGCACACTCTTTTTTGACGTGGTGCGTATTATCGACGCGCGTCGACCAGCAATATTTGTGCTCGAAAACGTCAAAAACCTGAAAAGTCACGACCAGGGTAAAACGTTTCGTATCATTATGCAGACGCTGGATGAGCTGGGTTATGACGTCGCGGATGCGGCGGATAATGGACCTGACGATCCGAAAATTATCGATGGGCAACATTTTTTACCTCAGCATCGTGAACGTATTGTGCTCGTCGGATTTCGACGCGATCTGCAATTGAAATCAGATTTCACGCTGCGCAATATTGTCACTCGCTATCCGCAGCGGCGTACGACGCTGGCGGAGCTGCTTGAGCCGACCGTCGATGCGAAATATGTGCTGACGCCGGTGTTGTGGAAATATCTCTATCGCTATGCGAAAAAGCACCAGGCGCGGGGCAATGGGTTTGGCTATGGCATGGTGTACCCCGGTAATCCCGATAGCGTAACCCGCACATTATCGGCACGCTATTATAAAGATGGCGCTGAGATCCTTGTCGACCGCGGCTGGGATATGGCGCTGGGTGAAAAGGATTTTGACGATCCGTTGAACCAGCAGCACCGTCCGCGCAGGCTTACACCACGGGAGTGCGCGCGCCTGATGGGATTTGAATCACCGCAGGGCTATCAATTCAGGATCCCGGTGTCAGATACTCAGGCTTATCGCCAGTTTGGTAATTCGGTGGTCGTTCCGGCCTTCGCGGCGGTTGCCAGACTGCTGGAGCCGAAAATCAAACAGGCGGTTGCTATTCGCGAGAAAGAGAACCTGCATGGCAGACGTTCACGATAAAGCAACGCGCAGTAAGAATATGCGGGCGATAGCAACCCGCGATACCGCCATTGAAAAACGCCTTGCCAGCATACTGACAGAGCAGGGCGTAACGTTTCGCGTGCAGGATGCGACGTTACCCGGTCGCCCCGATTTTGTGGTGGATGATTACCGTTGTGTGATCTTTACCCATGGCTGTTTCTGGCATCATCACAACTGCTACTTGTTTAAAGTCCCCGCCACGCGAACGGAATTCTGGCTGGAAAAAATAGGCAAAAATGTCCAGCGTGACGCGAGGGATTGTGAAAAATTGCAGGCGCTGGGCTGGCGTGTACTGATTGTCTGGGAGTGCGCCCTGCGCGGGCGCGAAAAACTGGACGATGAAGCGTTATCTGAACGTGTCATCGAGTGGATCTGCGGCGGTGGCGCAACTGCGCAGATCGACACTCTCGGTATTCACTTACTGTAATGTCTTTTCCGACGGGGTCACCACGACATCTGCTTTAGCGGGAAATAAGTATTTACCCAGGGTTACCAATACCACCGCAAATACGATCACCCCGAGCGCCAGCCATTCGATGGGCGCCAGACTTTCTCCCCCCAGACCTGTGCCTAACAGCACGGCAACGACCGGATTAACGTAGGCATAGCTGGTGGCTAATGCCGGACTGACGTTGCGGATCAGGTACATATACGCGTTAATGGCAATAATAGAACCAAACAGGGCCAGATACGCCACCGCCATAAAGCCTGAAAATGTTGGCTTAGTGGTGAGCTTTTCCCCGGAGATCAGTGAAGCGCACATCAGCACAACACCGGCGGCTAACATTTCAATGGCTCCGGCCATCATGCCAACGGGTAACGTTATGCGTGAACCGTACACCGAGCCAAACGCCCAGCTCATCGAACCTATCAGGATCAAAACAGCACCCCAGGGATTACCGCTTAAATTACCGCCGCTGTTCAGCATGATAATTCCTGCCAGCCCAATGGCTATCCCCATCCACTCCAGCTTACGCGTTTTAATACCAAAAAAATGGCTAAAGCACAGCGTAAACAGCGGAACGGTAGCAACCACCACGGCAGCGATACCGGAAGGCACATTTTGATGTTCTGCGACCGTAACTAGCCCATTACCCACAGCCAGCAGCAGAATACCAATTAACGCGGCGTTCAGGAGCTGGCGCAGAGGCGGCAGCTTATGCCCGCGAATCAGTAAGAATGCGGTTAACAAAATGCCCGCAGAGAGAAAACGCACGCCAGCCATCATCAACGGCGGCCAGCTTTCAACGCCGATGCGAATAACGAAGTAGGTGGAACCCCAAATGATATACAGCGCGAAGAGCGCACTGAAAAGTGGTAACAATTGCCTGAAACGCATAATCCCTCACGGTGGAAATAAAAAGGTGCAACATAGTAAACGTCAAAACTATCGTGCTGGCGAGATTTATAATTGCATGCCATTGTTAAATATTTGTTGACCAGAAAGGCCAGTTTCCGCATGGCGTGTTTTACTTCATACTTAATACGGCAAAAAAATAATATTGAGGGTTAACATTTTGGCAGGAAGTAGCTTACTGACCTTACTCGATGATATCGCCACCTTACTGGACGATATCTCGGTCATGGGAAAACTGGCCGCGAAAAAAACCGCGGGTGTACTGGGAGATGATTTATCGCTTAACGCGCAACAGGTGTCGGGCGTGCGGGCGAACCGCGAACTTCCGGTAGTCTGGAGCGTAGCTAAAGGGTCGCTTGTTAACAAAGTTATTCTTGTGCCGTTGGCGCTATTGATTAGCGCCTTCATTCCCTGGGCGATCACCCCCTTATTAATGGTAGGTGGGGCGTTTCTCTGTTTTGAAGGGGTGGAAAAAGTTCTGCACACCCTGGAAGCACGTAAACACAAAGAGACCCCGGAAGAGCGCCAGCAGCGTCTGGCATCTCTGGCGGCGCAGGATCCGCTGACCTTTGAGAAAGATAAAATCAAAGGAGCGGTACGTACCGATTTCATTTTATCTGCTGAGATTGTCGCGATCACCCTCGGTATTGTGGCGGATGCTCCGTTGTTGAATCAGGTGCTGGTGTTATCTGGTATCGCGTTAGTGGTGACCGTGGGCGTGTATGGCCTGGTGGGGATTATCGTTAAGCTTGATGATATCGGGTACTGGCTGGCGGAAAAGCGCAGCGTGCTTGCCCAATCGCTGGGTAAAGGACTGCTGGTGGTTGCTCCCTGGCTGATGAAAACACTTTCTGTAGTTGGCACGCTGGCGATGTTTTTAGTGGGGGGCGGGATCGTGGTACATGGAATATCACCGCTGCATCATGCGATAGAACATTTTGCCCAGCAGCAAAGCGCATTGATTGCGCTAATGCTTCCGACCCTGCTTAATTTGGTGCTCGGCTTTATCATTGGTGGAATAGTCGTTCTGCTGGTAAAAACCGTTGCCAGACTGCGCGGAGTTTCGCACTAATTGTCGCCGGATTAATTACGCAAAAAGCCTCTTTGTCGTCTAAGGTGTAAAGGTTTCTCTTGATACAGGAGGCAGGTATGGTCTTTTCTGTCAGTGAGGAAGTCACCTCGAAAGAGGGTGGCCCACGCATGATCGTTACCGGGTATGCCAGCGGAATGGTGGAGTGTCGCTGGTACGACGGCTTTGGCGTTAAACGGGAAGCATTCCGTGAAGATGAACTGGTGCCCGGCGAGCAAACATCGCTCCGCCAGGATGCCTGACATTGGGCATGACCGTAACCCGGTGGACTCTCAACCATTAGTTATATTTATCATTTTGGTGAGAATTATTTACTTGTCAGGCAAAAAAATTGCAGATAAGGTTTGTTTCACATCAGATTTCCTGGTGTAACGAATTTTCAAGTGCTTCTTGCATAAGCAAGCTTGATCCCGGCCCGATGAGGGCCGGGATTTTTTTCGCCCTCAGTCAGCGATTGATTTCCGACACGCTAAAATCATGGATATCAAGCTCGAACGCGTCGGCCAGTTCATGCCATGTATGGTAATCACGCCCGTCGATGCTGACGCGTTCCGGATCGTCCTGACTGCGATGAATTTCACTCTCGCAGATTTCGTTGATTGCCTTCAGCAGCGCGTCTACATCGACGCTGACTTCACGTTTGGCCGTATCGCTGTACTCTTTCGCGGTTTTCATCCTCATACCTCTCAACCGTTAAGGATACCGGGGGAGCGCATCAAAACCTCAGATACGCACCACTTAAGTATAGACCGTCGAGAAAACCCGCAATCGCATGCGTCGAACGCTGCCACAAAAAGGAATTTGTTCTACACTGGCACAAAGCCACAGGAGGAAAACGATGAAGGTGAATGATCGGGTCACAGTCAAAACGGACGGCGGTCCGCGTCGGCCGGGCGTGGTACTGGCAATCGAAGAGTTTAGTGAAGGCACCATGTACCTGGTTTCGCTGGAAGACTACCCGCTCGGTATCTGGTTCTTTAATGAATCAGGTCATCAGGATGGTATCTTTGTGGAAAAAATAGAGTGAGGTGAGTTCTTCTGCTTGATTCTGACTGGTGGTTCCGCCACCAGTCAGAACGTCTTAGCGCATATTCACAAAGATACCATTGGTGACATTATCCGTGAGTCGAACCACGTGATAGATAACTTGCTTATTATGCGTCTTAATCTTTCGTTTTATATTTCCCTTATGGGATGAGACGGTCTTGGCCTTGATATTCATTTGATCTGATATCTGTATTGTTCCCTGTCCCTCCATCCACATGCGTAGCATGCTGGATTCAGTACGGCTTAATGACAATGTCGGCAGATTAACATCGATAGCAATATTCACTTCCTTTTTCAGAATATCGCCAAGAAGTTCATCCAGTGAATCAGGTTTAATTGATTTAGAACTGATCAATAAATTTTTTCTGACTAAAAGATACTCATCAAAATGCACATTGGCAATTGCCATAAATACAATAAATAATGTACTGGGATGCTGATTAATGATTTGCTTGATTTGCTGACTGTTAGCAGGATCGTGGATAAAACAGTCCTCATTAATAAACACCACAGCGGGTTGAAGAGAAACACAGGCGAGACTGAGTTCCCCAACGCTGGAAATATTGTTGATTTCCCTTTTTTTCACCCCCCGACTGACCAGATAACCGGTCAACCCTAGCCGGGTGTAACTGCATAAATCCATAATAATCGTTGACATGGCATACCCTCACTCAATGCGTAACGATAATTCCCCTTACCTGATTATTGCATCACAACTAAACGGAATAATAACGACCCAAGATGACGCTTTCGCTGTTTTCAGGCGAATTTACTATCCCGTAAAGTTGCGTATAATTTGCCAGGAAACATCTTAAAGTAAAGTAAATGTTGCGTTATGTGAGTGAGGCAAAAACAAATAAACCGCGACAGCGATATCCTGGTGGATGTTGTCGGTTTTTAAATTTAGGACAATCCTTAGTAAAACAGGATAAAAATTAAGGGTTATTATTTTCCAGGCATTTCGCTGACGATATCCGCCAACAAATTAAAAATTTCGCTGAACAAGCGCTCGCAGAATGGCGCAATTAATGGCATCAGCGCCGCCATTAATGAAATACCTACGGTCAGGGTGAGAGGAAAGCCAATGACAAAAATCGACAGCTGTGGCGCCATGCGATTTAACAAGCCAAGCGCAAGGTTCAGCGTCAGCAGCAGCGTCATAACCGGTAGGGCCAGCATGAGTCCATTGATGAAAATCAGACTGCCCGCCCGCGCCAGCGCAAGAAACGCATTGCTGTTAACCGGATTGCCGCCAATGGGCAAGGTATGAAACGTATCTACCAACAGCGAAATCAGCCACAGATGGCCATTAAAGGTGAGGAATAACAGCATGGCGAGCATGTCGATTAGTCGTGCCAGTACCGGCATATTCAGGCGGCTACCGGGGTCGAAGAATGTCGCAAAGGAAAGCCCCATTTGCAGGCCAATCAGTTCCCCGGCAGTACGTACGGCGGCAAACGCAAACTGCATGGTGAAGCCTAAGGCGATGCCGATCAGGATTTGTTGCATTGCCTGCCACAACGCGCCGATGGAAAAGATGGGGACGTCTGCCGGGGGAATTGATGGGGCGATAACAATGGTTATCATCAATCCCAGCCCCAGTTTTACCCGCTTGGGGATGGCGCGTTCGCTGAGAATGGGAGCCGTGGAGATGAGCGCCAGTATGCGCAGCAACGGCCAGAAGTAAAGATTCAGCCACTGCATCCACTCAACGCTGGTCACCTGCAACATAACGTTGTCTACCCGATGATATACGGTAAATTGCTGAACAGCGTACGCACGTAGTCGAGCAACAGATTAAGCATCCATGGGCCGGCAACAATGATGGCAATAAACACCGCGACAATTTTGGGAATGAAGGACAGCGTCATTTCGTTAATCTGGGTCGCCGCCTGCAGAATACTGATGATAAGGCCTGTGACGAGGGCCACCAACAGCAAAGGCGCAGCAAGGGCCAGAGCGACTTTCATCGCTTCTGTACCCATCATCATGACCGATTCAGGTGTCATTTCGCGCCTCTAACTGTAAAAGCTTTGTGCCAGCGAGCCGACAAGCAACTGCCAACCGTCCACCAACACAAACAGCATCAGCTTAAACGGTAACGCGATTGTGGCGGGCGGCACCATCATCATCCCGAGCGCCATCAGCACGCTGGCGATGACCAGATCGATAATCAGAAACGGGATAAAAATGGTAAAGCCTATCTGGAAGGCGGTTTTCAGCTCGCTGGTGACATAAGCCGGAAGCAAAATTCGCATCGGTACGGCTTCGGGCCCCTGTAAGGGACCGCTGTTTGCCAGACGGGCGAACAGCGCCAGATCGGCTTCACGGGTTTGGCGCAACATAAACTCGCGCAACGGTTGGGCGCCTTTCTCCATGGCTTCCTGCATGGAGATCTTCTCTTCGCTGAACGGCTGATACGCGTCAACGTAGATTTTATCGATCACTGGCGACATGATGAAAAAGGTCAAAAATAGCGCCAGCCCCAGCAGCACCTGGTTGGGGGGCGCAGACGGCGTTCCCAAGGCATTTCGCAACAAACCGAAAACGATGATGATGCGGGTGAAGCTGGTCATCATCAATAAAATGGCAGGCAGGAACGTCAGCGAGGTGATAAACACCAGCGTCTGTACAGGCAATGACCAGCTTTGTCCGCCGCCTGGCAGCGGTTGACTCACCAGGCCCGGGAGCTGGGCGAGGGCGACTGGACTGAAAAGCCATAAGCCTGCCAGCGTGATGGAAAACAAACGGCGCATCAGGATCTCCCGGGACGCTTGAGCAAACTCTTCATCATGGCCTGGAAATCCGCAGGGGAGGCCGGTTTTTCTTCTGCATCGGCAGGAGCTGGGGGCAGGGTGTGCAATAGGTTAATTTGCGAGGCTGTGACGCCCAACACCAGGCGCGCATCTTCCACCTCAACAATCACCACGCGCTCACGTGGACCCATCGAAACACTCGCCGCAACCTTCAGCCCTCGCGTACCGGTGCTTTTGGGCGCAAAGCCCAGGCGTTTAATGACCCAGGCCGCCGCCAGGATCAAAACAATGATCCCGAGCAGCGCGCCGCTTACCTGTACCAGCGGTGAGCCGGGGACGGCGGCTGGCTGAGAAACTGTCGCCTGGGTGTTCATGATTAACGGCTCAGACGGCGCATGCGTTCTGATGGGGTGATAATGTCGGTGATACGTACGCCGTATTTATCCGCAACCACCACCACTTCACCCTGGGCAATCAGATAACCGTTGATCAGGATATCCAGCGGTTCGCCCGCCAGACCATCCAGCGCGACAACGGAACCCTGCGTCAGACGCAGCAGCTCTTTGATGGTCATGCGCGTACGACCCAGTTCGACGGTCAGTTTGACCGGAATGTCCATGATCAGGTCGATGTCCTGCAAAGCACCGCTGACGTCGCCGCCGCCTAACTGCTGGAATACCGCATCGGCCGCACTTTTGGTGGTCGTGGTTTTTTGCTCGTTTAACGCGTCAGCCCACAGATCGTCCAATGCGCCAGTGTTCTCATCGGACGGATTATTCATATCACTCATTTGGGCTGTTCCTCATTCAGCGAATTCAAAATCGGGTTTATCAGATGTTCTACGCGTAACGCATACTGACCGTTCACGGTGCCATACTGGCTGGTCAGTACAGGCACGCCGTCCACATGAGCAATAATGCGGTCGGGTTTTTCAATCGGCAGTACATCGCCGGGTTTCAGCTTTAAAATCTGGGACAGCCGTAGCGGAATGTCGGCAAAGTTTGCCACCAGCTCCAGCTCAGAATGCTGAACCTGACGCACCAGATTATTGCGCCAGTTCTGATCTTCATTACGTGAGTTTTCCAGCGGCGGGTTTACCAGCAGCTCGCGCAACGGTTCAATCATGCTGAATGGCAGACAGATGTTAAACTCACCGGTCAGGTTGCCAATTTCAACGTGGAACGGGGTGTTCACCACGATGTCGTTAGGCGAGGTGGTGATATTGGTAAATTTCACCTGCATCTCGGAACGAACGTATTCCACTTCCAGCGGATTGATGGCCTTCCACGCGTCGCTGTAACTTTCCAGCGCCAGCTTCAGCATGCGGTTGATAACGCGCTGTTCAGTATGCGTAAATTCGCGACCTTCCACTTTGGTTGGAAAGCGTCCATCGCCGCCGAACAGGTTATCAACGGCGATAAATACCAGACTTGGTGAGAACACCACCAGACCTGTACCGCGCAGCGGCTTGAGGTGGATTAAGTTCAGGTTGGTCGGCACCGGTAAGTTACGCGCAAACTCGTGATACGGCTGGATGCGGATCGCGCCCACGGTAATATCCGGGCTACGGCGCAACAGGTTAAATAATCCCATACGGAACTGGCGCGCGAAGCGTTCGTTAATGATCTCCAGCGCCTGTAAACGCTCACGCACCACGCGGCGTTGGGTGTTGGGATCATAAGGACGAATATCGCTCTCTTTTGCGATACCGGTAATGGGTTCGTCTTTGGTTTCGCTATCGCCATTCAGCAATGCGTCGATTTCAGCCTGAGAAAGAATACTGTCGCCCATGTCTTTACCGCAGAATAAAAGCTGTATAAAGAACGTCGGTGACAACCTGTTTTGGCTGCCCGACAACGAGCGGAGTCGCGAGCGTCTCTTTGATGGCGGTAATCAGCTGTTGTTTACCTTCCTCGGTGGCGAGCGTGGCCGCATTTTGACGCGAAAACAGCAGCAGCAAGCGGCTACGTACTTCCGGCAAATATTCATTCAGACGCGCACGTGTCGCCTCGTCTTTCATGCGCAGCGTGATACCGATATACAGCACACGGTCCGCATCGCCCAGATTGACGGTAAAGGTATCCAGTGCAAAGAATACCGGGGCAGGCGGTGGAGCCGGTTCCGCTTTGACGCTGGCGGACGGCTGCTGCTGCATGCGCCAGTAGCTATACCCCGCAGTTGCGCAGGCGGCGAGGGTAATTAATACCAGCAGAGGGATCCAAATAGCGCGTTTACTTTTTTTGTTAATCGCGGAGTCAGTCATCAGATACGGGCTTCCTGTTTCGGTACAGCTTATGGGCTGATTATCCCGTGTCCTGTCCACGACAAAGCGTGGAAAAGACGCGGATAATCATGCTACCTCTGGCGTTAGGCGAAGATGTCTACTGCGCCATCACCGCGGGCAGCGGCTTGCAGTGAGGCTGGCGTTGCCAGGATGGCGTCATCTTCAGCGGCAAAAATATCTTGTCCCTGAGCGCGACCCGCCTGCTGTTGCTGCCCGGAAGACTGCTGCTGGCCGGTAAAGCTCTCACTGCTGATGTTGCTTTGGCCCAACTGGATCCCACTTTCAGCCAACTGCGTACGCAGCATCGGTAATGCTGCTTCCAGCGCGGCGCGCACGTGACTGTGCGGTGACACCATTTGCAGCTGTGCGAGATTGTCATCCAGCTTAATGGAAATGTGCACCTGACCCAGATCCTGCGGATGCAGGCGCAGCTCTGCGCTCTGCTGGCCCTGACGCGTGAATAGCGTGACGTGCTGACTCAGTGATTGCTGCCATTCCTGACTTCCCAACGGAGCGCTTAGCACCGGCGCGGCGGTGGGTAACGGCTGAGCATGTGTCTGTGGGCCAGTTAACGGAGCCGCGGTAGCGCCAATGCTGGTTGGCGAAGGGGTGCTGTCAATTTCTGCTTTGGTCGCTGCCGCTGCCGTCAGGGGGGTTAGCGTCGGATTGTTTGTCTGATCCAGGCTGCCACCAGGAGAGGCAATGTCCGTTTTGCCTTTTTTGGCATCACCGGGCAGCAGTTCGCCCGCGTTATCGGCGATAGCGTCGTGTGCCGTGCCTCGAGACAACGCCGAAAGCGTGGCATCAACGGGGGCAGGGGTGCTGTCAACGGCAGGCGTCGCCAGCGGTTGTCCCGGCAGCATGGCGAACAGCGCGCTCAGGTTGGCGAGATCGTCATCGCTGAGCGTGGTGTTTTTTTCATCCTGCTGAGCAACTTTGCCCAGTGTCGTCAGGGCATTCACTTTCAGCGACGGCGTAAGCGCTGACAACAGTTGCTGAGCATCTGTCATGTCGGCAAGAGAAGCATCGGTTTGTATCTCTTTTTGCGCCAGCAGATCGGTTAACTTGACCGACTGTGTGACATCGCCATTTTTTTGCAGCAACCCTTTTTGCAATTTACTGCCCGCCGCCTGTAAGTCGGCAAACGTTAACGGCGCGCCTTTACCCTGCGCGTCGCTCGCACCTAACGCGCCAGCCAGCAGCGCTAAAAAATCCTCGGGTGAATCTACCGCTTTGCCTGACTGAAGACCTGCGGCTACGTCGGTGTCGGTGGTAATCAGTTGGGGTAAAGTAATCATTCGGGTTTCCTCATAGCTGCACGCTGAGCAAATTCATCCATTTTTTTCTGATCCAGACGGTTTTCGGCCAGCAATGCCGCCGAGGTTTGTCTGTCCTGCAGAGTCTGCCACGCCTGCAACCGTTGTTTTTTATCGCGCCAACTGTTCAGCGCCTGGTCCACTTTCTGCGTCCATTGATTGAGCTGCTGGCGATGTTGCTCAATCGCTTTTTCCAGGGTCTGAATAAACTGCTGATAGTTAATCCAGCGATTACTGGTAATACCCTGACCCATATCGTTATTCAGATTGTTACGGTACTCATGCTGATAATCGATCAGCATTTTCAACTGTTCTTCCGCCTGCTGACAGCCACGACGCATCTCTCCCAATAAGACAGCGGCGTCATCTACCTCTTTTTCAGCCAGGTCTTTCAGCGTTGCTAATGCACCATGTTGTGCCATGACCTATGCTCTCCTGCTCAATCACACACCAGGGAAAATCAGTTCTAAAGCTTGCAGGGAATCTTCCCAGTCAGCCCGTTCAAAGATGCCTTGCTGTAAAAAAGCTTCCAGTTGTGGCCATAAGGCGATGGCTTTATCCAGCATCGGATCGCTGCCTTTGGCATACGCCCCCACGCTGACCAGATCGCGGTTACGCTGGAAGCTGGATAGCAACTGTTTAAAGTTACGCACCCGCGCATAGTGTTGTTCACTAATGAGCGCGGTCATGGCGCGGCTGATCGAAGCTTCTATATCGATTGCCGGGTAATGACCCGCCTCAGCCAGATGGCGGGACAGCACAATGTGGCCGTCCAGAATCGCGCGCGCGGAATCCGCAATCGGGTCCTGCTGATCGTCACCCTCGGTCAGGACGGTGTAAAACGCGGTAACTGAACCGCCGCCGTGAATACCGTTCCCGGCACGTTCAACCAGCGCCGGTAATTTGGCGAATACTGACGGCGGATAACCTTTGGTTGCTGGCGGCTCGCCGATCGCCAGCGCGATCTCACGTTGCGCCATCGCATAGCGGGTGAGGGAGTCCATAATCAGCAATACGTGCTGTCCACGATCGCGAAAATCTTCGGCGATGCGCGTGGCGTAGGCCGCGCCCTGCATACGCAACAACGGCGAGACATCCGCAGGGGCGGCGATCACCACCGAACGTGCGCGACCGTCCGCGCCGAGAATATTTTCAATAAAATCTTTAACTTCGCGACCACGCTCGCCAATCAAACCGACGACGATAACATCGGCCTGGGTATAGCGCGCCATCATGCCGAGCAGGACGCTTTTACCGACGCCAGAACCTGCGAAAAGACCCATACGCTGGCCGCGCCCGACGGTTAGCAACGCATTAATGGGGCGCACTCCGGTATCCAGTACGTGTTCAATGGCGGTGCGTTGCAGCGGGTTAAACGGCGGCGTAATTAGTGCCCCGGTTTCGGTGGTATCCGGCGCGGGCAGACCGTCGAGCGGTTTGCCGCTGCCGTCGAGCACTCGGCCCAGCAGGGCAGGACCCAGCGGTAATTGCTTCCCGCTTTGCAGACCTTCTCCGGCAATATTCTTCGCGTATACGCGCGCGCCGGGCAGAACGCCTTCGACCTCTTCGAGCGGCATCAGAAACAGTCGCTGACCGTTAAAGCCCACGACTTCACTTTCAACCTCCTGGGTTTCGTTGCCGTCCTGGCGTTCAATGACGCAGGTGGCGCCCAGCGGCAGCTGTAATCCGGTGGCTTCCAGCACCAGCCCGGTGGCGCGAGTCAGACGCCCGTAACGACGCACCGCAGGCAGCAGCGACATTTTCTCTTCGAAGTTGTCCAGCGTATTGAGCCAGCGAGTCAGACGAGTGGTCATTACACGACTCCTGGCGCGGCCAGACGGCAGAGTTCTTGCCAGCGTGTGGCGACGCTGGCATCCAGATCGCCTTCGTCGGCAGAGACTTTACAGCCGCCGTGATGCAACGTGGGATCGCCGCGCAGCCGCCAGCCGTGCAGACTGAGGGTAGCACCGAGCATCTCTTCCACCCGCTGGAGATCGTCCGGATGTACGCGCAACTGCGGTTTACCGCTGAACAGCGGTTCCTGCTGCAACAGCTGTTGGATTTGTTTAATCAGCGCCGCGTTATCTACGACAGGCGTCTGACCTATCACCTGACGCGCCGCCTCCAGCGCCATTTGCATCAGGCGTGAGGCGATCACGCTGTCCAGTGCGTCCAGCGTATTCTGAAACTCGCTCACCAGTTGCTGCATGCGGGCAGTGATTGGCGCATGCTGCGCGCGCGCCTGGTTCTGGCCTTGCTCCAGGCCCTGATTCAGGCCTTCCTGATAGCCTTGTTCGTGGCCTTTTTGTCGACCTTCCGCCAGGCCGGCGTTATAACCTTGCTCGTGAGCCTGCATTTGCAACTGCGCGAGCTGCTGTTCAAGCTGTTGCTCTGCGGAGAGTTCCGGCTCGGCGGTCTCTTCTGACAGCGGTGTTTCGCTGTGTTCGGCCAGCACGAACTCCGCCATCGGTGGGGCGAGGTCGTCCGGAGTCCAGACTTTCCACGGCAGTTCGTTAGACATAGGTATCCTCGCCGCTGCCGATCACCATCTCGCCGGTTTCCGCCAGACGACGCACAATAAGCAGAATCGCTTTCTGTTCGTTTTCTACCTGCGACAAACGTACCGGGCCACGGTTGGCGAGGTCGTCGCGCAGAATATCGGCAGCACGTTGCGACATGTTGCGCAGGAACTTCTCGCGTAGCGGCTGTTCGGCGCCTTTCAGGGCAATGAGCAGCGATTCGGAATCCACTTCCTGCAGCAGGCGCTGGATACTGCGATCGTCGACGTCCACCAGGTTTTCGAACAGGAACATCTCGTCGATAATTTTCTGCGCCAGTTCGCCGTCGAATTCGCGCACGGCGGTAATAACGGCTTCTTCCTGCTGGGTTTTCATCAGGTTGATGATTTCTGCCGCCGTTCTCACGCCGCCCATTTTGCTGCGCTTGAGGTTCTGACCGTCGAGCAGGCCATTCAATACTTCGGTCAATTCCGCCAGCGCGGCAGGCTGTACACCGCCGAAGGTGGCGATACGCAGCATCACGTCGTGACGTAAACGTTCGTCGAACAGCGCCAAAATATCGGCTGCCTGGCCTCGCTTGAGGTGCACCAGAATGGTGGCGATAATCTGCGGATGCTCGTCGCGGATAAGATCGGCGGCGCTTTGCGGCTCCATAAAGTTGAGCGTTTCAATGCCGCTGGTGGTATCGCGGGTTTCCAGAATATCTTCCAGCAGGCTGGATGCGCGTTCCTCGCCCAGCGCTTTCACCAGCACGGAGCGCAGATATTCGTTGGCGTTAATATTCAGCGCGGCAAACTGTTCTGCTTCTTGTTCAAACTCCGCCAGCACATCCGTCAACTGCTTGTTGGAGATCTGGCGTACGTTCGCCATCGCTGTACTGAGCGCCTGAACTTCGCGGGTGGAGAGATGTTTAAACACCTCCGCCGCGCGATCCTCGCCAATGGTCATCAGCAGGATGACGCTTTTATCGGTACCGGTAAGATTACTCATGATCGTTACTCATCCACTGGCGAATGACCAGCGCCACGACGCGCGGATCGTTATCTGACATTTCACGAATACGCTGACTCATGACTTCTGCGCCCAGACGCTGATTTGTGCGACGCTGCTGGGTCTGTTCGTCTTTGCTGAGGCGAACTTCTACCGCTTCTTCGGTTTCCTGACGGATACGCGTTTGTTCCTGCGCGGCTTTCGCTTCTTCACTGCGACGGGCCAACTGCGGGCGAACGGCTTTGCGCCACAGGATCCAGGCGACAAGCAGAACCAGTAACCAACGACCTGCGGACATTAACTGATCAATAAAGAACGGCTGTTTCCAGAACGGAAGCTCGCCCATGGAATCGTCGGTCGCCGTGAACGGAGAGTTCACCACGTTCAGGGTATCGCCACGTTTGTCGGAGAAACCCATCGCCTCACGGGTCAGATCCTCAATCTGTTTCATCTGTTCGGCAGTTAACGGCAGCGGTTTGCCGTCTGGCAGCGTTTTATAGTTGACTACGACGGCCACCGAGAGACGCTGCACATCGCCAACGTTCATTTTGGTGTGGCGAATGGTACGGTCGACTTCATAGTTGCTGGTTTCATTGCGCTGCGTACTGCGCGGACCGGCATTGTTACTGTTATTCGACGTCTGCGTGGTTTGCGCATTTTGCTGATTAGCCGGTGGATTGGCGATTGGCGCGGTATTAGCCGGGGCTGGCTGATTAGACAATGCGCCCGGGACGCCGCCAGGCGCTCCGCTACCAATTTGCTCATTAATGTTCAACTGACGTGAACGCAGCACGGCCTGGGACTCATCACCGTTTGGACGGTATTGCTCTTCGGTTTGCTCTTTATTGGCAAAATCCAGTTGCGCGGTGACTTGTGCATGGACGTTACCGTTGCCGACAATTGGCGACAGGATCGATTCGATCCGGCGCTGCACGCGGCCTTCGACGTCGCTGGCGTATTTTAACTGCGCATCGTTGAGATCGCGGCTGCTGGTGTTCGACTGGGTTAACAGATGACCCGCCTGATCGACCAGCGTTACGTTGCCCGGCGGTAAGCCTGCAACAGCGCTGGAGACCAAATGCGTGACCGCGCTGATCTGACCTTCATCCAGCGCACGACCCGGCTCCAGATTAACGGTGACGGAGGCCGAAGGCGCTTTTTGCTCACGTACAAACAGCGATGGTTTAGGCATCGCCAGATGCACGCGGGCGCGTTTTACCGGGCCCAGGGTTTCAATGGTGCGGGCTAATTCACCTTCCAGCGCGCGCTGATAATTGACCTGCTCGCTAAACTGGCTGATACCAAACTTTTCCTGATCCAGCAGCTCAAAGCCAACGGCTCCACCTTTCGGCAGGCCTTGCTGCGCCAGACGCAAGCGTAGCTCGTGGACTTTATCGGCAGGAACTTCAATCGCGCCGCTTCCCTCAGTAAAACGATAGGGAACGTTCATCTGCGTCAGTTGGGTGACAATCGCGCCACCATCCTGATCGGAAAGATTGCTGAACAAGGTGCGGTAGTCGGGCGCTTTGGCCCACAGAACCATCGCAACGACGATAGCGACGGCAGCGGCTCCTGCCACAATCAGAGGAATTCTGGGATTCGCGCGCAGGCGATTTAACCACTCGAGAGGTTTAAGCTGGGTTGCAGTCGATGCTGTCGCACTCATCTCGCACCTCGTGGCTTATCGTGGACGGCGTTTTTTGCAAAGTGGAACAAGACTCACTCCCGGGTCAGCAAACTCGAAAAATTGACGGTCTCATTATTTGCGGTTTCGAATTTTTCTATGGGTTAAAAACCGTGGTTTTTTATCGTTATTTAACGCCTTTATCTTATTGACTAACTGGTAATCTCAGCTACGTGAAAATTCATCCAGGGGATCAGCATGTCGGCAATACAGGGGATTGAAGGGGTCATTAGCCAGTTACAAACCACGGCGATGTCAGCAAAAATGCAGGATATGCAGCCACAACCGACCGTGAGTTTTGCCGGTCAGTTGCATGCGGCGTTAGACAGAATCAGCGATGTGCAGACCGCGTCCCGTGTCCAGGCTGAGAAATTTACCCTCGGTGAACCGGGTATTGCGTTGAATGATGTGATGACCGATATGCAAAAAGCGTCGGTGTCGATGCAGATGGGGATTCAGGTACGTAATAAACTGGTATCGGCGTATCAGGAAGTGATGTCGATGCAGGTGTAGGGACAACGTGCAGAGAAAGTAGGCCGGATGAGCGCAGCGCCATCCGGCAAACAGTTATTTCTGAATCAAATAGCGAATCGTTGGGCCATCCTGCTGAATATCCAGCACCGTATAGCCGTGATTGCGCGCATCCAGTGGAATATTATTGATTGACTGCGGGCAGTCGCTCACCACTTCCAGAATTTCACCTTTCTTCAATTGCGGCATCGCCTCCAGCGTGGCAACTGCCGGGTACGGACACGGCTCACCGACCATATCGAGGCGATAATCAGGCACGATATTTTTCATACAGACTCCTTGGCAGGCGTTAGCCCTACACGGCGGAAGAAACGTTTTTCCCAGCCGATGATGAGCATCAGCGCGGTAAATAACAGCAGATAGGTCACCAGCAAGCCACCGAGCGGACCAAAGGTGTTGAGCAGATTCACCTTATCCCAACTGGTGGCGAGGGCAGGCGCAAAATCATCCCAGTAGTAGGCCAGAATGGTTGAGCCAATAACGTTGCCCAGACCAACCCACCAGTAATGCACCTGGCCTTCAACCGCGCGGTACATCCAGCCGGTTTCACACCCGCCCGCTAAAACAATACCGAAGCCGAACAGCAAGCCGCCGATCACTGCATTCGGACCCGCCCACATAATCTTCGGCTCGACGCCCAGTTGCACGTAGCTAAAGATACCGATGGCGCTGACCGCCATCCCGAAGATGATCGCTTTTGCCATATGGGTACGACCGGAAATCCACAGGTCACGGAAGGCTGAAGTGAAGCAGATCTGCGCCCGTTCAATCAGCAGACCGAACCCGACGCCGAACAGCATCGCCAGGCCGAGCTTGGGTTTATCCATCGCAGTGAGTAACGCCCAGCCGATCATGCCGATAAACACCAGCATGCCGAGGCGAAAACGACGACGCGCCTGATCCGGTTTTTGCGTCAGCGGGGAAGCGGCGGAGACTTTCTGCATTTTGACCGGAATACGGAACATCGGCAGCAGGGTAAAACGTGCGCCAAACCATGAGCCAATAGCTGTTGCCAGCGCAAAAAACCAAGCGTGTAGCGAGAACTGCGGAATACCGGTGAAGAACGCGGCCAGGTTACACCCCATCGCCAGACGGGCGCCGAATCCGGCAATCATCCCGCCGACTATCGCCTGCATGATGCGTATCCGACTGCGCGGCATGCGGAGTTTGACGTTGTTGGCCCACAGTGCGGCAGCAAAACAGCCGCCGAACATACCGAGGATCATCATACCGTCGATGCGGGTCAGGGGAGAGCCTTCGAGATGGATCAGCTTGTAGTAACCCCACTCTTCTGCGTGCACGCCAAATAATTGCAGGATTTGCCCGCCCCAACGGGTGAATTCACCGGTCACGGCCCAGAAGGTTCCCGTAATGCCGAAATAGTAAGTAGAGAGAATACCCGCTGCGATGACCGCAGGGGCGGGGGCCCAAAATTTAATTAACCAGGCCTGTTTGAAGTGTTGCCATGACATGCGTTGTGCCTCTGAACTCAGAAGGTATGTAACAAGAAGTGTGGATACTACACCGATCAGAATTTTTGACTATGAGTAATAAGAGGTAACACCGTCTGGATCAATCTTTCTCAACGCGACCGAAAGGCTGGCGGCATCAGGCCTTTAATGCCACAATCCCATTTTCTTCGCATGCAGGATGAATGATGAAAAAATTAGCAATCGTTGGGGTATTTCTGGCGCTGAGCGGATGCGCCGAAGTAGAGAATTATAACGACGTGGTGAAAACGCCCGCGCCAGCCGGTCTGGAAGGTTACTGGCAGTCAAAAGGCCCGCAACGCAGCCTGGTCAGCCCGGAAGCCATTGCCAGCCTGGTGGTGACGAAAGAGGGCGATACGCTGGATTGTCGCCAATGGCAGCGGGTCATTGCCCTGCCGGGGAAACTGACGATGATTTCCGGCGATCTCACCAACGTGACGGTGAAACGTGAGCTGTATGAGATTGAGCGCGAAGGCAATACGCTGGAGTATGATGGCATGACGCTGCAACGGGTGGATCGCCCGACGCAGGAGTGCGCTGACGCGTTAACGAAAACGCCGCTGGCCACACCGCTGCCATAAGCAGCACGCCCCGGTAGCCAGTAGCCACCGGGGTTGAGTATTACAACACGTCTTCAATCACCCACACGCTGACGCTACCGCCGTTGCAGAAAAACGTCGCTTCCCCGTTTTCATCAGTAACCACGCTTTCTTCGCGATTACCCAGATAATCGCGCCAGGTTTTATTGCCATAATTCGCACCCAGATTGATGGTCTTCTCCCCATCATCACCGTTAGACAGCACCACCACACAGCCGGGATCTTCGTCCGTTCCGCTGCGGCTAAAAGCGATACAGTTAGGATGATCGAAAAAGAGCGTCTGTACGCCGTGGGCGAAACGCTGGCGGGCGAGGATCAGTTCGGCGAGCTGATCGATGATCGGCATGTCGATAGGATAGGTTTCGCCATCGCCGCCGGTGTCTTCGTAATGCGCCCCGTAGAGGTCAGGATAAAACACCGACGGTACGCCGTTTTCCCGCAGCAGGATCAACGCATAGGCCAGCGGCTTAAACCATGGCTCGACAGGGGCTTCCAATGCCTGCAACGGCTGGGTGTCATGATTAGCAACCAGCGTGACGGCATGAAACGGATCGGCCTCGACTAACGTGCCGGTGAAGATCTGGCTCATGTCGTAATCGCGGCCCTGACGGGAGGCTTCGTGGAATTTCATCTGCAAAGGGGCGTCGAACAGCATGGTTTTCCCCTCCACCTGGTTAATGTAGGTTTGCAGTTTGTCGACCTCGTGGGACCAGTATTCCGCGACAATAAACAATGGTTTGGGGGCGACTTCCTGGACGTGTTCAATCCACTCTTTATAAAACCATGCCGGAATATGTTTCACCGCATCTAAACGAAAACCGTCACACTGGGTTTGCTCCATCACCCAGCGCGCCCAGTATTTGATCTCCTCGGTCACGGCGTGATTACGAAAATCGATGTTCTCGCCCATCAGATAATCAAAATTACCCAGTTCATCATCCACCTGATCGTTCCAGCCTTCACCGGTGTAATCGTTAACGATTTTGAAAATACCGTCTTCGGTGGGGTTTTCGATATGGTCAATGCCGCTGAAGCATTTAAAGTCCCAAATGAATTGCGAATACTGGCCTGCGCGGGCGGGGAAGGTATAGCGCGTCCAGGCCTCACACTCGATGATTTCATCTTCTATTTGCGTACGATCGTCGGCGTTAACTCGCTGAACACGAATCTTTTCTTTCTCATCTGCGCCCATTTTGTGGTTAACCACCACGTCGAGCAGTACGGCGATGTCGTTGTGTTTCAGCGCATCTATCGCCGCCAGCAGTTGGTTTTTATCGCCGTATTTGGTGGGGATGGTGCCCCTCTGGTCAAACTCGCCCAGGTCAAACAGATCGTACGAGTCGTAGCCAACGGAATAACCGCCGGACGCGCCTTTATAGGCGGGGGGCAGCCACACCATATTGATGCCGATATCATTGAGTCCGCCTGCGCGTTCGGCAAGCTCGGGCCAGAGTTGACCCCCATCGGGGTAATACCAGTGAAAATACTGCAATAACGTGGGATTTTTCATCTTCCGTGCTCCAGAAGTCGTTTGGCCGACCTCTGGAGTATGGAAGATTATTCAGATTTAACAGAAAATTATTGCGGGGCGGTAGGGGCATCAGGCACTAACAGCATCCCGGAAAGACGGCCGTAGGCGTTATTCAGCGTCTTCTGGCGCGTCGACTGACCGATGAGATTGCTGAGCTCATCCAGCCGCTGCTGCAACAGTGTTTTGAGCAACTGTTCGTTATCCAGCGTCTGTTTAATATACCCGGCCACTAAGTCCTGAATACTTCGCGTAATGCCTGGTGGAGTTTGCTCTTCCATGACCACTTCAATACTTTGCAGATAGGTAACTTCCTGTTCCAGTAAAAGGTCCCACTCACCCCGCTGCGCTAGTTCCAGCAGCGAGTGACTGAGTAGCGCGATGCGCTGCCAACGGTTGATAAACTCCACGGCTGAGGTCATTAACGAGACTCCTGGGACGACGCTTTCGGTGAGATCTGTTTCCAGGCTTCCGCAATGTTGCCGAGCAACCCTTCGACTTCTTCAATAGCCTGACAATCATTACGCAAGTTGGCTTGCAGTAAACGGCGAATCATATAGTCATACAGCGCAGACAGGTTGGTGGCGATTTCACCGCCATTCTCCTGATCCAGCCCTGCTTTCAGACCATTGTCGATAATATTAATGGCTTTGCTTAAGGCCTCGCCTTTGGCGACGATATCACCCTGTTGCATAAACAGGCGAGCGCGCACCAGGGCGCTGTTCGCGCCATCAAACAACATTTCGATCAGCTGATGTGGGCTGGCGCTCATTACGGCGCTTTCCACACTGACCTGTGCATAGGCTTTGGTACCGCTCGCGGTATACATGCTTACCTCGTGTTATCAGGATTTATTCATCGCTGTAAATTGTTGGCCCAGGTAGGTACTGGTGTTATTCAGTTTGCTCATCATGCTATCGAGCTGGGTAAATTGCGCCGTATAGCGCGCAACCATGTCGTCAATACTGGCGCTGACGGACAGGTACTGTTTGGTCAGTTTCTTCAGTGTGGCGTTAATGGTGTCTTGCGCATTATCGATAATGCCGTCATCAGCCAGATAACTTTTCACTTCAGCGGCAATTTTGGTGGTGATCCCGGTTTCTTTACCGTCGCCAGCCAATAACTCACGTACCGAAGCGGTGTTTTCGTCCAGCGCTTTTTTCAGTTTGGTGTCATCGATGGTCATCTTGCCGGTTTTGCCATCCTGCTTGATGCCAATTTCATTCAGCGTCTTAAAGGCACCTTCGCTACCAGAGTTGGCAAACTGCGCGCGAATACCGGTCTGAATGGTTCGTACTACGCTGTCACCCACCAGCGCGCCGTTATCTTTGTCCTGACCTTCCGCACCTGCGTCTACGGCTTTATATTTGGTCAGCGTATTAAAGGTATCGATCAGTGAGTTATAGGCATCGACCCAGCCTTTAATCGCTTCCGTGGCTTTCTCATTGCTTTTCGTCACGGTTACGCGCGCGTCGGTGACTTTTTTGGTCAGTTCCAGCGTCACGCCCTGCGGGGCATCGGTGACTTTGTTACTCTGACGTTCAATTGGGATCCCGTTCATCGTGAGCTGTGCGTTTTGCGCTTTAACCAACTCAGTCATTTTTCCGGAGCCAGCTTTGCTGTCGTAGGCCAGCATATCGTTAAGCTTACTGTCGCCTTCAACAGAGATGGTCATTTTGCTGTCCATACCTTCTGCTGCGGTCAGCACCAGTTTGAACTCACCATCTTTCACCTTCACGATACTGGCGGAGATTCCGCTATCGCTATCGTTGATCGCCTTACTGATATCATCCAGCGTGGTTTTGTCTTGCGACAGTTTAATCTCCAGCGGCTCTTTACGACCCGGCTGCTCAATCTTAATTGTACGGGTGGCAGACCCATCACCCAGCGCCTCTTTGCTGGAAGCCACCGATGAGGTGCTCAGAGACTGCGCCTGGGCAAGCTGCGTGACGCTGATGGTATAAATACCCGGTGCCGCGCCGGCTTCGGTGGTCACTTTCAGATCTTCAGTGCTGCTGGTCACATTACTGCTTCTGAACAGTTCCGGTTTATTTAACGCGGTATTGGCCGTCTGGAATTTTTCCAGCGCACTCTTCAGCGTACCGTAAGCCGTCAGACGGGCGGTATTGTCGGTTTGTTGCTGAGTTATTGGATTTAAACGTTTTTTCTCAGCAATAGTCAGGTTGTTTAGCAACGTGTCCAGTGGTAAGCCTGAGCCTACGCCTAATGATGTAAATGAAGCCATGCCCGATTCCTTGTGATTGCAAACAATTGTTAAGCGGGTTATCGGCAATCTGCGCGCAAAGTTTAATGATAGTTTTGTCAAAATAATGCGCGGAATAGTGGTGCATAAAGAGGGTATTTCACAGGCTAAGAAAAAAATGGCGAAAATAAAAAATTTTCTAAAGTTCGAATTTAAGGTGCCGATACAAGGGTTACGGTGAGAAACCGTGGGCAACAGCCCAATAACATCGAGTTGTAATTGATAAGGAAAAGATCATGGCACAAGTCATCAATACAAACAGCCTGTCGCTGTTGACCCAAAACAACCTGAACAAATCTCAGTCCGCTCTGGGCTCCGCTATCGAGCGTCTGTCCTCTGGTCTGCGTATCAACAGCGCGAAAGACGATGCTGCTGGTCAGGCGATTGCTAACCGTTTCACCTCTAACATCAAAGGCCTGACTCAGGCGTCCCGTAACGCTAACGATGGTATCTCCGTTGCACAGACCACTGAAGGCGCGCTGTCTGAAATCAACAACAACCTGCAGCGTGTGCGTGAACTGTCCGTCCAGGCAGCTAACGGTTCTAACTCAGAATCTGACTTGTCCTCTATTCAGGATGAGATTAACCAGCGCCTGGCAGAAATCAACCGAGTATCTGAGCAGACCGACTTCAACGGTAAAAAAGTTCTGAACCAGGATGGTCAGTTGACTATCCAGGTTGGGGCAAAAGATGGTGAAACCATTACTATTGATCTGAAAAAAATCGACAAGGCAAGTTTAGGCTTAGATAAGTTAGATGTAACTAAAGTTGCTTCAACAGTAAAAGATAAAGCTGTCGTTAGCATGGATATTACCTTGGTAGATGGTAATTTCGATGACAAAAAGGCTGCTACACCAATCACTGCTGATTTAGAATTACATAAAGACACAAACGGTGCAATTTTTGCTAAAGATACTGCAACTAATAAATATTATGCAGCGAAAGTTGATAATAACGCAGGTAAAGTTACTTTCGATAGCACGGCCGAAAGTACTCCAACAGGGGCAACCACTAAAGTAGATTCCATTAAAAAGGATATTACAGCGTCTACTGCTAGTTTTGCTGATGGTGAATCCCTTATCAAATATACTGAAAATGGTAAAACGGCATTAGCTAAGCAAGTAGTCAATAGTGCGACTGGTGAAACAACCTTCTTCAAAGCAACAGTTAACGCAACGACTGGCGCGCTTTCTTTTGCCACAACTGCATCTGCTTTGGATATTTCTGTTGATCCTCTTGCAAAAATCGACGATGCCCTGAAAACTGTTGACGGATTCCGTAGTCAATTAGGTGCTGTTCAGAACCGTTTTGAATCTGCAATTACTAACCTGGGTAACACCGTGAACAACCTGTCTTCTGCTCGTAGCCGTATCGAAGACTCCGACTACGCGACCGAAGTGTCTAATATGTCTCGTGCGCAGATCCTGCAGCAGGCAGGTACTTCTGTACTGGCACAGGCTAACCAGACCACGCAAAACGTCCTCTCTTTACTGCGTTAATCCACCGATTGGGTTACATAGTCGTCAGAGACAATAAAGGCAGCGAAAGCTGCCTTTTTTCTATACTGGAGTCTGAAGAATGCAAGAAATTACCGTTACTGAACCCAATTTTGTGACTACGTTTCAGTGCACCGGCACGCAATGTCGCGATCATTGCTGTAAAGGCTGGAATATACATCTGGATAAGGCAACGGTGAATAAATATGTCTCCAGTAAAAATGAGATCATCAAGAACATTGCCAAAGAGAATATTATTCTGCTTAAAAAAGATATTGCGCAGTGGGGGATGATTAAACTTGCGGATAGCACAGGAAACTGTCCTTATCTGACTGAAGAGAGTCTGTGTCAGGTACAAAAAACATTGGGAGCCAAGGCGTTAAGTACGACTTGTAAAACATTCCCGCGTAGTGAGCGTATCTACAAAAACGATGTAAGAAAAGCATTAAATCTGTCGTGTCCGGAAGTCGCCAGTTTAGTCCTGACCGATCCCAATGCGATGGTTCTGAATGAGAGCAGTAAAATTGTGCCTAATGCTTATACTGCACCAGTCTTTCCTCAACAGCAAAAACTGCTTAATCTTTTTTGTCTGAGCCTTGTGGATCAGGCCGGGAGTGATGTGGATGTGGGGCTATATGCGCTTATTAAACTTACTTTATGCGTTAAGAAGTTTAATCAGATTGATAATGTGGCGCTGGCTGAAGTTGAGCAAATTTATCACGCGATTATGACTCAGATGCAGTCAGGTGAAATGCGAGATGAACTGTCGAAGTTTTCTGCTGACAACAATGTTAAAGTCAATTTAGTGCTCTTGCTTCAGGATTATTTCCGCAGTCTTCCGGTAAGCCGCGCCAATGGCGTACTTAACTATTATATCCAGTGTCTTTTGAGAACATTGACCCAGGAAGAAAATCACTCTGTGGGTGAAGGGGTTGCTAAACTTGAGGCGACCTGGCAGAGGATTTACGAAGAGCAGGATAAGACTGGATTCGATCTTAAAAATTTCATTTTGTATAAAATTTGGGAAAACAACTTTCCCAATCAAAAGAACGTAGACCCGCTTCGGACGTTATATATGATAAGCGTAGAATACTATTTTATCAAAATGTTGATCGCCGCAAGTGCCTACGAAAGAACATATCTCGAGAAGGAGGACGCCATCAATATTGTCTACAGCTTCCATTCGAGAAGTCAGCATAATCCGACCGTGCATGAAAACTTCCATAAGCACATCGAGACCGTACGCACAGGTGATGACCTGTCGATGATACATCTCTTGACATAATTTAAGCAGGGATGCGTGAAAACGCATCCCTTGCAAGCTAACCATTTGATTTATGTTTGATTATTTCTGGTCCGAAATAACGCCCTCAGCTACATAAGTGAAATAACCCTTCTTTTATAGCCTTATTCCTCCGATAGAACCCCCTGCAGAAACGGATAATCATGCCGATAACTCATTTAACGCAGGGCTGTTTATCGTGAATTCACTGTATACCGCTGAAGGTGTAATGGATAAACACTCGCTGTGGCAGCGTTATGTACCGTTGGTGCGTCACGAAGCATTGCGCCTTCAGGTGCGTTTGCCGGCGAGCGTAGAACTGGATGACCTGCTACAAGCGGGCGGCATCGGGTTATTGAATGCAGTTGACCGATATGACGCTTTGCAAGGAACGGCATTTACCACTTACGCAGTGCAGCGTATTCGTGGAGCGATGCTGGACGAACTACGTAGCCGGGATTGGGTACCGCGTAGCGTTCGGCGCAATGCTCGCGAAGTGGCACAGGCGATGGGACAACTGGAGCAGGAATTAGGGCGCAACGCGACGGAAACCGAAGTGGCGGAGCGTCTGGCTATTCCTGTGCAAGAGTATCGTCAGATGTTGCTTGATACCAATAACAGCCAACTCTTCTCCTACGATGAGTGGCGGGAAGAGCATGGCGATAGTATTGAGCTGGTGACGGAAGAACATCAGCAGGAAAACCCGTTACAACAGCTACTTGAGGGTAACCTCCGCCAGCGCGTGATGGACGCGATCGAGGCGTTGCCGGAGCGCGAAAAGCTGGTGTTAACGCTGTACTACCAGGAAGAGCTGAATCTGAAAGAGATCGGCGCGGTACTGGAAGTCGGGGAATCACGGGTCAGCCAGTTGCACAGTCAGGCCATCAAACGTCTACGCACCAAGCTGGGTAAGCTATAGGGGTAATCATTACCCCTGATGCCGCATTACGAATTGACTACCAGGAGTTCTCATGACGGTGCAGCAATCAAAAAGACGGCCTCTAAGCCGCTACCTCAAAGATTTCAAACACAGCCAGACGCATTGCGCCCATTGCCTGAAGCTGCTCGACAGGATCACGCTGGTTCGTCGCGGGCAAATTGTGAATAAAATTGCCATCGCCCGCCTGGACACGTTGCTGAATGAAGCGGAGTGGGAGCAGGAGAAAAAAGAGTGGGTGGCGCTGTGCCGTTTTTGTGGGGATTTGCACTGCAAAGAGCAGAGCGATTTTTTTGACATTATCGGTTTTAAACAATTTTTATTTGAGCAAACCGAAATGAGCCACGGCACGGTACGTGAATACGTGGTCCGCCTGCGCCGCCTTGGCAATCATCTGACCGAACAAAATATCTCTCACGAATTGCTGCAGGAAGGGTTCCTCGACGAAAACCTAGCCCCGTGGCTACCGGAAACCAGCACCAACAATTACCGCATCGCATTGCGTAAGTACGAGCAGTTTAAAGCCCATACGCATATGGGGCATATGCAGAAATCCTCCTGGACAGCCAGTTCTGATATATATTAAAAACGAATAAGGTGTAACAGAGTCGTGTTTGTGGAACACAGCAAACGCTTTACACTGTAGTCATAAATGATAGTCACTAATGACAATATTCGGGGTAACTATGAAATTAGCACTTCTGGGACGTCAGGCTCTGATGGGTGTAATGGCTGTTGCACTTGTCGCCGGAATGAGCGTAAAGACTTATGCAGATGAAGGTCTGTTAAATAAAGTTAAAGAGCGCGGTACGCTGCTGGTGGGCCTGGAAGGGACCTATCCCCCGTTTAGTTTTCAGGGTGACGACGGCAAGTTGACCGGCTTCGAAGTGGAGTTCGCTGAGGAGCTGGCAAAGCACCTTGGCGTGAAAGCCTCGCTGAAACCGACCAAATGGGACGGCATGCTGGCTTCTCTTGATTCCAAACGTATTGACGTGGTTATCAACCAGGTGACCATCTCTGACGAACGTAAGAAAAAATACGATTTCTCTACCCCGTACACTGTCTCTGGTATCCAGGCGCTGGTGAAGAAAGGCAATGAAGGCGTTATCAAGACCGCCGCCGATCTGAAAGGTAAAAAAGTCGGTGTTGGTCTGGGCACCAACTATGAAGAGTGGCTGCGCCAGAACGTGCAGGGCGTGGATATTCGTACCTATGATGATGACCCGACCAAATATCAGGATCTGCGCGTAGGCCGTATCGATGCCATTCTGGTTGACCGTCTGGCGGCGCTGGATCTGGTGAAGAAAACCAAAGATACGCTGGCCGTCACCGGTGAAGCGTTCTCCCGCCAGGAATCCGGTGTGGCACTGCGCAAAGGCAATGAAGATCTGCTGAAAGCGGTTGATGCTGCCATTGCCGACATGCAAAAAGACGGTACGCTGAAAGCCCTGTCTGAAAAATGGTTTGGAGCGGATGTGACGAAATAATCGTCATCCGATGAAAAAAGGCGCCTTTAACAGCGCCTTTTTTTATTTCATTGCGCCTGAACGTGCATAATAAAAAGAACATCACAACAACGAATACCGGAGGCTGTATGCCGCTGCATAACTTAACGCGCTTTCCACGTCTGGAATTTATTGGCGCGCCAACACCGCTCGAATATCTTCCACGCTTCTCCGACTACCTTGGGCGCGATATTTTCATCAAACGCGATGACGTTACGCCGATGGCCATGGGCGGCAATAAACTGCGTAAGCTGGAGTTTCTGGCGGCAGACGCGCTGCGTGAAGGTGCCGATACGCTGATAACCGCGGGCGCTATCCAGTCTAACCATGTGCGCCAGACGGCTGCGGTAGCGGCTAAACTTGGTCTGCATTGCGTGGCGCTGCTGGAAAACCCGATTGGCACCACGGCGGAAAACTATCTCAGTAATGGCAACCGTCTGCTGCTGGATCTGTTTAATACCCAGATTGAAATGTGCGATGCGCTGACCGATCCGAATGCACAGCTTCAGGAACTGGCGACGCGGATTGAAGCGCAAGGATTCCGTCCGTATGTGATCCCTGTTGGGGGTTCCAATGCTCTGGGCGCGCTGGGCTACGTGGAAAGCGCGCTGGAAATTGCGCAACAATGTGAAGGGGCCGTAGAGCTGTCTTCCGTGGTCGTGGCGTCGGGCAGCGCGGGAACGCATGCCGGACTGGCCGTTGGTCTGGAGCAGCTGATGCCACACGTTGAGCTGATTGGCGTGACTGTCTCGCGCAGCGTGGCCGATCAAAAGCCAAAAGTTGTTACGCTGCAACAGGACATTGCCCGTGAACTGGAACTGACGGCCTCGGCGGATATCCTGTTATGGGATGATTATTATGCGCCGGGCTACGGTACGCCAAACGAAGAGGGCATGGAAGCGCTAAAACTGCTGGCACGACTGGAAGGCATCTTGTTGGATCCGGTCTATACCGGCAAGGCTATGGCGGGTCTGATTGACGGCATCAGCCAGAAGCGCTTTAAAGATGAAGGGCCAATTCTCTTTATCCATACCGGTGGGGCGCCTGCATTGTTTGCCTACCATCCTCACGTGTAACAATCAGGTAGAACAACGCTAATGCAAGAAAGTATCCAACTGGTGATCGATTCCCTGCCGTATCTGCTTAAAGGTGCGGTTTTTACGCTGCAACTGAGTATCGGCGGGATGTTTTTTGGCCTCGTGCTGGGGTTTATCCTGGCGCTGATGCGCCTGTCGCCGCTGCTACCTGTACGTTGGCTGGCACGCTTTTATATCTCGGTCTTTCGCGGAACGCCGTTGATCGCCCAACTGTTCATGATCTATTACGGTCTGCCACAGTTTGGTATTGAGCTGGATCCCATCCCGGCGGCGATGATTGGTTTGTCGTTGAATACGGCGGCCTACGCGGCGGAAACGCTGCGGGCGGCAATCTCCTCCATCGACAAAGGTCAGTGGGAAGCGGGGGCCAGTATTGGCATGACGCGCTGGCAGACCATGCGCCGGGCGATCCTGCCGCAGGCGGCACGCGTTGCGCTACCGCCGCTGAGCAACAGTTTTATCAGCCTGGTGAAAGACACATCGCTGGCCGCGACTATTCAGGTTCCGGAACTGTTCCGTCAGGCGCAGCTGATTACCTCGCGTACGCTGGAAGTGTTCACTATGTATCTGGCGGCTTCATTGATTTATTGGGTAATGGCGACGGTGCTTTCTGCGCTGCAGAACTATTTTGAAGAACAACTGAACCGCCAGGAGAAAGATCCAAAATGAGTGCTATCGAAGTCAGAAACCTGGTCAAAAAATTCCATGGGCAAACGGTGCTGCATGGGATCGATCTCGACGTCAAACCCGGTGAAGTTGTGGCGATTATCGGGCCGAGCGGTTCGGGCAAAACCACGCTGCTGCGGAGCATTAATTTGCTGGAGCAACCGGAGGCGGGCACCATTAAAGTTGGGGAAATAACCATTGATACCGCGCGGTCGTTAACTCAGCAGAAAGGACTGATTCGCCAGTTGCGCCAGCATGTAGGCTTTGTGTTCCAGAACTTTAATTTGTTTCCCCATCGTACGGTGCTGGAAAACATTATTGAAGGCCCGGTGATTGTCAAAGGCGAACCGAAAGCCGAAGCGACAGCCCGTGCGCGCGAACTGCTGGCGAAAGTCGGGCTGGCGGGAAAAGAAACCAGCTACCCGCGCCGTTTGTCCGGTGGGCAGCAGCAGCGTGTGGCGATTGCCCGGGCGCTGGCAATGCGACCAGAGGTTATTTTATTCGATGAACCTACCTCAGCGCTTGACCCTGAACTGGTTGGCGAGGTGCTGAGTACCATTCGCCAGTTGGCGCAGGAAAAACGCACCATGGTGATTGTGACGCATGAAATGAGCTTTGCTCGCGACGTGGCCGACCGGGCGATATTTATGGATCAAGGACGAATAGTGGAACAGGGCCCGGCTAAATCTTTATTTACGCATCCGCAACAGCCGCGAACCCGTCAGTTTCTCGAAAAATTCCTCATGCAGTAAATAGTTCAAGCAGCACTCACCGACATTGTTTATGGTGAGTGCTGCTCGCATAACTATTTATAAATATTGCTTTATTATTAATGCTTGATTCTGTTGCTTTCTCCGGCTGTTGAGTAACGCTCAAGTAATTCTTCATTTGTCCGATAATTTGCATATATAAAATACATTTATGTGTTAGCTTGTTTCATATGTTTGGATGATTATCAATCTCAGGGGCATTACCACTTAGTATGCAGGATCATGATTTCTTCACCTGGCGACGGAGCATGCTGTTACGCTTTCAGGAAATGGCGACGGCAGAGGATGTCTATAATGAATTACAACAACAGACGCAGCATTTAGAGTTCGATTTCTACGCACTCTGTGTTCGTCATCCCGTACCCTTTACCCGCCCTAAAACGTCACTTCATACGACCTACCCCGAAGCATGGGTGGCGCATTATCAATCCGAGAATTATTTCGCCATTGATCCGGTGCTGAAGCCTGAAAACTTTAGTCAGGGGCATTTACCCTGGAACGATACCTTGTTTCGTGATGCGCAACCCCTGTGGGACGCCGCACGCCATCACGGTTTACGCAAAGGGATGACGCAATGCCTATTGTTGCCGAATCGGGCGCTGGGATTTTTATCGGTATCGCGAGCGAGTATCCGTAATAGTCGTTTTGCGAATGATGAAGTGGAGCTCAGAATGCAGCTTCTGGTGCGGGAAAGTCTGTCGGTGCTGACGCGACTGGAAGATGACATGGTCATGGCGCCAGAGATGCGCTTTAGCAAGCGGGAAAAAGAAATATTGAAATGGACCGCAGAGGGGAAAACGTCTTCGGAGATAGCGATAATACTGTCGATTTCTGAAAATACCGTCAACTTTCACCAGAAGAATATGCAAAAGAAATTCAATGCGCCAAACAAAACGCAGATAGCGTGTTACGCCGCTGCGACCGGGCTTATCTGAATAAATTATCGTTCTGAGTGTCAGACGCAAAACCGGCTGATAGCGATGCTCTCAGCCGGTTTCTTATTACTGGCGGTAGGCCTGTTTAATTTGCTTAACAGTGCTGGAAAATACCGCAGCCTGTGATTGATCTTCAATCAGCGCGATCTGTTTTTCCATTTTAAGAATCACGCGTCCAGCATCGGCTTGACCCATTGCCTGCAGCATCAGTGTTAACAGGGATTTCAGGCAGGTGACTTCATTGGCCAGTTCCTGGTTATTCTCAGCAGTGGAAAAGTCAGGCGTACTCATTTATTTTCCTCGTTATGTTTCAATGAAAAAGTGCGATGTCAAATCTTAAGGCGGCGGAGTATACCATAAGAGAGGCTAAAAATATCAGTGGTTGTTTTTTGTGCAAGTGAAAGAGATGGACATTAAAATAAACAACATGTTGCAGTGCATATATTTTCTCCACTTGTTGTTTATTTCGAGTATTTTACTCGTTAATTATTGTTACAACTTTGGCTGCCTGGTTTGCATTCAACGCAGGAATATGAATTTTTTGTCACTATTCTGAAACAGCTATGCAGATATAACCGTGGCAGTAGCCTGTCAGGCCTGGAAGTTTCCACACGTCGTACAATCTAATTTCCAAAAACGAGAGCAAAATCGAAAGTCGGACGTTTTTTACATTTCAAAGTTGAGATAAAACCCGTTAACATAGGACCGATTAACTATCGGTAGCGTTATCCCTATTCTGGAGATATTCCTTTGATCAACGTTTTTCTTGTTGATGACCACGAACTGGTGCGCGCAGGGATACGACGCATTCTGGAAGATATAAAAGGCATAAAAGTTGTCGGCGAAGCGTGCTGCGGTGAAGATGCGGTGAAATGGTGCCGCTCAAATTCCGTGGACGTTGTGCTGATGGATATGAATATGCCCGGTATTGGCGGTCTCGAAGCAACCCGCAAAATTGCGCGTTCAACGGCAGACATTAAAGTGATTATGCTGACGGTACATACCGAAAACCCGTTACCTGCAAAAGTTATGCAGGCAGGTGCCGCAGGGTATCTCAGCAAAGGAGCCGCCCCCCAGGAAGTAGTGAGTGCGATTCGTTCGGTTTATTCCGGGCAACGTTATATTGCCTCCGATATCGCTCAGCAAATGGCGCTCAGCCAGATTGAACCTGAGAAAACGGAAACCCCGTTTGCCAGTTTGTCTGAACGCGAGTTGCAGATTATGCTGATGATCACCAAAGGTCAGAAGGTCAATGAGATTTCAGAACAACTGAATCTTAGTCCTAAAACGGTGAACAGCTATCGCTATCGAATGTTCAGTAAATTAAACATTCACGGCGACGTCGAGTTGACTCACCTGGCAATTCGCCATGGCCTGTGTAATGCGGAGACATTAACAAGCCAGTGACCGATCAGTTTGATGCCAAAGCGTTCCTGAAAACCGTAACCAGTCAGCCCGGCGTTTATCGTATGTATGATACCGCCGGGACGGTTATCTATGTCGGGAAAGCGAAAGACCTGAAAAAAAGGCTTTCCAGTTACTTCCGTAGCAATCTCGCGTCGCGTAAGACCGAAGCGTTGGTCGCGCAAATCCAGCAGATTGATGTCACGGTGACACACACCGAAACCGAAGCGTTATTGCTTGAACACAACTACATCAAGCTGTATCAGCCGCGCTATAACGTATTGCTGCGCGACGATAAATCCTATCCTTTTATTTTCCTCAGCGGCGACACTCACCCACGTCTGGCGATGCATCGTGGGGCTAAGCATGCCAAAGGCGAGTACTTTGGACCGTTCCCCAACGGCTATGCCGTACGTGAAACGCTGGCGCTGCTGCAGAAAATTTTTCCCATCCGTCAGTGCGAAAACAGCGTGTATCGCAATCGCTCGCGACCTTGCCTGCAATATCAGATTGGTCGTTGCCTCGGTCCCTGTGTGGCGGGTCTGGTGAGTGAGGAAGAGTATGCGCAGCAGGTCGAGTACGTGCGTTTATTCTTGTCCGGGAAAGACGATCAGGTATTGACCCAACTGATCGCCCGGATGGAAAAGGCCAGCCAAAATCTCGAATTTGAAGAGGCTGCACGTATTCGTGACCAAATTCAGGCGGTACGACGCGTCACTGAAAAACAGTTTGTCTCGAATTCCGGAGACGATCTGGACGTTATCGGCGTGGCATTTGACGCGGGTATGGCTTGTGTGCACGTACTGTTCATTCGTCAGGGTAAAGTGTTGGGCAGCCGCAGCTATTTCCCGAAAGTACCAGGTGGAACAGAACTCGGCGAGGTGGTTGAAACCTTTGTCGGGCAGTTTTATTTGCAGGGTAGTCAGATGCGTACCTTACCCGGCGAGATCCTGCTCGATTTTAATCTTAGCGATAAAACCCTGCTGGCGGATTCATTGTCTGAACTGGCCGGGCGGAAGATTAACGTCCAGACGAAACCGCGTGGAGATCGCGCGCGTTATCTGAAGCTGGCACGTACCAACGCAGCGGTGGCGTTAACCACCAAGCTTTCTCAGCAGTCGACCATTACACAGCGTCTGACGGCGCTGGCCTCCGTATTGAAGTTACCTGCGGTGAAGCGTATGGAGTGCTTCGACATCAGCCATACTATGGGCGAGCAGACGGTCGCCTCCTGCGTGGTTTTTGATGCCAATGGCCCACTGCGCGCAGAGTATCGTCGTTACAACATCACCGGCATTACGCCGGGCGATGATTATGCGGCGATGAATCAGGTTCTGCGTCGGCGTTACGGTAAGGCGATCGAAGAAAGTAAGGTTCCGGACGTTATATTGATCGACGGCGGTAAAGGTCAGTTGGGGCAGGCGAAAGCCGTTTTTGCCGAGCTGGATGTTCCCTGGGATAAACAGCACCCGCTCTTGCTGGGGGTGGCGAAAGGGGCCGATCGTAAAGCCGGTCTGGAAACACTGTTCTTTGAGCCGGAAGGTGAGGGCTTTAGCCTGCCGCCGGATTCGCCTGCGTTGCATGTGATACAGCATATCCGCGATGAATCTCACGATCATGCGATCAGCGGACACCGGAAAAAACGTGCGAAGGTGAAAAGTACCAGCACGCTTGAGACCATTGAAGGCGTTGGGCCCAAGCGTCGGCAGATGTTGTTGAAATATATGGGCGGTTTGCAAGGTCTTCGTAACGCAAGTATTGAAGAAATTGCAAAAGTGCCGGGTATTTCGCAAGCTCTGGCAGAAAAGATCTTCTACTCGTTGAAACATTAGGCCCTCTGTAGCAACATAGGGGTAATTTCACTGACAACAGATAGTTATCCGTCATATGCAATTTAATATCCCTACGTTGCTCACGCTGTTTCGCGTCATCCTGATCCCATTCTTTGTATTGGCGTTTTATCTGCCATTCACCTGGGCTCCCTTTGTTTGTGCGCTGATCTTCTGTATCGCGGCGGTCACCGACTGGTTTGATGGCTATCTGGCGCGTCGCTGGAACCAAAGCACGCGTTTTGGCGCCTTCCTCGATCCCGTTGCCGATAAAGTGCTGGTGGCTATCGCGATGGTTCTGGTGACGGAGCACTATCACAGCTGGTGGGTGACGCTTCCTGCCGCCACGATGATCGCGCGTGAAATTATCATCTCTGCGCTACGTGAATGGATGGCTGAGCTGGGCAAACGCAGCAGTGTTGCAGTGTCCTGGATCGGTAAAGTGAAAACGACTTCGCAGATGGCCGCACTGGCGTGGCTGCTGTGGCGTCCAAATATCTGGGTAGAGTATGCCGGGATCGCACTTTTCTTCGTCGCCGCGGTACTGACTTTGTGGTCAATGTTCCAGTATTTGAGCGCTGCATGGGGAGATTTGCTTGAACAGTGATCGTTTCGGCGCAAATTTCAGCAAACGATCGTCAGTGGTGAAAAATATCGTTGACTCATTGCGTCAGGTAAGTAGAATGCAACGCATCGAACGGCAGCACTGATTGCCAGACGATAACAAAATCAAGTGATTAACAAAGTTACTTGGTGATGCGGGAATAGCTCAGTTGGTAGAGCACGACCTTGCCAAGGTCGGGGTCGCGAGTTCGAGTCTCGTTTCCCGCTCCAAATTAAAGGCATCGGCAATAGCGGGTGTCGGCTGAAAAGCCAGAAGATTTCGGCGCGTTAGCAAAGCGGTTATGTAGCGGATTGCAAATCCGTCTAGTCCGGTTCGACTCCGGAACGCGCCTCCAATTTCTTCCCGAGCCCGGATGGTGGAATCGGTAGACACAAGGGATTTAAAATCCCTCGGCGTTCGCGCTGTGTGGGTTCAAGTCCCACTCCGGGTACCATGGGAAAGAATAGAATAATCAAAGCAATAAGCAGTGTCGTGAAACCACCTACGGGTGGTTTTTTTGTTTTTGTGCTACATGTTCACCATTGTTTCGCCATTCAGCTTCGCCATAAAAAGAGGGCATTACTGCCCCCCAACGACCGGAACAACAGATATTTTGCGGTTATATCTTGCAGTCTGCGAAGCATTTTTGTGGCCTGATATTTCCTGTTTCTCATGCAGCGTTCCTTCCAGATCAGATATCCCCTTAGCTTTCAGATCATGGAACGTGAAGTTAAATTCGAGCTCAGGAAATTTTTCAGCGGCTAACTTTTTCGCTTTCATCCACTGAGCATTAAATGCATCTCGGGTGTAACGAGAACCTGACTGCTGGTGGAGCACGTACAGACTCACCATGCCGCTGTTTAACGGAAGGGAATCTGCCAGTGTGATCGCATTCGATAGGCGCACAGTCCAAGCCTTAATCTGGCTCACCGCTGTCTTGCTTTGCTGAATTAGAATACCTTCATCAAGTATCTGGCTCTTTTTAAGATCCAGAATGTCACCCTGACGTGCGCAGCATAAATAGGCTAATTCCATGGCAATCTTCACCGGTACTGACGAAACGCTAAATAGTGCTTCATATTCTTTGTCCGTGACGTAACGGGTGCGCGCCAGTTCCTTAAATTGCTTCACACCGTGGCATGGATTAATCTTCACTTTGCCACGCTCATATGCCCACCTAAACACCCTCGACATAAACGCTTTCTCTCGGTTCGCCTGAACCCTGCTCTTAACACCCCTTTTATCCATATACTTCCTGATATGCTCAGGCTTGATGTTATCCGGCTTCATTTTCCCGAAGACCACATTTACCTTTGAACCGTATTTTCTGTAGTCTTTTCGCGTTTCAGTTGCTAACTCGTGGAAATCTCCGGAATTAAAGAACTCTTCACAAAGTGCGTTGAAGTTCGTACCAACCTTTAAATCGTTAATGAAGTTTTCGTAAGCTGCCCATACCTGCGATTTTGTTAAATCAGGATTGCACAACCTGATGGTACGACCATCTGTTGTACGAAACTCATAAGCAGATTTTCCCCGACGAACGCGGGGAGGCATCCAGTTATCATCGGGGTTTTTGCGAGCTCTAGACATTACATATCCTTAAAGTTTGGTTCTTCTTCCTCTGGATTACTCACTATCAACTTAAGGCCAACCGGGTTTGATACATGATCCCATGTTGTTCCTGGCCTGCCGTCCTTACGTGGGATAAAAAATACACCACTCTCCCTGAGAGCTTTGCATTGTAGGGAAGGGCGACGATAACCAGTTAATTGATAGAGGTCATCTGGAGTAAGAAAACGTTGGATTTGTCCGCTCATAGATAGTTCTCCACTTAAACCGGCTGCACCCGGTTACTTCATTCTGTAAGCACACGATGAACATCCGTGACGGGTTCCATCGTTGCAATTGCGACATAATGGATATTCTTTCGAACCCTTCCCATTAAGTTGATTAACTATCTCTACTGGTACCATTACTGGCATTGGCACACGAATAACTATGCTTCTGAGTTCAGCAATTTCGTTTTCCTGTTCGAACACTCTCGCCTTACAGTATTCAGCTTCAGATTTCCACCATGCCACATCCGATCTAAGGCGGCGCAATCGCCGCTGTTTAAGTTTGCTGGACATATTTAACCGCCGAATATCCACTGATTATTTGCATGTGCTTGAAAACGGCATGATGTATCTGGAAGTAATAATTCTTTAACTACCTGACCATTCTCCACGAAGTAATAATCGGAATCGGTCACGTTGTTTATGAAAAATGCCTCCCGTTCTTGTTCGCTAAGGGTATTAATTATTTTCATCACTTTTTTACCAATCGGACGATAATCAGGATCAACCCCTGCGAGCATCGCAGCAGCATAATTATGATGACCGTCCATAAGGATAGTGTATTGCTTACCGCGCAAAATCACGGGATACACAGAGACAATGAAGCGCTTAAATCGTATGGCGCGTTCAGCGACCTTTGCTTTATCAAGATAGCGTTGACTGCTGATTAGCTTTCCCTTGAACACGACTTCACCTCCTGCTGCGTTGCTGCTTCGAAATGCTCGACACCTTTAGCCCAAATAGCTTTGATGGTCGTCCAGGTGACAGGAACGGTAATTTCAAGCCTTCCGCTACCGTCACATGTTTCGCACTCATCATCACCAAAACACTCCGGGCAGTTTATAAACTTCGTTTCTGAAAACTCACCGGATAGCTCGCCCTTAGCGCCGTTCTCAGCGGTTAGTTTCTTCGGGACCATCACATAACCATCTTGGGTTATTGGAAATTTGCCAGCCTTGCGGCATTCCAGCACCTCATTAATCACCTTCACAGCATCAGCCATTGCGTAGCCGAGATTACCGCCGTCGCTTTGTGCTGCTGCTTTGCTGAGTATTTCGCTTATCTGGTGCAGGCGATCGAGTGATACAGGACCGTGTGCCGGGTGGTTATTTTGGCCTTTGGTTAATGAGAGCATGGTTTCACCATCTTTCTTCATCTTCTTCCTCCCAGCGCTGGCGTTCGGCATCAATACAGGGTTTGCACACCTCATAGACTCGACCGTGGCTCCCTTCTTCGATATCCCTGTGAGGGATTAAGCGTTCGGCGTGTTTACCGCACCAGTTGCATTTACCTGAATAGTCGGTGCTATTGGTTTCACGAACGTATTCATCGTGGCATTCCTGGCACATGTCGTGATATTCACAACCAAACGAATCTGTTTCCCCCTGAACGCGACGAACTGCATCTCGATCAGGGTGCTCATCGCATTTAGTACCCACCGGCACTCCGGCAAAATGGCCTGGTAGTGTTGATACTGGACCATTGCTAATATCTGCCATCTCATCCACCCTTCACGCCAATGCAGCAGCTTCGCGCCAGTACGCGAAACACTCATCAAGTTTATCTTTGTCGTAAGTAACGTTTGCAGTTGCCGTGGTAACGCCATATCCACCGCTAAGTGCCATATCTTTCCAGTTGGAGTGGATGCCGGAATTTTCCACGGCATCGCGGCACGCGCTGGGGGCGTCAATGCCGCAACCAACAATCCCTCCAGAACGGGAAACAACAACGAAAATCTTTTCGATTTTTGCTCGCTTAGCCATCTATTCATCCCCCTCACACCGGAATCCTGCTAGGCGAATCTGCCGCCTGGCGAGAGTAATAGCCTCTTCATATGCTTTTTCTTGCTCATTCCAGTAGCCGTTTGTTTTTGGCAGCGAAACGGGATTAGCTAACTTTGCCTCCAGTTCTGCCATGCGATTCTCTGCCCCGTTAGCCCTCACGTGCTGCGTGATAAGCGCCCTATTAGCCATTACTAATTGTTCATGTTCTGTTTTGAATGCCTCTGCCAACTTATCAGCACGAAAACGCTCGTTATCAAAACTGTTGCGCCAGTTGTCTCGTTCCCTTTCTGCGGCTTCCATCTCATCAAGCAGCGCCAGCACACGCTGCGCCAGCCAGCGCTTTTCTTCATCGCCATAGGCGTTGTCAGCTATCTCTTTGAGGCGGCCAGTGCCAATATCACCACCATCAGCGCGGTATGCCGGTTTGTTGAGTGCTGTCATTGGACTGACTCCTTGCGAAGTTGGGCGGCGAACTCACAAATAGTGATACCGCCTTCCTCTGAATAATCTGCTGACGAAATATGCAGACCATGGGCAATACTGCCGTCGTCACGTTGAATGCTACCAACCCATAGCAACCCGTCAGTAAAATCACCGTACCCAGATTCATTGCCGTCACCGCATTGCGAGCAAATAGACTCAATGTCGGATGGCTCAAGGAAAATTTGTTGAGGTACAAGCACGTAACCTTCAGGAATAGCGCTGGCCCGCACTTCAGCCAGGAAAGCGTCCGTCGCTGGGGTTTCGTCTTCAAAGGTGTCGCAAATCATATGCAGATACCCTTCGTTGGTTGGTCGGATGCGATTCATCACGCCAGCAATGAAATACTCTCTACACTCGCTGATGATTTTTTTTGCCCCCGCATTCTCCGCCGCCAGCTCCCTGCACTTGCTCTCGGCGTTAGCGAGCTGTACTGCAATGTCTGCGTTTTGTAATTGCAGTTCTTCGTACTTACAACGTGTTTCGCGAATTTCTAATACAGCAATCTGAACCGCATAGGCAAACATGGAAACAGAACGTTCACCCATCTTTTCACTGTCAGACTGCATGCGCATGGCGACTGCCATCAGTTCATCCAGTTGTGCACCGGTCATTGGTTTATTGGTTGTTGTCATGATGATTTTCCTGCTGCAGTTTGTATTGCTTGACGAAGTGGGCCACTGCTTTTGACTGGCTGGCGATTATTTTTTTATCGCCTAAATCCAGGGTGACGTTCTTACCGCGATAAATTATTGCTGAGCCGATTTCCTTACCGTCCAGCTTCACATACAGCACTTTCCCGATAATCTCTGTCGTAGGGATTGGCTGTGAAAGGCGATATGTTTCGCGAGCTTCAGCAATGGTTTTGTGTTCGTCGATGATCGCCAGAGCTTCAGCCAGTGCCGTACCTTGTAAAGTGAACACGCCTTCATCGCTGATCGTCGCCATGGACATTAACTCCACGAAACGGCGAGCGCTTTTAATGTTGAGTTCCGGAGCGATAGAACTGCGCGTAACTTTTGTTTTCCCCTGGGCTGCGGCTACTGCTTTATCATGCTTGAGAACCTCACCAGCCTGTTCGCCAAACTCACGAACGCGGTCAACAGCAACATCAACAGATACGGCACCAGATTTAACTTCCTGCTGAACGTCATAATTGGCGGTACTCAGAGTGAGCAACTTCTCAACGGTCGCTACAGACTTATTGACCAGCTTTGCAATCTCGCTGGTGGTCTGGTTGAAAGCGTTATGAAGCTCCTGAATAACAGCAGCCTGTTCAATATCGGAAAGTGGGAGTTGGTTATTACTGGTCATGATGCGAGCCAGACGCTGCACATCGTTACCGTTGAACGGCATGATATGAATGCGGTCTACTGGCTTACCAGCTTCAGCACAACGTGCGTAGCAGCGACGGCGGCGATGGCCTTCAACAACCCACACACCGCCTTCATCACGTGCGATAACCTCCAGTGGAGGAACGGTGCCACCGTTCATCAGATAGTTAAATAGGTCATCATCAGCCTGGCGGGTGCGTTCGTCGTCTTCACGCTTGTTGAATCCTTCACGCACGTGGATATGTTCAAGGCTGATAAACATCCCGGTATCGGTGCGCTTGATGGTCCCGTCACGGGACATCTGTTTGAATGAGTTGGCGGCCATTACGCAGTACCTTCACGAAGTTGGTTAGCGAATAACAGAGCCTGATTACCAGCGTAAACAATGCTTTCTTCTTGCTCTTCTTTGCCTATAGCAATAGTGACGTTTGCGTACTTTTCCACGCCAGTGGCCTGGATATCGCGAATAACCTGATCGGTAACTGGAGTTAACTCGCGTAATTCTCTCTGCGCCTCCAGCATGTGCATATTGGTCGGCGATTTGGTATGACGTTCAACGATGCGGTCGCACTCTTTGGCCCAGCAGTTAACATCGTCGCGCAAAACGGTGTTCTCAATAGCCAGCGACTTACGCTGTTCCATTGATTCGCACAGTGCGACACCCTGAACATCGTAGCGGTTAGCCAGTTCATTCATCAGCCACTGGGAAGCAGTTGGAAGGAGAGGGGCCGCTTTACGGGCCGCATCGATCAGTTGCTCTCTGGTCATACGTGGTTGTAGCTCAGTGACGTTCTGTGTGGTCGTCATGGTTAGTTTCTCCGTGTTATATGCGCCCTGCACGGCGCTGAATTTTGGTTGCACGAATCCCGGCACTATGAATGCTGCCTAATTCGTTAATTAATAATTAGTTAAAAATATTCCCTGTTATCTGATCTAACTCGTTCGAGAATAATTTTGGCCTCTTCGAATGATGGTGCCAGTAAAGCCTTTTCAACTGCTCTGGCGAAGCAGGTGGCATCACATTCGTAACTATCAGATTTCGATTCCCATTCGGAAGCATCTTCTTCTGCGTCTGAAATACGATCTTCATATTCAGATTCCAGCTCACGCCTTACCTCGGCGCGAAGACGCTCTCGAATGATGTCTGATGCTTCGTCCAGTGGGAGAATAATCAGTAAATTTTCGGGCTGGTAAGTACCGTACTTTACCGCCAGATCATTCGCAGACATACAACCTCCAGAAAAAGTGCCCGCCGCGAAGCGGGCTAAGAATATCTCTCCAATTCAACCAGAACAGTCTCAACGTCTCCTGTAAGGTTGAGATGGCGTTATTACCATCACCAAGCACCCAGTGGATGCTTGAGGCTGATCGCCATAACCGGTACTGCAATACCGGTGCTTAATTTCTCCACTCAAATGAAAGCGCGTTCCGCTGGTTTTGGATTTAACGAACTGGCACTTAATGACAAGGGACAGAACGCGCTTTCAGTTGAGTAAAAAGGGCGGTACCAGGGACTTCAAAGGTTGGTACTGGTACCGCCAAGACTCCACACAGCTTTCTTACTTCCTGGTACCACGCTGGCTACGTGATTTGGTGTGTGGTGGCTGGCGCTGATCTCCAGCTCAGTGGCTCGGTGTTTCAATATCGTAACCGCCCGTTCCATCCGCGTTCGATCAGTCCGTATGCTCGCTTAGAACGTTTCGCCTGCTTATCTTTTCTCAACCGTTTGACGGTCAGCCCCGTCATTCACCACAACGAAAAGAGCACTACCGCGTTTCTGCCGTTCCATCCTGGCTTTTGGTGCTGCTACGGCTGCGAGATATTTTTTGCATGCCAGCGCTCTTTTCGTTGTGCACCGGGATTCCACCGGTTCCCATCTGTTTTTAAAGCCACACAGATATCGTCTGGGCTTCGCCGTCTACTTCCGGCTGTCACTGCCGTCGAGAGTGCTGGCATCTCACTGACCTGATAACTCCCAGGATCAACTGGAGTGGTTGTTATCGCGACCAAAGCGCCACTGTCCAGGACATTTAAAAGAACCGTCTCCAAGTGGTAACTCTTCCAGTCCCGGTAAGAACCCTGCGAGATGCTTACCGTGACTGACTGAAACACCTGTCTCCTTATAATTAAGAATGTATCACTGCGGTGCACATTGAGTATCACCAATAGTGATTAATTGGTCAACACCTCTAGTGATAAAATTATCACTAAAAGTGTTAACTTCATGATTATTAAGGTGAAAAAAGATGCAAAAAAAAGGAGCCGATTGGCTCCTTATTCGAAGATATTTTCAGGCCATTGGGCCTTAACAACCTTACCTATTATCCTGCAATGTTCATTACATTCAATTGCTTGGTATCGTGGGCTAGGATTGAGTGGTTCAAGCCACGGCCTTCCATCCTCACGAACGAATCTCTTAAATGTCACTTCTGAGTCGTTAAAAATACCAGCAACGCAAAAATCACCTGCCTCAACATCCTGTTCTGGATCTATGAGGATTAGCATACCCTCAGGAAAGCTTGGCTTTACACCAGGTGGTGCGGTCATTGAATGTCCAGAAACTTCAAGCCAAAAAGCTGAATCACTGGCTTTAACTGTAGTGGAAACCCATTCCTTTGCATCTCGCTCAGTGTAAGAGCTTACAGGACAGAAGGAACCAGCCTGAACTTCGGTTAGTAGTGGGTATTCATAAACTGAAGAATGGTTTTTTCCGTTTGCGATAGCTTCAAACATTGCTGATATTTCAGCTGCAAGCGATGGGCTGAAGTCGTCAACTTTCACACCCAGAATTTTAGCGAACTGAGCTGCATGAGTTGCATTAATTGCGTTGGTCCCATTGAGCAGTTGTGCAACGCCACTCTGACCCATACCCATCTGTTCAGCCAGCGTCTCCTGAGAGAGCCCAAGAGATTTCTTCTTGGACTCAAAAATGGCTTTAAGCCTACTGGCGTCAGCCAATTGTTCGGCGG